>JBFZAG010000171.1:0-3287 GCA_041309145.1 Candidatus Omnitrophota bacterium | reverse complement strand
GAAGAGTTTCCAGCCCCTCTTCCCTTTCCGCGTAAATGATCCGGCTGATCACGTCAGCCCCGTAGCTGGCCTGGCGGTTATAAGTGGCTTTTGTGCCCAGGATCCGGCCGGTATTAAGGTCGACGAGCTGCCCGGAAACCGTAGTGGTCCCGATATCGATCGCAAAGCCGTAATTATTCTTTGACGTGTCTCCGGGTTCGACCTGAATGATCTCCGGAACATTGTTCTTTTTGGCGATAGTTATCGTGACCTTCCAATCCGAATCACGCAGGATCTTCGACAAAGAACGGATATTGGCTAAAGAAGTCTGGATCCCGGAAAGATCTTCGATTTTTCCGATCTCGCGCACGATCCGGTCCAGGTCGCTGATATTGTCCTGCAGGTTCGGCCGGGGCAGTTCCAGAAAAACTTTTCTGGTCAAAGCCTGGCGCTTAAACTCCTTGAACTGCGATTCCTGGTATTCGATCTCTTCGGCCTGGGAGATCCTGGCAGAATCCAACCTGGCCTCGGCCAAAACTTCCACCTCCAGGTCGCTTAAAACCGCGGTAATGCAGGCCAGATAGATCCCTTTGTTCCGGTCTTCTTCCGAGATCAGCCCCGAAGGCTGGGAAACCACCTTGCCTTTTGTGACTTTCACTTTGCATCGCCCGCAAACCCCGTCCCCTCCGCAGGGAGAATTTATGTTCACCCCGGCGGAGATCGCCGCGGAAAGGATCGTCCGGTCCTTCTCCGCCGTCACCGTTTTATTATCAGGCTTGAATGTGACTTTGAATTTTTCCATATGTTTATTATAGGCAATTTACGGGCATTATCAAGATTTTTAAACTATTTTATGCCGGTCTTTGGCCGACATGGCCGGGACGCCGAAGTAAACGTTGCGCGGCTCAACTATGGTATTTTTCTGCAATACCGCTCCGGCCGCGATCAAAGCCCTTTCTCCGATCTGGCAGCCGGGCAAAATTACGGAATTCAATCCGATCACGGCTTGCTTACCGATCTTCACTTTTTTCAGGATCAGCCGCCCTCTTTCAAAAGAGTGAGCGATCACCGTGGCATGGCCTCCGATGACCGAGCCATCCTCCAGCTCTAACAATGAGAGGTCCGCGCAATATTTAGAGTTGATCTGCACGTTCTTGCCTACCTTTGCTCCCATCAATCTGAAAAATAAAGTGATGAACGGAGTTAAGATCATGAAATCCATGAAAGTATTGGCCACCAGCTGCACCAGGCCGTTGGTCAACACCCATTTTAAAGACCCAAATGAAGCTAGCGGATATTCTCCCTCAGCCAGCGTCAATCCGAACAGTACCCGGACAAAGCCGGAAACTAAGATCACGCAAAAACCATAGATAAAATAAGCGGCCGCGAAACTCACGCTCAACGATAACACCCGCAGCATGATCGGGCAGCTTGCGCATATATTCCAGACATATAAACAAAGCATTACTCCGGGAAAAATGGACAACCCGATGATCAGAATAGCCAACAGATACATGAACAAAGTAAAAATGACCTGTATAAACGCCACAGCTTGCTCTTTCATTTTCCCCCCAATGTTTTGCGGAACCATCCCAGGATCAAATTCTCGATCTCCTCCCTATGGTACTGGATCAGCCTTTCGGCATGGAGGCCGCCTTTGATCAAAACCAGTTTTTTCTTGCCGTCTTCAACATCATACGCGTCATATAATCTTTGAGAATGATAATCTTTGATTATCCAATCTTTAGTCCCGTGCAAGAACATGATCGGAACGTTTTTAATGTGCTTGATCTGGCTTAATGGCCTTGGCTTGCGCAGGAACATATTTCCGGTTCGCGCGCCCTTCCCTTCCCAGCCGCATTCAAAATTATCCTTAAGGTCGGAAAACATTTCCGGCTCCCAGAAATGATAATTTATATCCCAGAAGCCCAATGGCGTGCTGACGAGCGCCATACTGTCCGCGCCGGCCATCCGGCTCATCGTATTTATCGAGACCGCCGCTCCCAGAGAAAAACCCAGTATCCCGATCTTGGAATACCCGAATTGTTTTATATGCTCGAGAACAGCCTGCAGATCCAGATGCTCTCTGGCGGTCCACAAAAACTTCCCCTTGCTCAAGCCGTGGCCGCGAAAATCAAAAATAAAAGTATCGTACTCCCGGCCCAGGATATTCAAAGCCGCGCGCATCCAGCGGTTGCCCATGCTGTTGAAAAAACCGGGACAAACGATGACCAGGCGATCAAAACCGCGCAGGTCATGCTCATAGGCGATCGCCACCTTGTCCCGGGTATGAAGATTACCTTTTTGAATTTCTTTCAAGCTATTCCCCTTCAGGATTGCTATCCGAAGCCACTAATTGCTGAGCCAGCTCTTTGACTTTTTTCAGGTCGACTTTGCCGCTCCCTAGAACCGGGATAGAGTCGACTTTATAAAAATTATTCTTGCGCGGTATCCAAAGGTTCGGCAGCCCCTTTTGAGCCAGCCCGGACCAGACCGCTTCAACATCCATCTCAATGGAATACAAAACCACCAGCTTCTCGCCTTTTTTTTCGTCGCTGACCGAGGTCACCGCGCACACCGGCTCAGTCGCTCCGATAACTTCCATGATATTCTCTTCGATCTTGATATGCGGGACCATTTCTCCCCCGATCTTCGAGAACCGGCTCAATCGGTCGGTAATATGGATAAACCCGTCTTCATCGATGGTAGCGATATCCCCGGTAATATACCATCCCTCTTTGATCACCTCCGCGGTTTTATCGGGCTTGTTTAAATACCCCTTCATAACGTTCGCTCCCTTGACTAAAAGAAGCCCTTCTTCATTCACTCCTTTGAGCGCGAAGCTATCCGGATCCACGGTTTTAACCACTACTCCCGGGATAGGATGGCCGACCTTTCCGGCTTTATACCCGATCTGGGTGATCAATTTTTTGGCGTCGGCATAATCCGGAAATCCCACCGACACCAAAGGAGATAGCTCGGTAGCGCCATACCCTTCGAAAGGCACCACATGGTATTTCTCGTAAAACGAGTCGGAAAGCTGTTGCTTTAATTTTTCGGCTCCGGCGATGGCGTAACGTATAGTCCTGAATTGTTCCGGAGTGCAGCGCCGGATGTACGCCGAAAGGAACGTCGGAGTTCCCATAATGATGGTCGCTTTATATTTCTCGACCAGTTTACCGATAATGGACGCGTCCATGGGATTGGCGTGATACACAACGCCGCTGCCTACTCCCAGCGGAAAGCACATCGTCGCGGTAAACCCCATAGAATGGAAAAACGGCAGCGCTCCCATAACCACGTCGTCA
>JBFZAG010000170.1:0-4062 GCA_041309145.1 Candidatus Omnitrophota bacterium | reverse complement strand
GCCTCTTCGCGCACCTCATGATCGCCATGTTGGAAAAATCCGAAGATCCGGGTCAACGCCTTCATCTTTTGTTGCTCATCGCCTAAACCGGCTGCAACCCTTCCTAAAATATAGACCGCTTGGGGATATCCGCTATACGCGGGATTGTTCAAAACCTCATCCAGCAAAACCAGAAACTCCATTTTTTTATTCTCATCCCGCAGGCTTTCTGCCACCTCAGACAAGGCCATTGCTGCCGCCGTGCAGATATGCTGTTCGCTGTCTTTTAACGCCTCGATCAGTTCCTTTATTCCCTCTAATTTTTGCTGCTCATCGCTGAAGCTAACTGCCACCCGGCCCGCGCCTTTCATTAATTCCTGATGCGTATATTTGTTTTGTTTTGTAAAAAGCGGCTTAAGCTTATCCAGTAACTCCTGCTTTTTCTCTTCATCGCCCAGGCCGCTTACCAGGATGCTGGAAGCGCTTATTGCTTCCCGGCGCAGATCTTTCTGGTCATTTTTCAACATCCCCAACAGTTTTTGCGAATATCCGGGCTCGAACATCTTGACCAGTCCGTTCAATATTTTGAGTTTCTTGCGCTGATCCTTAAGGCTCCCGGCGATCCGCGCGTATCCGCTCGCTGCCTCCTCGCTCACATACCACCAGTCCTTATCTCCGAAAGCCTCGGCAATCCTGATTAATGCTTCTTCTTTCTTACTGTCATCCTCAAGAGTAGCCGCCAAATCGGCAAAATTCCTGCATGCACTAGAACGAACAATCGACGCGTCTTTGAACAGTTCCGCAAGGCTTTCTATTACTTGCGGCTTTCGCTGCTGATCAACAAGGCCGGTTGTGATCGAACTGACAATAGCCACCGCATCGTTACGGACATACGAATCCATATGTTTTAGCAGCTTAATAGATTCATCCAGGACCTTGATCTTACTTTCCTCATTCTTCAAGTCTTTGGCTAACTTAAGCGTAAAACCAGCGGCTTCCCTGTATACCTCAAAACTGCTATCATTAAACAAAGGGACGATCCTGGACCAGAGCTCAAGTTTATCCGCGTCATTATTATAAACATCCACTAACAGGTTAAGAGCTCTCACTGCCTTCTCGCGAAATTTATGATTACTGTGCTTGAGTATTCCTGTGAGCAACTCCGCGAATTGGGCCAATATCTCTGACTTTTTTTGCTCATCGCTTAGGCTGGCTGCCAGTTCTATATATAAAGATGTGATCCCGTAATAGCTATAGTCCTCGCGCATAGGCACAAACTCTTTTTGGATTTGCTCCAAAACCTCAAGTTTTTTCTGGTCTTCAGATACATTTTGGGCAATTGTCCCCCATTTTCCAAATGCTTTGTGACTGGAAAAATCGATTATCTTCCATATCTCCAGCGCCAGGTCCGCGGGCAAACCGTCAAGCATCTCAGTCATTACCTCTGTCGGGACAGTGAAGATCTCAAAATCTTTTTTCAGGAAATCTCCGGCCTTGTCAACCAACATCCGGACTGATGCCGGTAATTCTCCCTGAGTATGGTACCTCAGGTACGCCCCGGCCGGGCCGTACTGCTTGATCAGCTTTTCCATATCATCCTGCTTTTCGCCGAATATGTCCTCCAGGCCGGCTTTGGGCTGCGGCTGGGCCGCTTCCCGCGGCGGCTGGACTTTCAGCTCGAAATTGGACTGCTGAAGCTCTTTGATGTTCGTGCCGTAGGTGGAGGCAAAACGCTTTTGATTGGTTGCGTAGGTTGAAACCAATTCCGCCTGATGCAACTTAAGGATCGAAACCAGAACTTTGGAATAAGTTTCCTTCGCTACACGATCAAGATCCTCATCCCCGAATGAATCTCTCAATATGGTCAGCATTTCTTCTTTCTTGGAGGCGTCGCTAAGAGTCGCTCCCACCGCTCCGAAAGCCTTTACCGCTGACCAGGACCGGATACTTTCTGGTCTAAACATGCCGGCCAAGTCATCAACCAGCTTTTCTTTCTTTGCCTCATCCTGCAATGTCACTCCGATGATCCCGGCGTATTCGGCCCGATTTCTTGTTATACCGGTATCAAATTTATTACTGGGATCACCCATGATCTTATCCAGAAGAGCCTCTTTTTTGGATTCATCCTGCGATGACGCTAGGACTTTTACCGCGGATAAGAGCGCTTCATCGCGGACATCCTGTTTCTCATCCGCCAATTTACTTATCAATAGATCGATCAACGCCTCTTTGCGGGATTCGTCTTTTAAAGCCGCTCCTATTATTGCGGACGCGTCGACCGAATCCCTGCGAACCGCCCAATTTTTATCTTCGAACTGCTGTGTTAATTTATCCAGATAAGCTTCTTTCTTAGCCTCATCCTGTAAAGAAGCCTCGATAATGCTCAAAGGCTTAAGCTGCTCCCTTAGCGATGAAATATACGTGCTTTCGACTTCCCAATTCTCTTTTTTCATCCCCCACATCATCTCCAGCAAGGCTTCTTTTCTGGATTCATCCTTGAATGACGTTCCAATAAGGCTTAAGGCGTCTGTGGCCTCACCGAATACCCTGAACCTTTCCCGGCCGCGCGATCTCCAGGAATCCAATGTCTTGGTAAAGACTTCCTTCATGGAATCGTCTTGCAAAGACGCGCAAATAATCCCGAAAGATTCGACCAGCTCATCCACGGCGAGATCATCTCGAAAAAGCCTATAGTTCTTTAAGGTGTGCAACAGTGATACTTTGTCAACCTCGTCCCTCAGCGATGCGCCTAAGGAGCCTGCGGCGGCGAAAGCGAAAGCACACACTTCATCTTTATTTTCCTTTGGGAACAGCTTGGTCAA
Organism: Candidatus Omnitrophota bacterium; assembly: GCA_041309145.1. Classification (GTDB taxonomy): domain Bacteria; phylum Omnitrophota; class Gorgyraeia; order Gygaellales; family Profunditerraquicolaceae; genus JAPLLS01. The sequence goes on along the minus strand of JBFZAG010000170.1, from coordinate 1,261 downwards.
CTTTATAAGTAATTCCTTCTTCTTAGACTCGTCTGGCAATGACCCGGCTATAGCCCCCAGGGCTTTTCCCATTAACCTGGATTCCGGATAATTATCCTTGGGGGGATCCATCAAAAATTTCAACAGCTCCCCTTTCTTGGAATCGCTTTCCAACGCCGCGCCGACAATCCCCAAAGCTGACAACGCCTCTTTGCGCAACTTGCCTGATTCGTCGTCAAAAAACTCAAACAATTTATCGATTACCGCTTCTTTCACGGTTTCATCCTGCAATTGTTTTCCCAACTCGGCGTAAAGCGAGCACGTTTGTGCGTTTTTCAGTTCGCTCATATTCAAAAGCTCTACTCCCAATTCCGGCGGAAGGCCTAAAAAGGAGGAAACCGCGACTTTCAGCATTTCCGGGTCATTTGTTTTCAGTAAATCGATAATATTCGAGACCGCTGATTTTATTTCCTCAGGCAAGCCACCTTTTGTATGGTACATCAAGTACGCCCCGGCCGGACCGTTTTGCCTGATCAGCTCTTCCATATCATCCTGCTTTTCGCCGAAGATGTCCTCCAGGCCGGCCTTGGGCTGCGGCTGGGCTGCTTCCCGCGGCGGTTGGACTTTCAGCTCGAAATTGGATTGCTGAAGTTCTTTGATGTTGGTGCCGTAGCTTGAGGCAAAACGAGCGTGGTTAACTTGATAGAGTTGCTCAAGACGAGGACCATGTTCCTTAAGTAATTCCGAAGAAAGATCAGAGATAAACACAGCGACCAGGTTTTTGTTCGCCTGCTTCTTTGACTGCTTAAACTCGGAATACAGAAGCTCAATTATATCCCGTTTATCCTCTTTCCGGTTAAGTGACGCGTTGAGGGACGTGTAAAGGTTTTGGAATTCTTTTTTTAACTCTGGAGACTGAAGTGAATGTTTAGCCACCTCGGTTGATACCGCGGTCAGAACTCGCATCGCAGCCAGCCGCAACGATTCCTCCTTCAGGGAAATCGCCAGGGTCACGTAATTACGTAGGTTGTCGGAAAGATCATACTCATCTTTACTCCCGCTTTTCAGCGCTTGCTCAATATTCTCCATCTTTGCCAATTTGCCCGCGTCATCCAGCAACCCGGCTTGGATACGAACTATCGCCTCATCAATTTCTTCTTCCCCGTCGATCCAATACTGAAGCTGTTTCAACAGTTTCAGACGCTTCAAATACTTTTGTTTGATCCCTGTATCCCGCGTTGAAGCGACCGCCATTCCCAGATGTTTAACATAGTATCTTCCG
>JBFZAG010000169.1:0-13040 GCA_041309145.1 Candidatus Omnitrophota bacterium | reverse complement strand
TTTCGGTTTTGAAGGAACTAAAACTTTGATCGCTTTGGGAATGATCTTGATAAGAAGAGGCATTTCTTTTAACATCTCGCCGTCACATTGAACTCTTTGTTTGGGGCTCGCGGAAACGCTGATCTCTTTTCCCTGCCAATGTTTAACTAATTCCAAATTGTCCGGGCGTTCCCGTTTAATCAAGGTGACGACTATAAGCTTAAACAGGCTGAGATCCACTTTCCGTACGACAATGACATCTAATAATCCATCGCTGACATCGATATGCTTATCGAAAGATATATTGCTGAACCCGATATTTCCTGTATTGGTAATAATGCAGGTCAAACCTTTGACTTCGTGTTCCTGTCCGTCTATTTTTAGATGGTAGACGGCTTTTTCAGTTTTTTTTAATGCCGCGACAGCGGACCAAAAATAGGCGAGGATGCCGATCCTGTTCTTGGTCTGGCGCTTTGCGCCTTTGACGACATCGGACTCAAAACCCAGGCTTATTCCCGAAATAAAATAACGCTTATCGAACTGCCCCACATCGATGGTTTTCGTTTCCCGCGGGGCAAAACTCAGAATCGAACAGGCTTCTTTAAGGTCATTGGGTATGCCAAGCTCAGTGGCCAGGACATTCGCCGAGCCTCCCGGTAAAATAGCCAAAGGGATCTCTGATCCTATCAGGCCGCTGATCGCTTCTTTGACCGTGCCGTCTCCGCCGTAAACCGCGAGGGCATCGATCTTTTCTTTGACGGCAGCCTTCGCAAACTGTATCGCATCGCCCGCCTGGTGGGTAATCGACGCTTCCCACGTAATGCCAAACTCTTTCATGGACGCATCGATAATATTTAAGATGGATTCGCCTTTCCCGGAAGCGGGATTGATAATAATGCGGATATTTTTTATTTTCTTTTCCATGAAAATCTCTTTTTTGCCGGTATTTTTAGAAGCTGTAATTCAAATCTTATTTTATTGTAATCTTGTTTCAACGCGGCGTCAATTTTATTTTTCGACTCTATGCGGATGTTTTTCCAGGCGCGCCATTGAACAGGTTTGAAAATTGTTTTGCCGGCTTTTCCTTCTATTATACCCGGGTTCAATTGATTTTATTCTGTCATCTTTTATACTGGAGTTGTTCCGATAGCCGGAAAAAATAATAGATACCGGCAACATATCCGAATTTGCGGGACGGATCGGTTTAGTGTTTTCCTGGGCATCGGATCTTTTGGCAAAGCAAAAAGAGCGCATTAGTTTGTTTAATTTGGCGAGGTATGTCAATTGCGGTGAAAGGAGATAAAAATGGGGAAACGCTATCATGAGAGCAGGGAAAAACAAATGAATAAGAAAATACATGGCATGGCGCCGTTCCGGCACGAGAATGAGCCTTATCAAAGCAGTGAGCCGATGCGGACGGAAAATATCCTAAAAAAAGAGGCCGCGCATCATGTTTCCGTACAGCTCCTGGCGTATCATATTCATCAAGATAGAGGAGGTTCCGCCTTGGATAATTGGCTGGAAGCGGAACTGAGATTAAAGAATAACTATCGCAAATAAAAAGGAGGAATAAAATGTCTGCTGAAACCTTATTGCTGCTTATCGCGATTGTTTTTGTCGTTGTGTCTTTTCCGGCCTGGCCGTACAGCAAGTCATGGGGATATAAGCCCGCGGGTATCTTGGCGGTTTTGCTGGCGGTTTTTCTTGTCTGGGCCATCGCCGGAAACCGCCCGCTCTTCAGGAGAAGCGTAGGGCACGATATTAGATCCACGGGCCGCGATGCGGCGGATTCTCTAAGGGACGCTTTTCGCTAGTTAAATCCGCTCAACGCTATTCCAAGAAGCTGAATAGAGACTCCTTCGAGCTGGCGTCCAGGGTTCCGGCTGCCGGGGAACCGGACTAAAAAATATTTGACAGTTTTATTGTGTGGATTAAAATATATTTGAACAATCGGTAATTTTCAAACTTTTTTTGACTGAGAAAAGACCAAAAAACCCCATATATGAAAACGACAAAGAAGAATCAGAAGAAAAAACTGTCACCGAAAAACAGCGCCTCTGGCGGTGAGCGCCGGAAGTTTGCCAGACGCGCTTCGGACCTGAAAGAAACCCGTAACCATCTGGGAGAGATAGTCCGCCGGCAGGCTGACGAGCTGAAGACGAAAAACGGGCAATTAAAGAACGGGGCCAATAAGCAGTCAAGGTCGGACGAGCAGATCCACATCCATACGAAAGCGATGGAATCTACCGCCGACGGTATCTTTATTATCGACGCCCAAAAGGCGGATTTTCCTATTATTTATGCCAACCAATCGTTTCAGAAAATGACCGGCTATTCAAAAAGGGAGATCCTGGGCCGGGATTATTTCTTATTCTACGGGATCGATGTGGACCGCCGCATTGTCGATGAAATAAAAAACACGATAATCAAAGGCAAATCTTTTCACGGAGAGATGCTTAATTTTAAGAAAGACGGCACGAAATACTGGAATTCGCTGCGCATCGCTCCGCTGCGCGACGCAAAAGGGGCGGTAACACATTATGTCGGGATCCAGACAGATATTACTTTGATGCGCGAGAAAGAGCTGGAGATCGACGAGCAGCGCGAAGAGCTTTTGCACGTGACCAGGGTAGGAAAACTCGCGGAATTTGTTTCGTCCCTGGCTCATGAGATCAGCCAGCCGCTTACGGCGATTCTTTCCTACGCCCAGGCCGCCCAACGCATGCTTGCCGGCAGGGACCCTAAACTGGAGGAGATCATTAAGTATATCATCAGCGATGACCTGCGAGCGGCTTCGGTGATCCAGCGATTACGCACGCTGTTAAAGAAGAGCGTACCTGAAATGAATCCGCTGGATATCAACGCCCTTATCAATGAGACTGTCGCGCTTATCGCAACCGACGCCAGCGTAAGGCACAATGTTTTAAAAACCGAGCTTGAAAGCGGGCTTCCGCTTATCCGCGGGGACCGGACACAGTTGCAGCAGGTCCTCCTTAATCTTATCAGCAATAGTTTTGACGCCATGGGGAATCTCCCCGACCCCCGGGAAATAGTGATCCGCTCATCGCGTAAAGATGACGGGGCGATCACGGTGGCGGTAAAGGATTCCGGGTGCGGGATCTCCGCGAAAAATCTGCCGAAGCTGTTCACTCACTTTTTTACCAGCAAGCCGGATGGTTTAGGGATGGGGTTGTCTATCAGCCGCTCGATTATCGAGGACCACGGAGGGCGATTGGACTCGGAAAATAATCCTGACCGCGGGGTGACCTTTTCTTTTACCATACCAATCGAGATAAAGGATGCTCGATGAGCGATCGCGGGCCCATTGTTTATGTCGTTGATGACGATGTCTCTATATGCAGGGCGCTATCCTTATTGCTTAGATCTCACGGGTTTAAGGTTCAGACGTTTACGCGCTCCGCGGATTTTTTAGGGTGCAAGCGCCCTAAGGTCCCGGCGTGCCTGGTGCTTGACATCCGCCTGCCGGATATCAACGGGCTGGCCCTGCAGGAGAAAATGGCAGCCGGGAAGTTTAGCATCCCGATTATTTTTATCACCGGCCATGGGGATATCCCGATGAGCGTCAAAGGGATGAAGGCAGGGGCTATTGATTTTCTTCCCAAGCCCGTTACTAAGAATAAACTGCTGAACGCGATCACCGCGGCCGTCATAAAAAGCAAAGCTCAAAACAAAGCACAGACTGAGATAGCAAAGATCAAGCGGCGCATCCGGACCCTGTCCCCGCGGGAACTGGAGGTTTTCCGGCTCGTAGCCAAGGGCATGCTGAGCAAGCAGATCGCCCGCAAGCGGGGAACTTCCCTTCAGACGATCAAAGTCCACCGCAGCCGGGTCATGCAGAAGCTGCAGGCAAAAACCGTTACCGAGCTCATCAGTTTCGCCCAAAAAACAGGCCTTACTTCCCCCCGGGAATAAATTCTGCTTAATCACTTCAAAGACGAAATTTCTTTCCGATACCGCAAATTCTCAGATTATACCCAGGTACAATTGATTTAGTTCCCCGCGCTTCTATAATGAGATTATGAAATTAAAAGAAGCAAAACCTGAGGGGGGTGAAGAAATGTCATTAGACAAGAAACAGATCTTTATTGTTGATGACGACGAGTCAGTATGCCGGGCGCTCAGCCTTCTGCTGGTTACGTACGGGTTTACCGTGGATACCTATACTTGCGCAGAGGATTTTTTTCGCGCTGTGCCTAATAGCGCTGCCGGTTGTTTGATCCTGGATGTCCATATGCCGGGACTAGACGGTTGGGAAACGCTAAAGCGTCTTATTACATCAGGATCCAAACGCCCGGTGATTATTATTTCGGCAAATAAAAATGGCGGGCTTAACGAGCAGGCTTCAATAGCGGGGGCTGTGGGGTTTTTGCAAAAACCGTTCAATGACCAGACGCTGGTTGATCTTATCAACGTTGCGCTGGAAAAGAAAAAAATGGCCTGGATGGAAAACGGAAGCGGTTGATAACAAAAAGGAGATAGCTATGGGCATGTGCGGTTATCATTTGCGATGTTCGAATTATTGGCAGCGGTGTTCGGAATGCAGCCATCAGCATGAAGATAAAAGAAAGGATTATCTTGATGATGCGCTGTGCTTTCGGCCCGAAGTCAACGAAGCGTTTGACGCAGACGAACCGGCTTTTTCGCAAAAGGCGGATACCGCGCCATTCGAAGCGGTTTTTCTTCGCCGGATGTCATCGGCTGCAGATGAGCCGGATCTTTCGCGAAAAGTAAAAATAAGGTCAAGACAAGAAGGAGGGTCAGCGCTATGAAATACGCAAGACGGATGTTGGCAGGTTTCTACATTTTGATTTCGGTATTTTTCTTTATTCCCTTGAGCGGCTGTTTGCGGGGAGATTACAGGGGAGAGAACAGGGGATATGTCAGGGGAGACAACAGAGGAGAAAGGCACTACTACCGCGATGGCAGGTGGTACAGGAGGAGTTTGTCCGGAGCTGATATTCTTGTTTCAGCTCTGGTTATCGGAGCGTTCATCGAGTCTCTCCCGCCAAGCTATACGATTGTTGAAGTTAAAGGCACCCCATACTACCATGATAACAGGCATTACTACAGGCCAAGATCTGATGGCGGCTATGTTGTGGTTCGGCCACCCGCGAAAGTTAAACATAAGTCTCAAGGCGAAAAAAATGAGCGGGAAGAAAGAGGCGGCAATTGGAAAAACGAAGAAAGGCGGGGCGATTCCCGTCGAGAATAACGACACGCCCTGTTTTTTGGGCGGGTATCCGATAAAGCGGGCGGGATTATATTAAGGAGGCCGGATATGTTGAAACAAGTCTTGAGATTTAGAATGATTTTAGTCACTTTCTTAATGCTGACTTTGATTTGCCCGGGAGCATTCGCGCGAGGAGATGACAGGGGAGGAAACAGGCGAGGGAACAAAGGATACGTAAAGGTAGATAACAGGAGCTACAATAGAGGAGACAGGCACTACTACCGCGATGGCAGGTGGTATAGACGGGGCTGGTTTGGATGGGAGTTTGCAGTTTCCGCTCTGGCTATCGGGGCTTTTATCAGTTCCCTCCCGCCAAGACATACCACCGTTGTAGTTGAAAATACCCCGTACTACCATGATGAAAGGTATTATTACAGGCAAATACCCGAGGGCGGCTATGTTGTGGTTCCGGCTCCGGTGATAGTTCAAACCCCTCCTCAGTATCCGGAAACTTCGGCAATAAACATTCCAAACTCGAGAGGCGGATATACGTCGGTAACGCTGAGAAGATCAGGCAACGGATTTGTCGGGCCGCAGGGTGAATATTACCCGAGTTATCCTTCGGTAGAACAATTGAGGGTTATGTATGGGAATTAGGCTGTGAAGGCGAAGATAATGTGAAATTGTAAAATCAATGACCAGGCGTTTATTAAGGTTGAGTCTGAAATGAAAGGAGAAGAGTCACAGAAAGGAGAAGAGTCATAGAAAGGCAATTGGCAACAATAAAAAGCTTGCCTACCGGCAGGCAGGGAGGGAACAAACTATGGAAAATAATACTTTAGGATATTGGGTGTGGTTTCTCTTTATCGGCGGGCTGATCGGGTGGTTGGCGGGGCTGATCACCAGGGGCCGGGGGTTTGGTCTTATCGGAGACATCGTGATCGGGATCGTGGGGGCTATGCTTGGCGGATGGATGGCCGGAGCGATGGGGCTATATACCAGTAGTTCGGTAGGCGCATTCTTAGTGGCCCTTGTTGGCGCAGTGGTTTTAGTGGGCTTGACCCGCTTCATAAAGCGAGTGGCCGCATAGGAGAGCTGATGTGTTTAAGAAAAACGGGTAGAATGTTTCTACCCTCAGAATTACTAAAAGGAAGGTTTACTATGAATAAAAATTGTCTGAAAGTGCTTGTTGCGGTAACCGCGGCTGTGTTGTTCACGGGCGCGTCGGTGCGCGCTTCCGAAACGGATGTGCGTATTCAATCATCCGCTAAGCAATCCTACGTGTTCAAAACGTTTCTAAAGAGCGACGATATTAAAATCCAGTCTATGGATGGCGTGGTCACTTTGACGGGAACTGTCACTGAAGAATCACATAAATCATTGGCTAAAGAGACCGTGGCGAGCCTGCCGGGGGTCAAAAGTGTAGACAATCAACTGATATTAAAAAACGAGCGCCCGGCTGAAAATTCTGACGGATGGATCAGCTTGCAAGTGAAATATTCGCTTCTTTACAACCGGAATGTAAGCAGTATCAATACCCAGGTTTTCGTAAACGACGGGATCGTAACTTTAAAAGGCAATGCCGATAATCAGGCTCAAAAGGATCTGGCCGGTGAATACGCCAAAGATGTTAAAGGCGTTAAAGACGTGAAGAACGAAATGACCATCGTTAAAGCTTCAGATGAACCGAAACGGACCTTGAGCGAGAAAATCGATGACGCATCCATTACCGCCCAGATCAAGATGGCGCTTTTGACGCATCACTCAACCAGCGCTTTTAAGACCGGGGTCGAAACAAACAATGGCGTCGTTACATTAAGCGGCAAAGCGACCAGCGGAGCCGGAAAAGACATGGCTTCCAAAGTGGCCAATGATGTCCATGGCGTGACGAAGGTGATCAATAACATGAGCATCGAGGAATCTTTGGCAAAGAAATAAATATAAAGTTTTTAAAAGGAGATCGCTATGGCTGCAACAAAACAAGGAATTGTCGAATCAGTAAAGGATAGTATCGTCAGTGTGATAACAGGAACAGGGGATATCGTCAACGCCGTTGCTGATACCATTTTCGGAACGGTGAGCAATCTGGCAAAAGAAGCCGGAAAAACCGGGGCGTCACTCATAGAATCGCTGCATGATGTTATCGGAGCGGCAATTAGCGGCATCGTTGGGACAGGAAAGAATCTGGAAAACGGAGTGAAGGGTTTGGTTATAGGAACGTTAAAAGGAGCGGGGGCTACGGGAGAGGAAGCGTATTCAGCGATTGGATCTTTAGCCAGTTCGATCATCAAAACCACTGCCCAAACAGGCGGAGATGTGGCTTCCGCTACCCAAGGGCTGATAAGCGGAGTTGTCCATTCGGCGAAGCATCTGGGAGTTGACGCGGAGAAAGCAGTCTCTGAGGCTGCCACAGGAGCGGTAAAAGCCGGATATGAGATCGGCGCAGAAGTCGGGGATAAAGTAAAGCAGGCGGCAACAGGGACTATCGGAGGAGTCAAGGTTGTGTTGAAAGAGCCTTTTCAAAATAAATAAAAAACTAACACCGCCCCCCGCGCTGATCAGAATTGCGCGGGGTGGCGTGTTTGCCCACAAAGGAGAACGATATGCGAAGATTTTCTTTATTAGTGCTCGCAGTTTTATTTTTAATGACCTCGGTCCTAGGCTGTAACACGATGAGGGGCATGGGCAGGGATGTAGAGAGCGGGGGGGAAGGTATTCAAAAGATCGTGGATCATAATGATTAGTTGAAAATAAGGCCTGCCTTACGTTACGGCAGTCAGGCAAGGAGAAAAATGGTTAAAAAACCGGTGAAAACGTTATATATTTTAGTCTGCGCGGTTTTAATTTTTCAGTTGGCGGGGTGCGGGACTCTTATGTATCCAGAGCGCAGAGGACAGAGAGCCGGGAGAATTGATATAGGGGTTGCTGTTCTGGATGGTATTGGATTGCTGTTTTTCCTGATTCCCGGGGTCATTGCTTACGCGGTTGATTTTTCTAATGGGACGATCTACCTGCCTGGTACAGCCCGGGGTTCTTTGGACCTCAAAGATCTAAAACAGGTAAAATTCGATCCTAAGCATTATACCGAGGCAACTATCGAAATGATCATTAAAAAAGAAACCGGGTACGCGGTGAAGCTAAACCAGGATGATATAAAAATTTATAGTCTAAAGTCAGTTGACGACATGGTTATGCGTTTTGCCGAGGTTTTGCCGGGGATGAAAAATGACCGTATTGCTTTAAGTATGAAATAAAAAGCGTAAAACGAATCGGGATTTAGTTCGCTGAGGGAACGAAAACCGGCCAAGGAGGGCATATGGGAGCAGTATTAGGGCTGTTAATTCTGGTTCTGGATATTGTCGCCATTGTTGATCTTCTCAAAAGTCCCATGGACACAGGCAAAAAGGCGTTGTGGATCATTCTGATACTTATTTTGCCTGTTGTCGGCATGGTGCTTTATTTTCTGATCGGCAAGAAGCAATAGCTCGCGAAAGCTTTTTTGCCCGGGGAAATAAAACTAAAACGGAGAACACATGAATAAAAGTATGTCTTTGGCAATCCTGGTTGCGGGAATTGTTTTGCTGGTTTTAGGGTTTAACGCCTACCACTCGGCTAGTTCCGATTTCTCCCGCTTTTTTACCGGCGCGCCTACAGACAGGGCGCTCTGGTTTCTGATTTGCGGGTTCGTTGCCGGCATAGTCGGGTTTTTAGGTTTAGCCCGAAAGTAAAAGGCGGGCTCTATATGGTTTCACCAGGGCAGGAGAACCGGATTGCTAAAGAAAATGAAGATGAATACGATGCTTATCATATCGGCTGCAGTATCGGCTATTTTTTTGAATAATGTTCTGCTCTATGGACAAACAGAGTCCCATGATTACACCGGCGAAAGCATCCTGTATCTGGTAAGCCCTATTGGAAGATCGGAATATAAAGATCTTGGGGAGGTCGATTTCAACGGAATTAAGGCCAGGGCAGTGATGTTCAAGACGAAAGTGATTTTTTTTGAGGATACGGAAAAAATTTATTGCGATCTGGAGGGCTTGTTGCCGTACCGGATAGAGCGCACTATTTCCAAGCTGTGGGGGAAGGAATACATAATAGAAGAATATGACCAGAAAGAATTTACCGTTGTGATCAGGAAGTTTAAGGGGGTAAAATTAGTAAATGAGCAGACGATCAAGGCGAATGGCCCCATTCACAATGCTGTTCTGCTCGCTTCTTATCTGCGCCGGAATCCTGATCTGGCGATAGGGTGGCAGTTTACCGCGCGAGTGCCCAATGAATTAAAGTTGGAATTGGTATCAATAGATGAAATAACTGTTCCAGCCGGTAAGTTCCAGGCTTACCATTTGAAGAGTATCCCCGAAAAATTCGAGATCTGGGTCAGCAAAAACAGCCCGCGGGTCCCGGTTAAAATACAAGGTAACGGCAAGCCCGCCTACGCCTTAGTAATGAAAAATTACAACCTGCCCAATAACTAAAAAACAGGGGACAACTCCTATTTTTTCAAGAAGGCGCCGAAACACCCCAGCTTAAAATGACTTTACAGGATTAAATACCTGCATTATACTATAGTCCAAATGGAGAAATAAATGAAGAGTACGGTATTATTCTGTATTTTTGCTCTGTCCGCATTTTCGATCTGCTTTGCCCAATCCAGCTCCAATGAAACCCTGACCATTTCCAGCTACTATCCCTCGCCCCAGGGGGTTTACCGGACTTTAAAGCTTACTCCCACGGACGCTGAGCCCAGCGAAGCTTTCCTGAGCCCCGGGGTGATGTACTACGATGATTCCATGGATAAAATCCGCTATTATAAAAAGACGGGGTGGGATAACTTGACCGCCGGCGGAGGCGGGGGAGGGGGAGGTTATTGGAATGAGACCAGCTCCCACCACATTTATAACACTAACCAGGGCAATGTGGGCATCGGAATGAATAATCCCGATCTCCCTTTAGAGGTCAAGCTTGCGAATACTGATATAGCCGATCCCGTTGTCTTCAGACTTATCAAGAAGCTTAGCGGCAGCGGTCTGGAGCAATGGCTTTCCTTTTATATGTATCCTAGAAATTACGCCCCGGTCCCCTATCTGGATTCGACTGTAGTAGCATATGCTTCTTTAAATCCTCCCCGGGTCCTTGAGCTGGCAGCCGGCGACCAAGACCAGCATATCCGGTTCAATGTCGGGAATACTACCGGCGAGGGCGGAGAAGTAATGCGTTTGGTCCATCGCAACGGAGAGCACCTTACCACTAATGCCCCTGATGGCCGGGTCGGGATCGGGACTACTGATCCAAAATTTACTTTGCAAGTTGAAACGAAGACGGAACTTAACAGCCCGTTCATATTAAGAGGGATCGCGGATGATCTGAGATCCGGCATCTTTACTATAACTCCCCGCAGCAGTGCCGTGTATCTGACCTACGGCTGTTATTTAAGGAACGGTCAATGGATGCATGATCCTTATAGATTCGTCGACGGTGGTACAGGGGGGGTGAGGACCAGTGACTCCGGGGCAAAGTTCAGCATTTCCGTTAGCGAGGTGGATTCACCGGGGGCAATATGGAATTATTATTGTTATAACGGGGCGCTTCCTCCCGGCAATATAATACAACCGCCGGACTGGAGCGATGGCTATGAATATTTGTGGAATATGCAGGGATATTGGGTAGCCGGTATTTGTCCTACTTCCAGCCGGACTTTAAAAGAGAATTTCATCGGAATAAACCCGGATGATATCCTGGGGAAGATAAATCAGCTGGAAGTTTCCCGCTGGAATTATAAATTCGAAGATGAATCAATTACTCACATCGGCCCAATAGCGGAAGATTTTTACCGGCTCTTTAAAACCGGTTCCCAAGAGGACGAATTGCATCTTATTGATTCGATCGGAGTTTCCCTGGCCGGAGTAAAAGCTTTATCCGGGAAATTAAATGTCCAGCAGCGGAAAATCGAGGAATTTAAGCGCGAGGTTAAGGGTTTAAGAGCGCAATTCGGCAAGGATTTGATCCGGTAAATAAGAAAATAAAATGCGCAAAATTATATTATTGTGTTTTTTCGCTCTCCTGGCAAGTTCAATCTGCCTGGCCCAGTCCAACCAGACCGAATCCCTGACTGTCACCACCTATTACCCTTCGCCCCACGGAGTATACCGGTATTTAAAGCTTAGCCCGGCTGACAGCCCTCCCGGAACTCCCAGCCCGGGTTCGATGTATTACAATAACAGCTCAGATAGTATCTGGTATAATGATAGCAATAGCTGGGTTGAGCTGAAAGGCGGCGAGGGAGGAGGCGGTAACGGAACCTATTGGAACCGGACCAGCGGTCCACCATACGGACTTTATAATAATAACACCGGTTTTGTCGGGATCAGGACCCAAACTCCGGAGGCTCCTTTAACGGTTCTGTTGACGGATAACAATGTGAACAATGCTCACATTGTCGGCCTGAAAAGACATTATAACGGAAGTGCTTTTCCGGACCTGTATCTGCGTTTCAAGGCTTATCCTGCCAATACCGGCGGCTATTTGAACGCGACTTCAGTAATGTATGTTCCTGAAAGCCCCCATGGGAACCTAGAATTTTTAGCGGTCAACAATACCCAGCATATCAGGTTCAATATCGGGAATTTCACTGATCCTTACTCTGAAATAATGCGTTTGCGCAATCCTATAGTTTCCGAGTGTAACCCGCGAGTCGGGATCGGGACTACAGATCCCGCATTTCCTTTGCAAATTGATCAGAATTACAGCGGTATCGGCGCGCTCGGGGTAAGAGGGACATCCGATGGACGGAGAACCGGGTTCTTTAATATTTCTCCCTGGCAAAACTGTCTAGATCTGACTTACGGCACTTATTGGCAGAATGGCGGCTGGGTAAATGACCCTTTTGAATATATACAATACGGCAATCTGTATCAAAATCATTATCAGGCCAAGTTCGTTCTATACGCTACAGGCGCTTGGTGGTATGGCGGTTCAACGACCTCTGGCTCTAATTCTGTACCTTGGCCTGCGGGCTGGAATTTCACTCCTCCTGTCTCCGGCAATCCCGGGAGGTTATTATGGGATGTGAATGGAACATGGAGAAATTGCGTTTGTCCTTCTTCCAGTCGGAAATTAAAAGAAAAATTCGTTAAAATAAGATCCGATGATATCTTGCGAAAGATCGACCGGCTGGAAGTGTCCCGCTGGAAGTATAAATCGGATGATAAGTCCGTTAGCCACATTGGGCCGGTCGCCGAAGATTTTAACCGTCTTTTTAAAACCGGTTCCCGGGAAGATGAATTGCATCTTATTGATTCGATCGGGGTTTCCCTGGCCGGGGTAAAAGCTTTATCCGGAAAGATAAATGCGCAGGAGCGGGAAATAGAAGAGCTGGAAGGCCAGGTCCGAGGGTTAAGAGCGCTGCTTAGCAAGTGATCCGCTCAGGGGAGAAAACAGCATGAACAAAATTATATTATCCGGGATTTTCGCTCTGTGGTCGGGTTCAATCTGCCTGGCCCAGTCCAACCAGACTGAATCGTTGACGATCACCACCTATTACCCTTCCCCGCACGGAGTGTACAAATATTTGAAGCTTAATCCTACCGTTGCTCCCGGCTTACCTGATCTGAGCCGCGGGGTGATCTATTATAATAATTCCACGAACAGTATTTATTATTATAATAATACTTCCCAATGGGTTAATGTGTCTGCCGGCGGCGGGGGCGGCGGTGGCGGCGAGGATTCTTACTGGAACAAAACCGCTGTCAATAACATTTATAATAATAACACTGATTTTGTCGGGATCGGCAACGCTACTCCCGATGTTCCTTTATTGGTTTCTATGTCGAATAATGACCCAAGTAATGCTACCGTAGCCAGCTTT
>JBFZAG010000168.1:0-12715 GCA_041309145.1 Candidatus Omnitrophota bacterium | reverse complement strand
AGATCGCGCAGGCCGTTTTTAGTTATGACCAGTTTATGAGCCTTCAGGACTTCAAAGGTATGGATGTTAGAAGCCAGTTCGATTCTGGCGAAATCAACGTTGGCCGCGGCGATCCTCAGGTTCTCGTCGAACTTGTCCGCCACCACCAGGACGTATTTCTGCTCCCGGCCGGCTTTTATCGTTTCCAGGATCTTTATAAAATCCCTGGTCTTGGGCTTTTCCAGGGTCAATGAATCCAAAAGGATCAAGTCCTGGGCTTTGGCTTTTTCTGAGAGCGCGAATTTCAAGGCGAGGGATTTCATTTTTACCGGAATATTGTAAGAGAAATCCCGGGGATGAGGGCCGAATATCACCCCGCCGTGTCTCCATAGGGGAGAGCGGATCGATCCTACTCTCGCCCGCCCGGTGCCTTTCTGTTTCCAGGGTTTTTTCCCGCCGCCGGAAACTTCTCCCCTGGTTTTGGTGGAGGCCAGCCCTTTGCGCTGATTCGCCAAAAAACCGCAGATTACCGGATAAACCGACGAAGAAAGTATTTTATCATTAAATATTTTTTCGTCAAGTTTTAATGTATCTATTTCTTTTCCGTCAGAATTAATCACAGGTAAAGTATACATTTTTTATTTTGCTTTCTTCAGAGCCTTCTTGATTATTAAATAGCTGTTCTTGTGTCCCGGCACCGAGCCTTCGACCAAAAGCAGATTGTTATCCACATCGACCTTGACGACTTTAAGGTTCTGGACGGTGACCCGGTCATCGCCCATATGCCCGGGCATGTGATGGCCGCGAAAAACCCTTCCCGGAGTGGTGGTCGATCCGATGGAACCAACTTTGCGGTGAGTGGTGTGGCCGTGGGTACCCGGACCTCCCGCCCAATGCCAGCGCTTCATCCCGCCCTGGAACCCTTTGCCTTTGGAAGTCCCCACGACATCCACGAAATCGCCGGATTTGAACAGATCGGCTTTCAATTCATCGCCGATCTTATACTCTACACCGGGCGCCCGGGAAACTTCCCGGACGAACCTGCGCGGAGCCACTTTAAGCTTCTTGAAAAACTCAAGCTGCGGCTTTTTCATGGTCTTTTCCCTGGCCAGATCGAATCCCAGCTGGATAGCTTTATCTTTGATCGCCAGGACCGGACAAGGCCCGATCTCGATCGCGGTAACGTCGAGCATCAAGCCTTCTTCGGAAAAGATCTGGGTCATCCCGATTTTTTTACCTAGTAATCCTGTCATAGTCAATACCGATTCGTTTGATCCGTTATCTTAAGTCGTTGCCTTTGAAACCGTCCGGCAGAACCGACAAGACTAACAGAAACAAGCGCCTTTTAATTATTTGATTTCAACGTCCACGCCAGCCGGCAAATTCAATTTGCGCAAAGCATCGATAGTCTTGGAAGTCGGCTCGACTATCCCGATCAGTCTTTTGTGCGTAGCCAGGCCGAACTGCTCGCGGGATTTCTTGTCGATAGTCGGACCGCGCAAGACCGTGTAGATCTCTTTTTTGGTCGGCAAAGGAAGCGGCCCGGAAATCTTGGCCCCTGTCCTTTTGGCGGCTTCGACGATCTCGCCCGCGGCCTGGTCTAACAGCCGGTGGTCGTATGCTTTTAACCTTATTCTTATTTTTTGCATTTTCTTTGTTTTTCTACTTTCCTGGTTTTTGCTGATTACGCAATAATTTCAGTTACAACTCCCGCTCCTACTGTGCGGCCGCCCTCGCGGATGGCAAACCGGGATTCCTTTTCCATGGCGATGGGAATGATCAACTCGACATCCATAGCCACATTATCGCCGGGCATTACCATTTCCACGTTCTCCGGAAGAGTCACCGAACCGGTAACGTCGGTGGTCCGGAAATAGAACTGCGGGCGGTAGCCCTTAAAAAACGGGGTATGCCTTCCGCCTTCTTCTTTGGTCAGAATGTAGATCTGAGCCTTGAACTTGGTATGCGGAGTGATCGATTTGGGAGCGGCAATGACCATGCCTCTTTCGATGGCATCCTTGTCAACGCCGCGCAGAAGAAGACCAACGTTATCTCCCGCCTGTCCTTCATCAAGCATCTTCCTGAACATTTCAATGCCGGTAACAACTGTTTTCTTTATTTCCGGCCTTAAACCCACGATCTCGACTTCATCGTTGATCTTGACCCTGCCGCGCTCGATCCTTCCGGTTCCCACGGTCCCTCTACCTTCAATGGTGAACACGTCTTCGACCGCCATCAAAAGAGGCTTATCCAGCTCTCTGGGCGGGATGGGAATGAACTCGTCGCAGGCTTTGATCAGATCCAGGATCGGCTTGACATCCGGGCTGTTAGGATCGTTTGCCGCGGCCATAGCCTTGCTGGCTGACCCGCGGATGATCGGGGTCTTGTCTCCCGGATATCCGTATTTGGTCAGAAGATCCCTTACTTCCATCTCGACCAGATCAAGCAGTTCGCTGTCGGTGACCAGGTCGCATTTGTTCAAAAACACTACCATCGAGGGCACGTTGACCTGCCTGGCTAAAAGAATATGCTCCCGGGTTTGAGGCATAGGGCCGTCAGCCGCGGAAACCACCAGGATCGCTCCGTCCATCTGAGCGGCGCCGGTGATCATATTCTTGATAAAATCGGCATGGCCAGGGCAGTCAATATGCGCGTAATGGCGGGCTTCGGATTCATATTCGACGTGGGAAACCGAGATGGTGACGATCTTAGACTCATCTCTGACCGTTCCGCCCTTGGCGATATCGGCGTATGGTTTGGCCACAGCTCTACCTAATTTGGCCAGAACATAAGTGATAGCGGCTGTAAGCGTGGTTTTACCGTGATCAATGTGACCGATTGTCCCTATGTTAACGTGCGGTTTCGACCTCAAAAACTTTTCTTTAGCCATCATTCACCTCCCAATTTTATTATTAGGCTCTTCTCACTATCCCAGTTGAACCGGACCCGGTAATAATCTTTTCCGAAATATGTGCAGGCACCTCAGCGTAAAATGAGGGCTCCATTGTATAGGATGCTCTTCCTTGTGTTAATGAACGTAAAACTGTCGCGTAATTGAAGATCTCCGCCAGCGGTATGTCCGCCCGGATAGCCCGGACGTTAGCCCGGGTGCCGATCGATCCGATCTTGGCCCGGCGGGAACTCAGATCTCCGATCACCTGCCCCATGTATTCTTCGGGAACGGTGATCTCCATATCCATGATCGGCTCCATCAGGATGGAATGCGCTTTGCGCAATCCGTCGGTCAGAGCCATGCCCGCGGCCATCTTAAAAGCCATTTCCGATGAATCGACTTCGTGGTAAGAGCCGTCGACTAATGTGACCTGGATATCGGTGACCGGATACCCGGCTAAAATCCCGCTTTTAGCCGCTTCAAAAATCCCCTGTTTGATCGGGGAAATGAACTCCTGCGGAATGGCCCCGCCTTTTATCTTGCTTTCAAAAGTTACGCCGGCGCCGGGAGTCTCCTGAGGGCCGAGCTCGATGACCGCATGTCCGTATTGTCCTCTACCTCCTGATTGCTGGATGAATTTTCCGGAGGCGCTGACTTTCTTGGTGATCGTCTCGCGGTAAGCTACTTCAGGGAAGCCCACCTGGACCTCGACGTTGAATTCCCTTTTGATCCGGTCAACCAGCACTTCCAGGTGCAGCTGCCCCATTCCGCTGATCAGGACCTGTCCGGTCTCGTAATTGTAACTTACCCGAAAAGAAGGATCTTCATCGCCTAGTTTATGCAAAGCCAAACCCAGCTTCTCCTGGTCATTCTTAGCCTTAGGCTCGATGGCCTGCTGGATGACCGGCTCGGGAAATTTCATGGCTTCGATCAGGATCTCATTGGCCTCTTCGCAAAGGCTGTCACCGGTCTTAGTTTCTTTTAAACCGACCGCGGCCACGATATCTCCGGTGGAAACCGACTCAATGATCTCCTGGCGGTTAGCGTGCATTCTCACCAGTTTTGCCACTCTTTCTTTTACCCGTTTAGAAGCGTTGTAAATGTACTTCCCGCTGGACATCGTCCCGGAGTAAACCCGGATATAATTGATCTTGCCTACAAAAGGGTCGGTGGCGACCTTAAAACATAAAGCGCAAAAAGGGGCCTTATCGTTGGCCTTGATCTCTTCAAAAGCTCCGGTCTTGGGATTAGTCCCTTTGATCGGCGGCACGTCCAAAGGCGAAGGCAAATATTCTACTACGGCGTCCAGTAAAAGCTGCACGCCCTTATTCTTGAAAGATGAACCGCATAGTACCGGGGTCAGTTTGCCGCTGACCGTGGTCCGGCGCAACGAGCTTTTCAGATCTTTGGCGGAGATCACTTCGCCCTGAAGGAATTTTTCCATGACTTCATCGTCTACTTCGGCGACTTTTTCCTGAAGCTGAGCGTGAAAAAGTTTAGCTTTTTCCAAATAAGCTTCGGGGATCTCCACGGTATCAAAATCCTTGCCCAGATCTTCGTGGTAGACATGAAGTTTCATATCCACCAGATCGATGATCCCCGTGAAATTCTCTTTATCGATGTAAGGAATCTGGATAGCGGCGACATTAGCCCCTAGTCTTTCCTTCATCTGCTTTAAACATTCGTAAAAATCCGCCGAAGCCCGGTCCATTTTATTGACAAAGGCCAGCCGGGGCACGTTATAGCGATCAGCCTGGCGCCAGACTGTTTCCGACTGAGGCTCTACTCCGCCCACCCCGCAAAACACAACCACAGCCCCGTCCAAAACCTTAAGCGACCTTTCCACTTCGATAGTGAAATCCACGTGGCCGGGCGTATCGATAAGGTTAATGGTGCAATCTTTCCACCGGCAGGTGGTGGCCGCGGCGGTGATGGTGATCCCTCTTTCCTGCTCCTGGATCATCCAGTCCATGGTCGCGGTCCCGTCATGTACTTCTCCCAGCTTATAGTTCTTACCGGTGTAAAACAGGATCCGCTCGCTGGTCGTGGTCTTTCCCGCGTCGATGTGGGCGATGATCCCGATGTTCCTTAATTTGTCTAATGTTACTTTATGCATAATTACTTTCTATCACTTAACCTTGGCAACCTACGCGGTTGACAAGGTTATTTGGTGTAAACCTCTGTTTTACCACCGGAAGTGCGCGTAAGCTTTGTTGGAGTCAGCCATCTTATGGGTATCATCCCGTTTCTTGATCGCCGAGCCTTCGCCCTTGTAAGCGGCGATGATCTCTTCGGCCAGCTTGTCCTCCATGGACTTGCCTTTTCGGTTCTTGGAATAATCCCTGATCCAGCGCAAAGCTATGGAAGAACCCCGGTCCTGTTTTACTTCAATTGGCACCTGGTAAGTGGCGCCGCCGACCCGGCGGGGCTTGACTTCCAGCCGCGGCCGGACGTTGTCGATAGCTTTATGGAATATCTTCAGCGCGTCCGGCTCGTTAAGGGCGGTCTTGACTTTTTCAAAAGCGTTGTAGACGATCTTCTCGGCCACCGCTTTTTTCCCTTCGACCATGACCATATTGATGAACTTGCCCACTATTTTGGAGTTGAATTTAGGGTCCGCCAGCAGTTCTTTTTTAAAAACGTGTCTTCGTCTCATTTAGCCGTTTCCTTTTGTCTTTTGGCGCCGTATTTAGAGCGGGATTTTTTCCGCGCGTTGACTCCGGAGGCGTCCAGTGTTCCTCGAACAATATGATATCTGACCCCGGGCAGGTCTTTGACGCGTCCGCCCCTGACCAATACGATCGAGTGCTCCTGCAGATTATGTCCTTCTCCCGGTATATACCCGGTAACTTCTATGCCGGTGGTAAGCCGGATCCTGGCGATCTTGCGCAGCGCAGAGTTCGGCTTTTTCGGGGTCATGGTCTTGACCTGAAGGCATACCCCGCGCCTTTGAGGGCAGCTTTTTAAAGCCGGCGATTTGGTGTTCCTCTGCTTGATATTCCTTCCGAATCTGATAAGTTGATTGATAGTTGGCATACTTATTCCTTTGCGCTTAAGGTAGCAATTGGTTCTTCCTGTTTTGTAACCTTGGTATCACCGGAAGCCAGCTTAAATACATCGGCATCCCGGTGGCTGGCAAATCCCGTGCCGGCCGGTATCAGGTGTCCCACGATAACATTCTCCTTCAAGCCTAGCAGGTCATCGCTCTTTCCGGAGGCAGCCGCGTCGGTAAGAATGCGGGTGGTCTCCTGGAAGCTGGCCGCGGAAATAAAGCTGTCCGATGTCAATGAAGCTTTGGTGATCCCCAAAAGCAACGGGGTAGCCTGGGCGGGCTTGCCGCCCTTTTTAAGGATCTTGGCGTTCTCTTTATGGAACTTGATCTTATCGACCTGCTGCATTGGCAGAAATTCGCTGTCGCCGGCATCCTCGATGCGGACCTTCCGGAGCATCTGGCGGATGATCACTTCGATGTGTTTATCATTGATATGCACGCCCTGCAGACGGTAGACTTCCTGGACTTCGTTGACCAGGTATTCCTGAAGGACTTTATCTCCGGAGACTTTCAGAATATCCTGAAGGACAACCGGTCCGTCAGTCAGCTGCTGGCCGGCAATGACCTTGTCACCCTTGTAGACGTTGGGATGTTTGCCGTGCGGGATGACGTATTCTTTGGCCATTCCGGTCGGGGATTTCACCACTATGACCCGCTGGCCTTTTTTGGTCTGGCCGAATTCCACAAAACCGTCTATGTCGCTGATGACCGCCGGGTCCTTCGGCCTGCGCGCTTCGAACAATTCCGCGACCCTGGGCAAACCTCCGGTTATATCCCTGGTCTTGACCGACAGCCGCGGGATCTTGGCTAACATGTCGCCGGCCTCAATCGGCTGGCCGTCTTTGGCCATGATATGAGCTCCGGCCGGGATGGGGTAGATGCCCATGATCTCTTTTTTATCGTCCAGGATCACGATCTGCGGATGAAATTCCTGTTTGTGCTCGACGACCACGTGCTCGGTCAATTTGGTGACCGGGTTAAGCTCGTCGACGATAGTCGAGCCTTCTTTAAGGTCCTCGTATTTTACCTGTCCGCTGACCTCGGTCAGGATCGGTGCGGTATAAGGATCCCAGCGCACAAAAGATATCCCTTCAGACACGCTGTCCCCGTCTTTAAAGGCGATAAAAGCGCCCTGAGGGATGATGTACCTTTCCAACTCTCTTCCGTCCCGGTCATTGATGCTTAAAGCGCCGTTGCGGTTCAAAACAACATATTCTTTTTTCTTGGCCACGACCCTTAAGTTATGATATTTGAGGATCCCGGCGTTCTTGGATTTAATGAAAGACTGCTCGATGATCCTGGAAGCCGTTCCTCCGATGTGGAAGGTCCGCAATGTCAGCTGGGTGCCCGGCTCGCCGATACTCTGGGCGCCGATAACGCCTACTGACTCGCCTTTTTCCACCAGCCTTCCGGTGGCCAGATTCCGGCCGTAGCATTTCATGCACACGCCTTTTTCCGACTCGCAGGTCAACACCGAGCGGATCCTGATCTTCTCGATCCCCAGCTTTTCGATCATCTCAGCTTTATCTTCGGTGATCTCCTGTCCGGCTTCCACGATCACCTGGTCAGTAATGATATCCACGATGTTGTCCAGAGCCACGCGCCCCATGATCCTCTCCCCGAGGGAGACCACGATCTCGTTGCCTTCGGTGATCGCCTGCACGGTGATCCCGTTAAGCGTTCCGCAATCGTCTTCGTTGATGATAATATCCTGGGCAACGTCAACCAGACGGCGGGTCAAGTATCCGGCGTCAGCGGTCTTCAAAGCGGTATCAGCGAGACCTTTACGCGCGCCGTGGGCGGAAATAAAATATTCCAGCACCGTCAGCCCCTCTTTGAAATTGGCGGTGATCGGGTTTTCGATGATCTCGCCCGAAGGTTTGGCCATCAAACCGCGCATACCTGAAAGCTGCCTGACCTGAAGCTTAGACCCTCGGGCTCCGGAATCAGCCATCAAAAATATGGGGTTGAACGGTAACATTTCTTTGAATAAAAGATCCGAGATCTTGTCGGTGGCATGAGTCCAGACATCGATGATCTTGTTGTAACGCTCTTTTTCGGTGACCGCGCCGCGGCGATACTGGTCCACGACTTTAGCCACTTCCTCTCTGGCTTCCTTTAAAACTTCGGGTTTGGCCTTGGGAATGACCAGGTCGTCTATACCGATAGATATCCCGCCTAAAGTAGCCATCCTGAAGCCCAGAGTCTTGAGGTCATCCAATAACTGTATGGTCCGGCTGTGGCCGAACCTTTTATAAACTTCGGAAACGATGTTGCCGATATTGCCTTTGTTGAGATCTTTGTTCACGAAACCGAAATCTGCGGGCAGCTCCTGATTAAAGATCACTCTTCCCGCGGTAGTCGGGACTGATTGCGGCCCGGGAACGAATTTTTTCTCTTCCAGGTCATAAAGACTATTCACTCTGACTTTGATCTTAGCGTGGAGACCGATCACTTTGTCCTCGTAAGCGACCAGGACTTCCTCGGAGTTGGAGAAGCTCATGGATTCGCCTTTGGCTCCGGTTTTTTCCCGGGATAAATACGCCAGACCTAAAACGATGTCCTGGGTCGAAGTCAGAACCGGACGGCCGTGAGCGGGCGAGAAAATATTGTTGATCGAGAGCATCAAAACTCTGGCTTCCAGCTGAGCTTCCAGGGACAACGGCACATGCACCGCCATCTGGTCCCCGTCAAAATCAGCGTTAAATCCGGAACAGACCAAAGGATGGATCTTGATGGCTTTTCCTTCGACCAGGACCGGCTGGAAAGCCTGGATGCTCAAGCGGTGCAAAGTGGGAGCGCGGTTCAAGAGCACGGGATGGTCCTTGATCACTTCGTCCAGGATATCCCAGACCTCGATCTTTCCGTGTCCGACCATGCGCCGGGCGCCTTTAATGGTGTGGACAAATCCTTTTTCCTTTAATTTTTTGATGATGAACGGCTCGAAAAGCTCCAGAGCCATCTGCTTGGGCAGGCCGCACTCGTGCAGCTGGAGTTCCGGGCCGACCACGATGACCGAACGTCCGGAATAATCCACGCGCTTACCCAGAAGGTTCTGGCGGAAACGGCCCTGTTTGCCTTTGAGCATGTCGGATAACGATTTTAACGGACGGTTGTTGGCGCCGACTACCGCCCTTCCGTGCCTGCCGTTATCCATGAGCGCGTCCACCGCTTCCTGAAGCATGCGCTTTTCGTTGCGGATAATGATCTCGGGAGCGTTGAGCTCGATAAGTTTCTTTAAACGGTTGTTCCGGTTGATCACCCTTCTGTAAAGATCGTTAAGGTCTGAGGTGGCGAATCTTCCTCCGTCAAGCGGAACTAACGGGCGAAGGTCCGGAGGGATAACCGGCAAAACCTCCAAAACCATCCATTCCGGCTTGTTCCCGGACTTGCGGAAATCTTCGACTATTTTTAAAGATTTTAAGGACTTGCGGTTGCCGATGATCTCTTTGGATTTCTCCAGATCCCGGCGCAATTTGCGGATAAAACCGTCCATATCCAGCTCTTTTAATAGATCCTGGATAGCTTCACCGCCGATCTTGGCTTTGAACTTGCCGGCGTATTTGACCAGGGCTTCCTGGTATTTTTCTTCGGATAAAAGCTCTTTTTTCTTTAAAGGAGAAGATCCCGGGTCGATGACCACGTACTCTTCGTAATAGATGACCTTTTCCAGGTCGCGCAAGGTCATATCCAGCAAGGCGGAGACTCTGCTGGGCACGACTTTGAAAAACCAGATGTGAGTTACCGGAGCGGCCAGCTCGATATGGCCCATTCTTTCCCGGCGCACGGAAGAGCGGTCAACGGTGACCCCGCAGCGGTCGCAGGTGATCCCCTTGTACTTTATACCTTTATATTTTCCGCAGTTGCATTCCCAGTCGCGGACCGGGCCGAAGATCCTTTCGCAGAAAAGCCCGTCTTTTTCCGGCTTTAAAGTCCGGTAATTGATGGTCTCGGCCCTCCTGACCTCGCCTTTAGACCAGGACCTGATCACCGCTGTAGACGCTAATCGAATCGTAATCGTGTCGAATAAAATATTCTCGGCCATTATCTTTTCTTCTCCATTCGGATATCCAGCCCCAACCCCTGTAATTCCTTGACCAGAACGTTGAACGATTCCGGGGTGCCATGGCTTAATCTCTGTTCGCCTTTGACTATAGCTTCATAAATACGCTGTCTTCCGGCGACATCGTCTGATTTTACGGTAAGCATCTCCTGCAGGGTGAACGCCGCGCCGTAAGCCTCGAGCGCCCAGACTTCCATTTCTCCCAATCTCTGCCCTCCGAACTGGGCTTTTCCTCCCAGCGGCTGCTGGGTGACCAGCGAATACGGCCCGATGGAACGGGCGTGGATCTTTTCGTCGGCCAAATGGATCAGCTTCATCATGTAGATCTGGCCTACGGTGATCTCCTGGTCAAAAGGCTCTCCGGTGTGGCCGTCGTAAAGGCTGATCTTTCCGCTGATGGGAAGGCCGGCGTTCTTAAGCCATTCTTTGATCTCGATCTGGGAGGCTCCGTCAAAAACAGGAGACATTATATTATATCCCAATGCTTTGGCCGCCCAGCCCAAATGGGTTTCCAGGATCTGTCCGATGTTCATACGCGAAGGCACGCCCAAAGGATTCAAAACGATCTCCACCGGCGTGCCGTCCGGCAAATAAGGCATGTCTTCCTCGGAGATTATCCGGGCGACCACTCCTTTGTTGCCGTGGCGTCCGGAAAGCTTGTCTCCTACCGATAATTTTCTTTTAGTGGCGATATAAACCACCACTCTTTTCATCACCCCGGGAGGAAGCTCGTCTCCCCGGCGGACTTTTTCGATCTCGTGATCGAACTCGATCTCCAGGTCCTGGATCTGCTCGTCGTAAGAAGCGGCCATGATCTTGGCTTCTTCATTGTCGTCAAAATTGAACTTCTCGACCCTGGATCTGTCTATTTTCAAAAGAGCGGCCAGACGCACGATCTTTTCTTTCTGGACGAACTCGATCTCCTGCTTGTAATAGGCTTTAAGCTCCCGGACTTTGGCCAATTCCTTGGCTTTTTCCTCTTTGGATTTTCTGCCCCGCTCTTTGCGCTGAAAGACATGCACGTCTACCACAAAACCCTCCACTCCCGGAGGAACGCGCAAAGACGTATCCCGGACATCAGAAGCTTTTTCTCCGAATATGGCCCGCAAAAGCCTTTCTTCGGGGGAGAGTTCCGATTCGGTCTTGGGGGTCACTTTTCCCACCAGGATATCCCCGGCTCCGACTTCGGCGCCGATGCGGATGATCCCCGTAGTATCAAGGTTCTTTAACGAATCCTCGCTGACGTTAGGTATATCCCGGGTGATCTCTTCGTTGCCTAAACGGGTCTCGATGGCTTCCGCCTCGAATTCTTTGATATGGATCGAGGTAAAAACGTCTTCCCGGACCACTTTTTCGCTGATCAGGATCGCGTCTTCGAAGTTATAGCCCCTCCAGGGGACAAAAGCGACCAGAAGGTTTTTACCTAAGGCGATCTCGGCGTTCTTGGTGCTCATGCCGTCGGCAATGACCTGGCCTTTTTCGACATGCTCGCCTAACTTTACGATCGGCCGCTGGTTCAGGCAGGTATCGGCGTTGGTGCGCACGAATTTATCCAGATGGTAAGTTCTTTTGCCCACGGTGATCGACGCCCCGTCAACCGCGTTGACCTTGCCGGATTCCTCGCTGACCAATACAGCTCCGGAGTCATAAGCGACTTTGGCTTCCATTCCGGTGCCGACGATCGGGGCTTCGGTGATCATCAAAGGCACAGCCTGCCTCTGCATGTTCGAACCCATCAATGCCCGGTTGGCGTCATCGTGCTCCAGGAAAGGGATGAGCGACGCGGCTACGCTGACCAGCTGCCGCGGGGAAACATCCATGTATTCGACTTCCTTGGCGCTGACTTTCGGAAAATCGTCTTTGTGGCGGCAGGAAATATCTTTCTCCAGAAAATTCCCTTCGAGGTCAATAGGAACGTTAGCCTGAGCTATGGTTTTTTCTTCTTCCACATCCGCGGTCAAATAATCTATTTTCTTGGTGACTCTGCTGTTTTCTACTTTTCTATACGGGGTCTCTAAAAATCCCAGCTGGTTGATCCGGGCGTAAGTGCTCATGGAAGCGATCAAGCCGATGTTCGGACCTTCCGGGGTTTCGATCGGGCAGATCCTTCCGTAATGCGAAGGGTGGATATCGCGGACTTCAAAGCCGGCTCTTTCCCGGGAAAGTCCTCCCGGCCCGACCGCGCTCAATCTTCTTTTGTGGGTCATCTCCGCCAGGGGATTGACCTGGTCCATGAACTGGGAAAGCTGGGAGCGTGAAAAGAAATCGTGGATCTGGGTGAAAAAAAGCTTGGAGTTGATCAAAGCGTGGATGTTCAGGTTTTCAATATCGGACAACACGCTTAAACGCTCGCGGATCGACCTTTCCACCCGCGACATGCCGATGCGGATCTGGTTCTGGACCAGTTCCCCGACTGTCTTGATCCGGCGGTTGCCCAGGTGGTCGATGTCGTCGATCTTGCCGACCCCTTCGTGCAGCCTGATCAAATATTCAATAACCCTGATCACCGTAGCCGAGTCAAGCACCCGGTTATCTACCGGCACGTCCATATCCAGCTTGCGGTTCAAGATGAACCTTCCCGCTCTTTCCAGATCGTATCTGGCCGGGTCGAAAAATAATCTAAAAAACAGGTTTTCCGCGCCTTCCTTGGTCACAGGCTCGGTCGGCCGCATTTTGCGGTAAAAATCCATGTAGGCATCTTCTTTGTTCCTGGTGGAATCTATTTTCA
>JBFZAG010000167.1:0-50204 GCA_041309145.1 Candidatus Omnitrophota bacterium | reverse complement strand
CAATATGACCCCTTTTATTAAAAAACAATGAAGACAAAAAGCTATCTATTAAACAATAAGGGCACAAGCAACGCAAATGCCTGTGCCCTTATTTTGCATTTAATACATCATTTTAAAACTTGAATTAACAAGTATCATAAGCAAATACAATGCTAATCTTCGGTTAAAAGTCTGCGCTTTTATGCGTCTTCATACAGACATGGCACTTGATGCAAACATCATTGTCTTTGACATACGCCTTCATCGCCGTTTTTCCAGCCTCGTCCCCGGGGGAATTAACATGCAGACTTCCCGGACCATGGCAAGCCTCGCACTGTTTGTATTTCAAATGCGGGGTGGCTTCTTCGGAAACAAATCCGGTTGGCTGTCCATAACCGGTAGAGTGGCATTTAAGACATTCGCCGTCTTTGTCTTTACCGCGCATTACCAGGACCGACCAGGCCTTGGAAAACTTCCGGCTCTCAAAATCCTTCATTTCTGAAGGATGGCATCCCTTGCACTTATCCACCCCTACAAATGTAGACTGAGATTGCGCGCTAGCCCGGGAAGCGTGAAAAATAAACATCCCCACCGTCAAAAACACAAAAGACACCAGGAACGCGATAACTGAACTTTTTTTCACCTGTACCTCCTTATTAACTGGCAGTTTTTTTATCTTTTCTATCTTTTTACCGTTCTCTATATTTTAACTATCATATTAGGTAATCAAAATTTGTCAAGTAAAATCGGCCGCGGGCTAAGATTTTTTTTCGCTTTTATCTTCATCTTCCCTGGAATTCATGTTTTTCTTGAATTCCCTGATCGCCTCCCCCATGGATTTGGCGATCTGGGGAAGTTTTGCGGCGCCGAAAAGCAAAAGCACGATAAATAAGATCACTAACAGCTCAGGTAAACCGATTCTTGGCATTTTATTTCCTCCTTTCGATCAACATAGCCACCAAAATACTTATTCCATACAGAACTAACAGCGGCGCGGCCATGATCATTTGCGAGAAAACATCCGGGCCGGGAGTCAAAGCCGCGGCCGCGATAAAAATGACCACTACGGCAAATCTCCATTGCTCGCGCAGCATTTGGGAACTGAAAAGGCCGATCCTGGTCAAAAACCCTATCGCCACCGGCAGCTCAAAGATCAAACCGAAAGAAAGCATGAGCGCCGTGACGAACGAAAGATATCTGGAGATAGTGATCAACGGCACCAGGGTATCCGAACTGTAAGCCAGAAGAAATTTAATTCCCGTAGGGATAACCAGAAAATAACAAAAAGCCGCCCCTCCCATAAAAAGCACAAAAGATACCAGGGTCAAAGAAATAATAAACCTTTTTTCTTTCGGCAGGAGACCGTGCTGAATAAAACTCCAGACTTGAAAAAGAACGATCGGAAGGCTGGCAAGCAATCCGAGAAAAAACGCGATCTTGATCCTGGACCAGAAAGCCTCGACCGGGCCGGTAAAATAAAGCTTGCCCACGGGCCTGGCCAGATCGGCGATAACCCGGTCCACCGCCGGATAACAGCAGAATCCTCCGATAACCACAGCGATGAGCGCGTAAGTAAGGCGCTTTCGCAATTCTCCGAGGTGTTCAAACAGCGAAACCGGCTCATCCAGGAGCTTTTGTTTTTTCTTCGGCGCCAGCTGTTCCGGGCCCGTTTTCGTAGGCGTATCCAAGTTTTTCCCGCACCTCTTTTTTTATTTCTTCCGGGGGCTCCTGTTCCAAGGCGTCCTTCAGATCCATGGTGGCCCGCTTGAAACTGCGCATGGCTTTGCCCAGCTGCCTCCCTATATCCGGCAAACGTTTGGGGCCGAAGATAAGAAGGGCCACGACAAAAACCACCATTAATTCCGGCATGCCGATGTTAAACATGTTTGCGATGTCACAAGGTCACATGTCACAAGTCACAAGAAGAGAAAAAAACTTTACTTGTGGCGCGTGACTTTGCGACCTGTGACTTTTAGTTTTCTACTTCAAGTTCCAGAAGGCGGCTTTCCAGGTCTTTGGTACGAGTGATAAGTAAACTTGCGCCTTCAGCGATCGATCCTTTGGCCACCATGACGAAAGCTTGGCTAAGCGACTTTGGGGTAGTGTGGCCGTCATCCCCTAACTCGATCTTGAGGCTTTTAACCTTGCGTCCTGCGGCTTTCTCCAAAGCTAATTTCAATATTTCCTTAGCCACACCGACTTCATGCATTTTTTATCTCCTTGATCACTAATTCCGCCAGCCTGGGCAGAACTTTTGCCAGCTCCGGGGTCAATTCCATACCTAAGCTCAGCTCTTTCGGCTCAATGCCGAATATCGTTATCGGCGGCAAAGGCGCCAGTCTCTGTGAAAGTGACAATACCTCTTTGAGCGTGATATCGTGAAGGGATGTGTTAGGGGAGGTATCCACCGAAAAATCGTCCGGACCGAACTTATAAATATCCCCCGGCTTTCCTCCGGTCTGCAAGGCATCTACTATAACTACCTTCTCCGCGTTGTCCAGATGCGGCATGATATCAAAACCGTCGCAAGCAGCGTCGACTAACTCCACATCATCCGGCAAATCAAATCGCCTAAGATACTCTACAAGATGGACCCCGATCCCCTCGTCTTTTAGAAGAAGATTCCCGCAGCCGATGATCTTTTTCATTAAACAACGCGGAATTTCTTCATTTCGCCGCTGGGCTTGATCAGATGTATAGCGCAGGCTAAACAAGGATCAAAAGACCGGATGATCCTGACGATCTCTAAAGGATTATCCGCGTCAACTATCGAAGTGCCCACCAAAGCTTCTTCCACCGGCCCGCGAACACCTTTATCGTCGCGGGGGCTGCAGTTCCAGGTCGTGGGAACTACCGCCTGGTAATTCTCGATCTTCTTTCCTTTGACTTTGATCCAGTGGCCTAAAGCGCCGCGGGCACCTTCGGTCAAGCCCATGCCTTCCCCTGAATCGGGAACCTTGGTCTCGGCGCAAGCCAATTCACCGGGTTTCAATTGCATAAGCCAGTTTTCCATCACCTGGGCCAGTTTCTTAGCTTCCAGTGCCCGGGCAGCGTGGCGGTCAATAACCGAAATGCCCTGACGATAATCGCCGTTGACCCACATCCTGGCCAGCGGTCCGACTTCGTAAGGAACGTTGTCGTACCTGGGAGCTTTTAACCAGCTGTAAGCCCCGGCTTTTTCCGCTTCAGGTTCAGTCATTCCCTCAAAAGGAGCTTTTCCCGAAGTAGAATCCTTATACCAGGAATATTTGACATCTTCGGTGATCTTAGCCGGATCCATCGGAGAAACTTTCCCTTTAGAGTACCTTCCGGCTTTGAACAAATTTTCTTTTCCTGCTCCGTCAAGAGGGAAGCCTCCGTAAGCGAGCAGATTGCCGTAGCCAACGCCGATCTTGGCGTAATCCGAATAAACTTCCGCCACTCCCAGGACATCAGGCAGGTAAACGTTTTCTACGAAATCGCGGATCTCGCGCAGCCGCCACAAGAACGAGGCAATCTTATCCACGCTGGGCTTAACAGTGACCCCGCCGACGACCAAAGTAACCTGAGCGGGCATTTTGCCGCCGAATACCGCGAGCATCTCATGGCATTTTTTGCGCATTTCCAGAGCCTGTAAATAATGCGCCACGTATTGATCGTTGAGTTTCTTAGGCAGGCGGTAATCTCCTTTGTATCTGGGCACGAACGGCGCCACATCCGGGCCCTGAACAAAATCCAAAGCCGCCAGATGATAAAAATGAAGAATATGCGACTGCAAATGATTGGCTCCTAAAAGCAGATTACGGATGATCCTTCCGTTATCCGGGACTTTCACCTTGAACGCGTCGTCGATCGCCAGAATCGAGGCTGTTCCGTGAGCCATAGGACAGACCCCGCAGATCCTCTGAGTGATCACTCCGGCGTCGCGGGGATCGCGGCCTTTGAGAATAACTTCAATACCGCGCCACAAAGTTCCCGAACTATACGCGTCTTTAATGACCCCGTCTTCTACTTCCACGGTCATTTTAAGGTGACCTTCAATCCTGGTCACCGGATCTATTGTTATTTTCTGAATAGCCATCAAAACCTCCTTTTAAATTAAATTACGCTGAAAAGTTAAACTATCTCGCTGTCCTTTTTGGGCCATTTATCTTTCGGCAGCGCGCTGTAAAACGGCGCCATTCCGTCCGGGAACTGATCGCTGGAACAGCCGATACAGGGAGCGTTGACCCCGATGCACCAGTTAACTCCGCTATTCCATTTGCGATTCGGGCAGTCCGAATAGGTCATCGGGCCCTTGCAGCCCAATTCGATCAGGCAGCCTTTATCGCCCATTTTTTTGGCCATTTTCCCTTCCTGAAAATACGAGTAGTTCGGGCAGTTTTGATGGACGGTTTCCCCGAAGAACAATTTCGGTCTGGCTTTAACATCCAGATCCGGAACCCCGTAAACCAACACATGAACGACTGTACCCAAGATCCAGTCCGGATGCGGAGGACAGCCCTGAATATTGATCAAGGGAACTTTGTTAGGAAAAGCGTTGACGATTTCCGAAACCGGCTTGCATCCGGTCGGATTTGGTTTTGCCGCCGGGATCCCGCCGAAAGCCGCGCAATCGCCGACTGCCAGAATCGCCGCGGCCTTGGGCCCGATTTCATTAAGCATTGACAGAAGCGTTACCTCTTTACCGTCTCTCTCTCCTATCGTACAATAAATACCGTTATCTTTAGTAGGAACAGCTCCTTCGACGATCAGAAAAAACTTACCTTTTGTTTTCTCCGCAATCATATCCAGGTGCGTAAATGCCAGTTCTCCCGAGCCGGCCATAACAGTTGCCATATATTCAAGACTGATGATCTTAAGTAGAACTTCGGCTATTGTGGGATGAGCGGTATTCAATAATGAAACAACACAGCCGGTGCAGCTGGCGCCTTGCAGCCAGATAACCGGGGGTTTCTTGGCGGCTGCTTCTTCCATTGCCGCAACCAGCCGGGGGTCAGCAACCTGGGAAAGACCGACACCCACAGCCGACGCGCTACACAACTTTAAAAATTCTCTTCTGGTAAGCTCCATTTGTTACCTCCTTATTTATACCCTTTTTTATGACCCTTAAAATAAAAAAAAGCCGAAAAGATGATTTTCAGCTTGGATCAAAATAAATATTTTAGAAGTAGAAATTCTGTTCTCAATTCCCGACCCTTTCTAAAGAACCCTCCTCCGATTTGATAACTTGTAACACAGCTTAGTTGGTTTGTCAAGAATTTTTCCGGTTAACCGCAATATTATCAACTATTTCAAAATTTTCTGCCATTTGCTTGAATTTATGTTAAAATATGCGGCATGGTAAAAGCCGTTCGCATAGAGTTGGAAGGCATAGTCCAAGGAGTAGGCTTCAGGCCTTTTGTGCACCGATTAGCCCGGGAATTAGGAGTATGCGGCTTTGTTTTAAACAACTCAACCGGAGTGGAAATTCATGGCCAGGCCAGTCCGGAGAAATTGCGGGAATTTTTTCTGCGCTTAAAAAATGAACCTCCTCCTTTGGCCCGGATCACCAAATCCAAATCATCTGCCGCCAGGATCGAGAAACTTAATGGCTTTGTGATCAAAGAAAGCCAAAACACTTCGCGGCGACCCTGCCTGGTCAGCCCGGATATCGCTGTCTGCCCCGAATGCCTGAAGGAATTATTTGACAAAACCGACCGCCGGAATTTTTATCCTTTTATTAACTGCACCAACTGCGGGCCGCGCTTCTCCATTATCCATAATATTCCTTACGACCGTCCTTTGACTACTATGAAAAAATTCAAAATGTGCTTGGACTGCAGTAAGGAATTCTTGGAGATAAATGACCGGCGCTATCATGCCCAGCCCAACGCCTGCCCGGAATGCGGGCCTTCGGTAACCCTGATCAAAGGCTCTAAGATCCGGGGCCGGGGGGTTAAAGCGATCAGGGAAACCATTAAGCTTTTAAAAAACGGCGGCATCGCGGCCGTAAAAGGGATCGGCGGATTTCATATCGCCTGCGACGCCGATAATTTCAGCGCGGTAAAAAAACTGCGCCGATTAAAGAACAGACCCTCTAAGCCTTTTGCTCTTATGGCTGCGGACATAGAAACCGCGAAATCACTGTGCCGCATTTCCAGTCTCGAACGGGAAATCCTGGAAAGTCCGGAGCGGCCGATAGTGCTTTTAGAAAAGAAAAACGATTCCAGGTTCAACTCGCTCATTGCCCCCGATAACAATTATCTGGGCATAATGCTTTGCTATGCCCCGCTGCACTACCTCTTGTTTTCCCGGGAACTGTCCGAAGGTAAACCTTTAAAACGGCTGGTTATTACCAGCGCCAATATCAGCGATGAGCCCATTGAGATCGAGAATTCCCGGGCTTTAAACAACCTGAAAAATATCTGCGACTGCTTCCTGGTCCACGACCGCGACATTCACAACCGCAGTGACGATTCGATCGTCCAGGTCATGGATGAACAGCCAGTGGTCCTGCGCCGCAGCCGCGGCTATTCTCCTTTTCCCTTTTTTCCCGACTTGAATTTCAAACCGATCCTCGCCTGCGGAGCGGAATTAAAAAACACCTTTTGCCTGGCCGGGAATAAATTTGCGTTCTTAAGCCAGTATATCGGAGACCTCAAAACCAGCCTTAGTTTTGATTTTTACAAAGAGGCGATACTGCGCCAGGCCCGGATTTTCCGGATCAAGCCCCGGATCATCGCCTGCGACCTGCATCCGGATTATCTTTCCACCAAATACTGCCAGGAACTCTCGGCTAAGAACAGATCTTTAAAAACCGTAAAAGTCCAGCACCACCAGGCCCACCTGGCCAGCGTTATCGCCGAACACCGGATCAAAGGAAAGATCATCGGAGTATGCTTTGACGGGATCGGCTACGGAGATGACCGCAAGATCTGGGGCGGCGAATTTTTTACCGGAGACCTGCGCTTTTTCCGGCGGAGAGGGCACCTGGAATATGTCAATCTGCCCGGAGGGGATAAAGCCACCGCCGAGCCGTACAGGATGGCGATAAGCTACCTTTATAATGCTTATGGCGATAAAATCTATGACCTGGACCTGGAATTTCTGCGCCGGCATGAAGAGAAATTGGAAAGCATCGTCAACATAATCGGGTTAAATCCGATCTTGACCTCAAGCGCGGGAAGGCTTTTTGACGCGGTAAGTGCGCTTTTGGGGATCTGTGATATAATAACCTACGAAGCTCAGGCCGCGATCCGGCTGCAGCAATGCGCGGAAAAATCATCCGCTCCGGGATCTTATGATTTCCTCATTGATGAAGCCCAGGGGATGCTGGTAATCAAAAGCCAAAAATTGATCTTGGGGATCGTCAAAGACCTGGAGCGCAAAGTACCCCGGCAAGATATAAGCCGCAAGTTCCACAACAGCGTGGGTATCATGGCCAGGGAAACCTGCGACAGGCTGCGCCGGGAAACCAGGATCAATACCGTCTGCCTTTCCGGCGGAGTATTTCAGAATAAATTGCTGCTGGAGACAACCCTCGGGCTTTTGCGGAAAGATAAATTCAGAGTTTACTATAACCAGCTGCTTCCGGCTAATGACGGGGCTGTATCCCTGGGCCAGGCAGCCATCGCCAACGCCCGCAAATAAAGGCAAAGCAAATAAAGGGGACGTTTCTCTTTTTTACGAGAGAAATCTTCCCCTTAAAAAAGAGAAACGTCCCCTTTATTTAAAACATATGTGCTTAGCTATTCCGGTAAAAGTCGTTAAAATTAAAGGCAACCTGGCGGAAGTTGACATGTCCGGCGTCAAGCGCCAGGCGGACATCCGCTTTCTGGAAAACGTCAAGATGGGGGATTACATCCTTATCCACGCCGGTTTCGCCATCGAGAAAATAAACCAGAAAGAAGCCCGGGAAACGCTTAAACTTCTCAAGGACGTTTATTTCGAATAATGAAATACATCGATGAATTCCGCGATAAAGCCATCGTTAAGAGCCTGCGCAGCCAAATAGCTGAATTTTCCGGCCGCGAGATCAATCTCATGGAAGTCTGCGGAACCCACACCATGGCAATTTTCCGCTCCGGGATAAAACAGCTCTTGCCTAAAAATATTAACCTGATCTCCGGGCCGGGCTGTCCGGTCTGCGTCACCAGCCAGTCTGATATCGATAGCATGCTTGCCCTGGCCTCGATAAAAAATACAATCATCACCACTTTCGGGGACATGCTCAAGGTCCCGGGCACTGAAAGCAGCCTGGAAAAAGAGCGCTCAGCCGGAGGCGATATCCGCCCGGTTTACAGCCCGGCCGATGCGCTGGAGATCGCTTGCCAGAACAAAAGCAAAGAAGTTGTATTCCTGGCTGTAGGCTTTGAGACTACCTCTCCGGTGATCGCTTCAGTAGCGCACGACGCCCGGAAACAGAAATTAAAGAACTTCTCGGTTTATTGCTGTCACAAATTAATTCCTCCGGCCATGGCCGCGCTTTTGGCGGCCCGGGAAATAAAAATCTCGGGATTCCTTTGCCCGGGACACGTCTCTTCGATCATCGGAACTAAAGCTTACCAGTTCATCGCCAAAGAATTCAAGATCCCCTGCGTGGTCAGCGGCTTTGAGCCGGTTGATATTCTGGAAACCATTCTGATGCTCTTAAAACAGATCGCCGAAAATTCGGCAAGCGTCGCCATTCAGTATAAACGGGCGGTCCGTTCCCAGGGCAATATTCCGGCCCAGGAAATGCTTAAAAAGGTATTTTCGCCCTCTGACGCGGATTGGCGGGGATTAGGAATAATCCCCAAAAGCGGATTAAAATTAAAATCCGATTACCGGGCTTTTGACGCTTGTTCAAGATTCAATATCAAACCCCTCAAAGCAGTGGAACCCAAGAATTGTTCCTGCGGCGAGGTCTTACGCGGAGTTAAAACTCCGGCGCAGTGTAAATTATTCGCCAAAGCCTGTAATCCGGAAAATCCTTTTGGCCCATGCATGGTCTCTTCGGAAGGGACCTGCTCAGCCTGGTACAAATATAACCGTTAAAACCATACCCACCCCTGGGGTGGGTAAAAATAAAATGAAAAACAGCGAAAAAATCTTATTGGCTCACGGCAGCGGCGGTAAATTAACCCATCGCCTGTTAAAAGAATTAGTCTTCCCGGCTTTTTCCAATCCTATTCTGGACAAGGCCGAAGACGCGGCAGTCCTGTCTTTGCCGGGTAAAACCGCTTTTACCACTGACTCATTTGTGGTCCAACCTATATTTTTCCCCGGAGGAGATATCGGCAAATTAGCCGTATGCGGCACGGTCAATGACCTAGCAATGATGGGAGCCAAACCGCTTTATCTGACCGCAGCCTGCATCGTGGAAGAAGGATTAGAAATTTCGATCCTGGAAAGAATCATCAAATCCATGGCTAAAGCTGCGCGGGAGGCCGGGGTAAAGATCGTAGGAGGAGATTTAAAGGTAGTGGAAAAAAACGCCTGCGACAAAATATTCATCAATACCACCGGATTAGGCTTGATCTCCCGAAAAATAAATATCTCCGCCAGGAACGCCCGGCCCGGAGATGCTATTATCATCAACGGATTTATCGGAGAGCACGCCGCAGCGATCATATCCGCCCGGCAGGATTACAAATTAAAGACTTCGATCAAAAGCGACTGCGATAGCTTAAACCATCTTATCGCCGGGCTTTTAACCAAGTCAGGAAATATCCACGTGATGCGCGACCCTACCCGCGGCGGAGTAGCTACCACTTTAAACGAGATCGCCCAGCAGTCGAATGTGGAAATTCAGCTTCAGGAAGATTGTCTTCCGGTCAACGGTTCAGTGCGGGGTTTCTGCGAAATACTGGGGATCGACCCTTTGTACATGGCCAATGAAGGAAAAGTTCTGGTTTTTGTGGCGAAAAATGATTCGGAAAAAGTCTTACAAGCGATGCGCAGTCATCCGTTAGGCAGGAAAGCGCGAATAATAGGAGAAGTCACCCGCAAGAACAATCCTCAAGTCATCCTGCGCACTTCCATCGGCTCAACCAGAATATTGGATATGCTCTCCGGAGAACAATTACCCAGGATCTGCTAAAAAAAATCGGCAAAGGGGAAAATCCTGGTTACTGTTTTCTGGCATTTCTGCCTTCACCCTTTGCCGTGTTCTGTTACATTCTTACTTTACAACTTTCCTTAGAAATGTAAAGGGCCTGATTCCCCTTTTTCCTGACTTTTTCTCTCTTTTCTAGCCTAAACAGGATAAAATTTCTTTGAGTTCCGGCGCTGTCGACAAAGCCCGCTCTTCTTCCATCTTCAGAATATTGGTGATCCCTTCGGAAACTTGTTCCAATTGTTTAGCCGCAGTTTTCTGGCCGCAACAAGAACTGACATATAGCTTGATCTCCCGGTAAGGCATTTCACCTTGGTAAATCTTGCTCTGAATTTCAGACCATTGCTTATCCAGATCACCCAGACTGATCAAACCCGCCCCAGCCGCGGGATTAACCATCGGCGTGACTACCGCCGGTAATGCCCGAAAATCCACGCCGCCCAGAGGATCGATTGCTTTATTTCCGCCGTCCTGTTGAACGACGGCCTGCCGATAACGGCTGCTCAACCCCTGCGCGGTCGGATGCAATATGATCAACGGATCGTTTTCAATCCCTACCCTATACAAGTAAGCGGCATAGTCGCCGGATTCCACGTCCTCGATCGCTTTATCAATCCCAACTTTTTTCTCGAAACCGTTGAAAATCCAGGTTACGCCGGCTGCTTTAAAACCTTTAAGGGCTGCGCTCGAAACCGCCTCACCATTAAAAAGTATCGAGCTTCCGGCCATGGTGACCGCGAACATGATTTGATCCTGCTGGAACTGTATCAGTTGTCCGTGCAAACGTTTTAACGCTGCGGTATCGTTCTTTCTCACCGCGAATCTTATCTTAGTTAAGAGTTTTCGCTGAGAAATTTCGCCGCCGTCCTGTCTGTTGGCGTTCGCTCCGTAACGGGCCACCAATTCTTTTTCGGTCGGATACAATACGATCATCACGGCTTTGTCTCTACCCAGGCGATAAGGGAACCCGACATAATGTCCGGATTCCGCGAGTTGAATCGCCTTATCGATCTCGATCCATTCCTTAAAACCGCTGAATACGCTGGTAACGCCTTCTTCTTTCGCGCGTTTAAGGCCGTCTTTAAGCAGCTGTTCATTATTATAATTTACCGAATCGCGGGCCATGGCAATCTCGTCCAGGAACCCTTTCTGCTGCAAATCTATCAGTTCCCAGCGCAGACGCACTAACGCCGTAATGTCTTTATTGCGCGCCGCGGATTCTATCTCAGCAACTAGTTTTTCCATGGGAGTTCCGCCGTCCTTGAGGTTATAAAAATTCAGAGCACCAGCTGATTCTACCAGGATAACCTGATTGTTTTTTACCTCTTTCACCGCGGCCCGGACAATATCCTTGATTTGGGGACTTAAAATATGCCCGTCTGTTTCAACAAGGATGTAAATTACCAGCGTTCTCAGGCTTTCCGGGTTAAGAACGTAAGCCGAATCTTTAGTAAGCATATAAAGATCATACAGGGCTTTTGGCTCGGTCCGGCTTAACATTTCCAGAGTATCATAGATCATCCGGACATACTCAGCTGAGATGCCGGCTTTGCGCAAATAGGCTTGCGCTGGATCCAGAGAAATGAGTTCTTCCAGGGCTTTTTTGCCGATCTCCTTTATTTCAGGATCGAGAAATGGCTGAGCAACGACCTTTTTCAGTTCGGCTTTTATTATTTCGGCCCCGTGTATTTCTTTTAAAGATATTATTTCGTACACCGATAACTGTCTTAAAGAATCGTGGGCTAACATTGCTTGTCCCAGCGCCGCTTGGAAGTAAGGACCGGATTTCTCCAAGTCTTTAATCTGTCGCTGGCTTTCCACGAGTTTGCCCTGGATAATTTCTATATCTTTGCGGGCATCCGAAGCTAATACTTCCTTCCAGGCTTTCCCGAGATCTTCAATGACTTCCCGGGGCAATTGAACGATCCCGCCGCCCCAAATTATATTGATCCCTGCCGGCTGCCGGCCATTATTCCTGACTGTCCCTCCGTCAAACTCGTCATAGTCAGTATTTACAACACCACTCGATCTGCTGCTGGACTCCGCCGCTATTCCGCTATAGAGGCTATCCGCCTCTCTTTTGGTCCTTATGGAATGCTCCGTTCCCTTAAGCTCGTCAAGCATAGGCGTTTGGCTGCCGCCGTCTTTGCCGGAGGGTTCGCCGGATTTAAGCGGCTGCCCGGATAGGGAACTTGTCTCTTGCTGGATAGCGCCTTGCAAAAGCTTACTCTCAATATAATCCCGGATCTTGTAACCGGAGAACACCCCGCTGCTCATTCCCATAACGGCGCTTATAATAAGTGCCGTTGGATTTGTTATCCCTAACATCGCGGCGGTAATTATATAGCTGATTGCGGAAAACTCTAATCCGACAAGCGTGCTTACGGGGACAGTAACGCCATATATAATCCGTTTCATATTTTGGCTGTACTTAGCCCTGCCGCCGTCTTTGGACTCCTGCGCGCGGTCGTTGTAATGCCTCCTGAGAAAATTAAGATAAGCTTCGCTGTCTTTCGGAGCCACGGGCAAAACCCGGATCCCCGCTATATCCAACTGCTCCTCTTTTGCCTTTAACGGGGTTTTAGCGGGATCATTTCTGTCAACTTTGGTAATGAGGAAATTGTACTTCCCCTCACCCGGTAAATACTCATGGGAATGATACATGGCAAATGCTTCGGGACCAAGCATGAGAATGTCCCCGTTCTGCAGACTGTTCAGTTCTCCGGACTGCAAAGATTGCGTCCATCCATCCTGCTCTAAGATCCCTACCACCCGGTTCAGCTCATGAGCGGTCTTCTCAAACTTGGCTTTCTCTTCAAGAGAATTGAACAAACTAGACAGGTCAAGATAATCATCTCTCAATCCCTGCAAAGCGACGATTTCCGGATGGACGTCATTGGTCATCAAGGCCATGCGCAACTGGTCCAAAGAGCGCACGCTGCCGCCGTCTTTAGCCTGACTTTTTTCTTCGCGACCGGATTCCCCTAGGAAGTCTGGGAAAAAAGACGGATCTATCGAAATTTCGGTCAATACTTCATCAAGATATCTGTCGTAGGGGAAAGTCTCCCCAAGGTAGTACAGGCTAAACAAACTCGATAATAATAATCCTGCAGTCAAACCTAACAAGGGCAAATTATAAAAGAATACAGCAGCCATAGCGGCAATGAATCCGCTTGTGAACCCAGTTAATGTCAAACCCCTTATCCGTTTCCGCAATTGTTCACGATTGCGCACAAAATCCTTAAACTCATTATATTCTGCCCTATTCTTGAGGCTGCTGTGCTGCACCTTTATCTTTACATCTCTGACAATTTTAGACCAAGATCGCCCCGAATACCCCTCAGGAGGCGAGTCGGGTTCAGCCAAATAACCCAGTTCCCAGTATAATTTTTCTTTTTGTTCCCGCGTCAGAAGCGGCTCTATCTGAACGCTGCCGCCGTCGCGGCTGGCTTCCAGAGGCATCCACTGGGCGGTATTCTTATCATAGCGGGAAACGTCTTTATCCCGCTGGACCGAAATGCGGAT
This sequence comes from Candidatus Omnitrophota bacterium, assembly GCA_041309145.1. GTDB lineage: Bacteria > Omnitrophota > Gorgyraeia > Gygaellales > Profunditerraquicolaceae > JAPLLS01. The sequence continues at coordinate 36,643 of JBFZAG010000167.1, read as the reverse complement.
GCCGCATTTTGCCTGGCCGATCGTCAAATAAACAAACCTGCCATGCAGGACTTTTACTTCCACTTTTCCCTGCTGGACTTGAGGCCGCAATGGATAATACCTGCCTATTTCTTTTCCGGCAACAATCTTCTCGATTTTTCCATCGTTGGTCAGGGCAAAATAGTTATCATTGTCACGGATAATATATATGGTGTTTTCTTCGCGGGTATCCGGCGCAAAAGAGACGACGATCTCCTTCGCATCACTAATCCTTAATTGGCTTCCCGGCTCGTACTCCAAGCCCCGGAGCGCATCCAGGATAGCCATCTTTGCTTTAAGTTCAGACAAACTTGTCAGGAGCCTGTTTTCCTGAACTGCCCCGCCGTCGCGGCTGGACCCGCTATCCATCAATTCAGAGTATTTTTCTTTGCCGAATATTTGTTTGCCCTTTCGCGCGCTCAGACCGGAATAGAATTTAATCGAGGATTCCATCAGATTTCTTACCGGGCCTACTGGCAAGCTTTCCAGAAGTTTGATCCCGACAAGTTGATTTCTACCGCCTTGCGCGATACTGTTGAGCCGCTCAAGCCCTTCGTCGATCCAGATGTTCAGGTCCGCGGACATCACCAAGACAGACCCGGTAGACTTATAGAACTCTGTGGCGAATTTACTATCGTGCTTCAAGCGATTCAGGATAAAAATGATCTGGCCTTTGGTCATCGGCTTGAAGTTTCCACCGTCTTTTTCGGAATCGCTTATTTTATGCGTTTGAAGATATTCCCATTCTTCCGATAAAATTCTTTTATGCAAAACATCCATTGCCCTGGTACTCGCATGGTAAGCTACAGCTGAGCCTATTGAACCGCCGATTATGCCGCCAGAAATGCCGGCAAGCACTGAACCTGCGGACAAAAAACCGGCAAGCGCTATCCCTCCCCACATAAAACCGGAAGTAATACTCACAAACATAACAAAACCTGCAGCTGCCAGGCCGTATCTATACAACTGCGCTTTATCTAATCCGCCGATCCTTTTCTGCGCGCTGCCGCCGTCTTTGGCCGGTTCTTGTCCATTATTAGCGATAATCTCACCCCGCGGAATTTCAATTAAACCGCTTTTCAGAGAATCGGGCAAGGAAACCTGGCTGAAAATATCGCCAACAACAGCGGGATTAATCACGTTGATCATCTCAGGAGTAATGACCAGCTTTTCGCCTCCGCTGAAATACTGCTTTATTGACGTTCCGGAAAGCCGGCTCTTGGTTTCCTGCAATTTATACTCTCCTTTGGCGAAGGATTTCTTGTATGCTTTAAAATAAGCCTCCTTTGACCAGTTCTTCTTGGAAGTCAATCCGCCCAGATCAAAACTGTCTATCTTGTGACTTGTGTCTTGTGACGTGTGACTTTGCTTGAACCACTGGGCTAAAACCAGCGAATAATACACCTGGCGCAGGCCGGCATATTTCTGGGAAGAATTTACTTCGCGGATGAGTTTAGGCAAGATCTCCTGGCGGATCAGTTCCGAGGAGTATTCGTTTAAAATCTTCAGACGGGGATCATCGAATTTGTATTCCGGGGCGTTCTTGAGATAATCCTGTTCCAGCATCACTTGCAAGGTCGCCTTGTAAATATACGCGTTGTCTTTGGTCTGGCGGATAAGGATCTCTCCGGGAACGATCCAGGGCCGGGTCAAAGTGGGAATAGTTATCTCAGACTGGCCGAACAGATCTTCCGCTTTTTTGTAAAGATTATCCCAGTACTTTTTGCCTTCTTCCGTTTTAGGTGAAGTAAAATTAGCCATGTCTTTTTTCAGCTGCAGGTCAGCTTCGAGCATGACCTTTCCCAGGTCGGTCTTTTCCAGCCAGGGATCAATGATCTCATCCCGGCTATCCGGCCTTAAATTCACCCAGAAGGTGCTGTTAGGCAGCCTTAAGCCGATCTGGAAATACTCGGATAGTTTAGCGGCGTTTTGTTTGTTCTCCCGGGGTTTTTGTTAGCTGAGGTCCCCTTTATCCAGATAAAGGTCGAAATCGTTCTTGATCTGGTCAAAGGTGAGGCTGCGCAGCTGCAAAGGACGGAACCTGTCCGCGGCAACATAGCCGTTAATATAGGCGGGAACAGCCATCGGCCCGGCCACCTGGGCAAAGCCGCTTTGTTCTAAAAATAAAGTCAGGATTAGCGTTAAAGCTACGATCTTGTTTAACGTTTTAAAAAACATCTTTTCTCCTCCTGATAATTAAAAACTTTCCTAAAGTTATTGTTAATTAAAAAACAAAAAGCCACGCTCCGATCGATCTGATCAATCAGTCCGTGGCAAACAAACTAAAGCACAAATACTATTACTTCAAAATACTGTATATATTGAAAAGTATAACCTAAAATCCTGATTTTTCAAGGTCAAAAGCTTTTTTAATTTACGCCTTTATTTCTTGGCTTTTTCGTGTTTCTTGACACTGATCGCGCCGAGCTCGACCATTTTTTTACTGGTATCCGCGCTTGCGGCCAGGACATTGCCGCGCAATCCTTCCAGGTCGCGGGACATATTGTCCAGCTTGGCCCAAAGGTCATTCTTTTCTCCTTCGATCAAGGCTACCCGCTCCCGGATCCTTCTTAGATCTTCGGTATAGCTTCTGTACCTGGAGTCCGAATCTCTGATAGCGCCGATCAAGCTTTCCAGTCTCATGTTCAGGCCGTCGATCCTTTGCCTGGTCATTAACTGTTCCATATGGTTAAACCGGCCATAGGTCAAGAGAATCGCAATAAACAAGACGATCGCTATTAAGATCGTGACTCTATCGGAGTTCATCTTCCACCTCCAGTTAAAAAATGGTTTAATAAACGAAAAAGGCAACCCTCTTTTTAAGAGAGCTGCCTTTAGATTTTTTACTACTCTAAAGCCATACTGTCACCTCATCATGTGACAGGTCATATTTTACCGCGAGACAATTAAAAAGTCAATAAAAATAAGGCTTTTTATCGCTCTTCCTGGTCTTTTGGGGCTTTGGCAGCTTGCAGCCCTAAAAAGATGTAAAGCGTGTAGATCGCGCTGAACAAAAACCAGCTGCCCGGCAGAACCAGCCTGAACACTTCCAAGACCGCCACTAAAGTTGTGGGAGGGACAAGAGCGTAAGAACAAATATTGAATACCTGTTTATACGATGCCTTTGTTTTTAAAATGGCGTTGGCCATCAGGCCGATCAGGCTGAAAAACAAGATCTGCAGAGGTTTAGTAAAGCAGTAAATAACAAACAGAGCGATCAGGAATGCGGGAAAAAGAAAGATCGCAACGACTTTAAACCACTTCCTGACGGTTTCCGGAGTAAAGAATATCCGGTTGTTCTCAAATTCCAGCGAAAAACCGGATTCATTAGGAGATATCTTCCAATCCCTGGTTTTGTCAAAATCGCGCCTTTTCACCTCTGCCGGAGAATCACGGCCGGTTTGTTGGAGCACGAACTGACTTGAAGTAAGCATTACTGCGTTACGGTATTTGGCCAGGATATCCGCTTCTTTTTGCCGGTCAGGCTCCACGGCGAAAACGGATAAATTGTTCCCGATTTCCAGCATAAAGGTCTCTTGAGGACGGATAAGCGCTCCTCCCTTGACTTCAACAGCCGGTATCTTTTTGAGATTATCCATTGACCATTGCTGGATAAATTTCAGCCGGGGATTGATCAATATGGCGTCATTAAGGGCAAGAACAGCGCTGATTATCAGAAAGAATACCATTAAAAACGCTATTGTCTTGGGTATAGGCTGGGAAGCGATCTTGGCGTAGAAAACCGGGGTAAAAGGCCCTCTTAAAGCTTTCATCCTGACTCCTGTTTAAGCCGCATCCGCGGGTGTAGTGTAGATCACGTTGATCTGAAGCTCTTCAAGTCCGCCCAACTGCCCAAGGCATTCCTGACAAAAATCCAGGGAAGACCGCGCGGACTCTTTATCTCCCTGATAATCGTCCTGGAGAAGGATCTCCTGAAAATATTCTATCTTTTTCTGGATCATTTCCTGTTCAGGGATATTCCAGCTGACCTGAAAAGTCGCCGTCCCGGGATCAATAAGGCTGAGGCCAAATATGCCAGAAAGACACCCGAAGTCCGCCAGAGGGATATTCCCCTCGCGGGCTAAAAATACCGGTTCATCTTTTCCGGTAAGGCGCACGCCTTCGGGATTAATTTCGGAAAGGGTAAAACGCAGCAGCCTGTTCCCGGATTCGATTTGATTCTTTTTTACTTCCACTATAACCGATTGGCGCAGGCGCAAAGAAAACTCGCCCTTCTGGGGCCCGGCAAAAACAAAATCCGGAGAAGTCCTGAAATTCTTACCGGGATAGTTTTTTAATTCCAGCCCCAGATCCATCCGAAAAGGCCCGATAGGGCAGGGAGGTTGAGAATCAATGCCCAAGGTCAGATATTCTCTATTCAACCCTGTTTCCGGCTGCAATAAATAGGTGTTCAGGAAAAAATCTCTTTCAATTCTGCCCTGGGACAAAAAAACAGAGTGTCTGACTCCGGAAAAATCAAAGGTATACTGGCCGGCCTTAAAAACATGAAAGCCGATCTTAAGCCGGAGCCATTCCACTATACCGTCATTATTAATGTCCATTTCATCGAGTCTTTTTACCCCTTCGCAAACCGGAAAGATAGCCTGGTTTTTATCCCGCAATCCGGAGGTTTCCAGCAGAGTCTGGCCCCGATAAAACAGGTATTGCCAGACCACATCCCGGTTCTTATCGTTTCCTTTATTATACAACCAGATCCCTTTGCGCGAGCTTCCGACTTTAATGATTATGGCGAATGAGGCCGAGTCTTCCAGCTTCGGTTCTTTTTCGGGAAAATCTTCAACTTTATGCTCGGTCAAAAACCGGGCAAGCCATAATAATTCTTCGGGCGGGACTTTGATGGTTTTGACCTGGTCGTTCATCTGAACGATCACTTCCCCGTCAGAACGGAAAGTATAGGCCATCAACTCATCTTCCATGTATTTCTTATAAGGGGAGTTCTGAAAAGTAATACTTACATCATCTCCTAAATTGCCAAGAGCAACTCTCTTCTGCAACTTGTAAACGATCCCCGGCCAGGAAGACGGAGCCTGGGCAAAACAAACTGCAGAAAGAAACAACTGGAAGATTATCGCCGGGATAAGAGAAAATTTATTTTTTCTGGCCATTTGGCCTCAAGTTAAAGCTTGTTTCAATCCCTGCCTATCTTTCAAGAACCAAAAACCTTATCTGGACAAGAAGATCTTCTATCCGGAAAGGTTTTGAGACATAAGCATCCGCTCCCAGGACTTTTCCGATCACCTTGTCCACTTCGCTATCCTTTGCGGTAAGCATTATAACCGGGGTATTTTCGGTTTTCGGGTTACGCTTGATCTGACGGCAAACTTCCTCTCCCGGAAGCTCGGGCAAGATCAAATCAAGAATAATGACATCCGGATTTTCCTTCTCTGCGCTTTTAACTCCGCAATAACCTTCATTGCAAACAATGACCTCAAATCCTTCTTCCTTCAAGCTCCGCTCAAGGATGGCGCAGACAAGTTTGCTGTCTTCGATAATCAGGACTTTCTTTTTATCTGTCATCGGCTACCATAGCAAGATGCTTGCGGACGGTTTAAAATCTTTTAACAGCTCGATGGCCTCCTCGACCCTCAGACTGTCCACCATCAGTCCGACCGGCAGGTCGATATCCCGGCGGATGTTCAGATTCTGAAAAAAATAAGCTATATCGGTGCGCTCGATCAAGGATACGATAAATGCCCGGTCAGATTCATTATTAATGATCGCCATCTGGACATAAGCGTTAACGTCCGTCCCCGGCTCCAGGCCAGGCTCCTCTTGAGGGATTTTCACTTCTTCTGCCGACGGCTCTTCGAACACCAGCTCCCTCCGCCTGGCCTCTTCCTGCAATAATTCATAAGCCCCTTCCACGTAAGCCTGCCGGCCGTCAGTGATCATCTGGCTGATCTGGCCGTCGGTGAAAGACTCGTACTGCTTTTTCAACCTCTGCTTTTCTTCCGGAGTCATATCCCCTCCCGAGATTTTTGCGATCTAAACGGGAACAACCACATAAACATAGCGCAGCAATCCATCCCCGCTGTTCTTAATATCGTGGCAGGTCTCGGGCGGGATGTAAACAAGGCTGTTCCGGGAGGCAGAAAACACGCTCCGGCCTTGGCAATAGACATCCGCCCGGCCTTCCAGGATAATGATCGATTCTTCTTTAGATTCGGTCTTGTGCTCGCCTACGGATTCTCCGGGCTGCAGGGTCACATACCCTGATTTCATCCCTGCGGTAACGGGGATGCCCGGAAGCAGGCGCTGAAACCGCTCTGACCCGGTTAACTCCACAAAGAGAGGCTTTAAATCTTTCATTTAGCGCTCCTGTTGATCAGAGCCGCGATGTATCCCGCGCCGAAACCGTTATTGATATTGACCACCGAGACATTAGGGGCGCAGCTGTTAAGCATGGTCAAAAGCGGGGCGATACCGTTAAAATTGGCGCCATATCCTACTGATGTCGGCACGGCGATCACCGGACAAGAAGCCAGCCCTCCGATCACCGAAGGCAGCACCCCGTCCATCCCCGCCAAAACCACTATACAGCGGCTGGACTCGATTTTCTCAAAACTGTCAAGGAGACGATGGATCCCCGCCACCCCCACGTCATATACCTTGGACACCCGGGCCCCGAAAACTCCGGCCGTAACCGCTGCCTCTTCCGCTACCGGGATATCAGCTGTGCCCGCGCAAACCACGGCGACCAGACCTTTAAGCTGCGGCTGTTTATCCGAAAGAAAGATCATCCGGGCCAGGGGATTATAGCAAACCGCGCGGTTTATTTTCTTGATCTTTTTGAAGATCTTTTCATCCGCCCTGGTCAAAAGCAGGGTTTTGTTCTCTTTGAGCAAACACTTAAAGATCGCCTCGATCTGCTCCGGCCTTTTCCCCTGGCAAAAATTAACGTCCGGAAATCCGGTGCGCAGCAGCCGGTGGTGATCAACTTTGGCAAAGCCCAGATCCTCATAAGGCAAATGGCGCAATTTCGCGAAGCCGTCGTTTATTGACAGCTTACCGGATTTTATTCTCTTGAGCAGCTCGATTATTTTTTTCTTGTCCATGGCAACGCCTCGTTAAGCGATCCCCGGCGGTAACCGTCAAGGTCGATACTTACGTAAGTAAAACCTGTTTTTTTAAGCCCGGCTGCAATAATCCTGTTTTTTTTAAAAGCTCTGCCGATCTTTCCCGGAGCCACTTCGATCCGGGCGAGTTGGCCGTGCGATCTCACCCTCACCTGCTCAAAACCCAGAGAGCGGATAAAATCCTCAGCCTTATCGATCCGGGAAAGTTTTTCCGGAGCAATAAGTTCACCGTAGGGTATCCGGGAAGCCAGACAGGCCATAGCCGGATCTTTCCAGCTCTTAAGCTTGATCTTTCGGGAAAGCCAACGGATCTCCGGCTTGGTCAACCCTGCTTCTTTAAGCGGACTTCTGATTTCCAGCTCTTTAAGAGCCCTGGTACCCGGCCGGAAATCCTTGGGATCGTCGGCGTTGCTGCCGTCCAAAACATAAGCCAACCCTTTACCCAGAGCAAGTTTGTTTAGCCGGCCGAACAATGCCTTTTTGCAGTAATAGCATCTTAAGAAAGAATTTTTCCAGAATTCTTCAGGGAGCTTTATTTTTATCAGCAGATGGCGGACTTTTAACTTTTCGGCCAAAGCTTTTGCCCGGGCCGCCTCGCTCCGGCAAGCGGGCAGAGAAACCAAGGTAACCGCCAGCAGTTTCTCGCCAAGGACTTCCTTGGCTACTTTGAGCAGAAAAGAGCTGTCCGCTCCTCCCGAAAAAGCCAGGAGCGCACCGTCCATCTTCTTAAGGATACCGCGCAATCTTTCAAGCTTGTCATTAGCGCCCATCTAATTCCTCTTTTTCTATTTTGATTGTACCACCAGGAAAGATTTCTTCAATAAGATTATTGCGCTGGGCAGGAAAAAACGCGCGGCGATTTACTTGTGCTCGCGCTTTGAAGGCGGATGCAAAGAGGTATTTCCGCATTTAGGGCACCCTTGCATCCTTAAGGGTTTTTCCAGGCGGCTGCGAGCAAGAATATTCTGATCCCCAAATATCTCAGTGGTCGCTCCGTCAGCGGTGATCTGACCCTGATGAAGAACAATTGTCCGCTCACAAATATCCATGGCCATATCCAGGTCGTGAGTAGCGATGATCTTGGTATGCTTAAAAGTCTTGAGCAGTGCGATCAAGCGGCTGCGCGAGAGAGGATCAAGGCTGGAGCTGGGCTCGTCCATCACCAGGATGTCCGGGGACATGGCCAGCACCGTGGCAATGGCCACCGAGCGCTTTTCCCCCTGGGAGAGCTTGTAAGGAGGCCGCTTGCTTAAATGTCCGGCTCCGACGGTCTCAAGCGACTGCGCGACCTTGCGCTCTACTTCTTCCTTTCCCAATCCCAGGTTCAGCGGCCCGAAAGCCACATCGTCAAAAACCGTGGGCATGAATAACTGGTCGTCAGGGTTCTGGAAAACCATTCCCACCGTGCGGCGCACGGAATTAAGGGTTTTGGGATTTAAAGTAAAATCTCCGATGCGCACCTGGCCCTGGGTGGCGGCCAGATAGCCGTTAAGATGCAATAAAAGCGTGGATTTTCCGGCTCCGTTCTCGCCGACCAGAGCCACAGACTCTCCGTGGCTGATGCGAAAGGAAACTCCGTTTAATCCTCTTGTGCCGTCCGGATAAGTATAATGCAGGCCAATAGCTTCAACAATATGGTGGCTCATGAAAACCTCCCCGTGACCAGCGCTCCCAACTTGACCGGAATATTAAAAAAGCGCAACAGCACAAAGAAAACTGACCAGCCTATTCCAAAAATAAATTCCCGGGAATTGATCTTCATAGCCCGGATCATGCGGATGCGCCCGTCAAAGCCCCGGGAGCGCATGGCCAGATAGATCCTTTCGGCCCGGTCAATGGCCCTAAGCAGCAAATGGCCGATCAGCGAAACGAATGTCTTGAAATCGATCGCTTTCGCGCCCAACGCCCGCAGCGCCCAGGCCCGGGACATCCGCGCTGCCTCGTCAGTCAAAACAAAGAGATAGCGGAAGAAGAACAAAAGTTGCACTACAAACGGCTTGGGCAGGCCCAGCTTTGACAGCGCCAGGCAAACGGCGTTAAAGCCGGTCAGGCAGATCAATATCAAAGCAACGGACACGGTCAGAATAAAACGCAGAATAATGGAAAGAAACGACACCCATCCTCCGGAAATCCCCAACGAGCCTATGTGAAAAATAACTTTTTGGTCCATCAAAGGATTAAAAATAGCTACTAAAACCGCAAAAGGCAGAACCAGCAACACCTTCTTAAATAAATATCCTGCGGGCAAACCGCTGAGGGCGACCAGCGCTACAGGAAAGATGAAAAACGGGATCAGCCCGGAAAGGGTATATTTGTCAAAAGAAACTACGGCTACGATAAATATAATCACGGTGATCAATTTCGCCCGCGGGTCCAGCCGGTGCAACCAGCTGTCCTTGCCGGCCAGATCATCCATGTAGCCTATATCTAAGAAATTATCGCTGATCTTGCTCATTCTTACGGAACCGCGATCTTGCGGCGTTTTAGGGCCAGCCCGATCAAAAATACTATCGCCAGGGTCAACGACCCGCCGACCAGGCCTGACACCGAGGTGCCCGGATCAATAGCCGGCCAGGACTGGGAAACGCTTTCTTCCGGCTCGATCGCGGATTGGCTTTTCTTAAAACCGTAATCGGGTAAAAACGCCGTTTTTTCCTGAATAACGGCCGCGGAAGCATGAACTCCGCCCCCGCCTTCTAATTCTTCTTTACCTGAGGTTTTAAACATCGACCATTCCAACCCGTCGGGATTAGCGCTGGCAAACCAGCTTAAGGCGCCTCCGGCGATAACAGCAGCTGCCAACAAACCAAGCAAAACCTTGTTGATGTTGATCGGACCGATCGGCTCGGATTGACGGCTGGCTTCCAGGATCTCCGGCCGGGCTTTCCAGACGAAAATCACCACAGCCGCGGTAACCAATCCTTCGACTATTCCGATGGCTAAATGGATCGGCTGCATTAAAAGCACAAATGTTCTAAAAGGCAGTTCGGATATTCCGGAAAAAACTGTTTGCAGGACTACGCTGAAAGCGCCCAATTGTAAAGCGACAATTCCTCCAATAATGGCTCCGGCCATGATTTTTTTTGGCGCAGGATCAACTCCCGCGATCTTTTTATAAATAAAGGGAAACGCCGCAAAACAGGGAAAAAAACCCAGATTAAAAATATTGCAACCCAGAGCCAGAAGCCCGCCGTCAGCGAAAAACAGAGCCTGGACGATCAACACCGAAGCCATGACCAAAAAAGCGGCATAAGGGCCAAGAAGGATCGCCAGGATCATCCCTCCTCCCAGATGTCCGCTGGAGCCGGTGGCCGGAATACTGAAATTAAGCATCTGGGAAGCGAAAATAAAAGCGCCTAAAACACCCATAAGCGGGACCTTGCGGTCGTCCGTTTCTTCTTTGACTTTCTTCGCGCTGTAAGCGATAAGCCCCGCGGTTGCCGCCCACATCGTCGCGCCTACCGCCGGTGAGATCAACGCGTCTGCCATGTGCATATTATTCCTCCTCAAATATTGTCCCTCGCGAAACGTTCGCAGATTTCTCTGGAAATCTGCTCTCACGCTCGGGATAAATGAGCGCTCATAAGTTGATTTCGCTTAGCGTATTGAGTAGCCGGCTCCACAACTTATGCGCTCATTTAAATTCGGCCTAATAACTTTAGAAGTCCATTCGGCCGCGCAAGCCGCCGACCACGATCGTTCCGTCTCCGTTTGCCGCGTCCTTGCCAAAAGGCCTCCAGATGACCTGCAGGTCAGGGCTGAGGCTTAAATGCCCGTTGACCTTGAAATTATAATACCACTCCAGGCGGCTCTCGGACTTGGCTTGCGGATCCGCGGCCCCGCTTAGACCGGCGTAATAATTTTTATACTCATCCGAAGGGATGATCTGGCCGAAAGCGATCCCGGTCACGTCATCCGGCCGGCCCCAGGCAGTTCCCTTAAATTGCGGGCCGATGCTCCAGGACTGCTTCAACGAATAAACGCTTCCGCTCCAATCCAAAGCTCCAAGACTATCATATTGCGGAGAAAAGACCTTAGGATCCTGCCAGCCGTAGCGGAAGAATATTCCGGCGATACCGGTCAATTCCTGGTCAAAACTTAATCCATAACCGTGACTTTTCTCTTTATCTTTTGTTGCATCCTGCCATTTCATGTGATTGGAATTATTCTGCCAGGCGTAGAAGCGGTAATTGCCGCCTTTCCCCAGGAATTTAGGCTTGAAATTGACCTGAGCTGCGATGAACATCGCGTCGAACATATCCTGACCGTCGCCGTCCGCGTCGAGCGCCTCCAGAGCAAAATCCAGAAACTCTAAAGGCGAAACGCCGAGATGCAACCCCGGAGAATTATCCGAAAAATCCACTACCGGAGAATTCACAAACATCCCGCCCAGGAACTGGATCGACTCGTCATTAGCATACTCGTTGGTATCAATATATCCGGTGGGGTCCAGTTTTCCGAAGGTCAAAACCCCTGACATGGGAGAGAATTTATGCTCATACCAAGCCTCGACCAGCCGGACATTACTATCGTCATCAGCGCTGTCATTAACAGTGCTGAAAGTCTTGAGTTTGGCATCAAGCCCAGCGCCATTCCCGGATTTGAGGTAAACGAACCCTTCGCCGTAATCTCCGAACTGCTTGTCCAGGGCTATATCGACTTTGACCGTGGCTGAAGTCGCGTCTTCTTTAGCAGATAATTGTGAATCGCCGTTCACATTTCTGCTTGCCTGCACGACCGTGGTCGAGCCGACATCCAAAGAAAGCCCCTCCAATAAATCATATGCCGGAGCTTTCCGGGCCAGACGCTCATCGATCTTTTTATCGATCTCAGATTCTGCCAGAGGCTGACCAACGGGCCGAGCTTTGACTTCCTGGCTGGTCACCCGCTTTTCCAGTTCCCCTATTTTTTGGGCCTGGCGGCTGACCGTATCCTTGAGCGCTCTGATCTCTTTAAGCAAAGTTTCATTGGTAACCGGCTCATCGGCCCAGACAACTGCCGCGGCCAGTAAAAACATACCGGCAAAAGATCCGGCTGCTAGAATGCTTTTTCTTCCCACTTTTCCCTCCCTCGCTTAGCACGATTATGCCAATCGTGTTACCCTTGAACAAAAAAATATTACCGGCCTTATTGCAGATTCTTTCCGGTGGTAGCCATGCTTAAAGCCCCGTGTTTTACCCCTTTGGTCCCTTGCATTTTATCCGCCAGAGACTGGATCGCTTTGGGAGTACCCTTGACCGCGATGATCTCCATGCAATTATGATGGTCAATGTGGATGTGCTGGCTGGCGAAAATAAGCCCTCCGAAATCGTGCTGCAGGTTAGTCAGCTTATTGACTAATTCTCTTTTGTGATGGTCATAAACAAGGGTAATAGCTCCCACCACTTCAGTCCCGGAAGACCATTCTTTTTTAACCAGTTCCTGCCGGATCAGATCCCTCAGGGCCTCGGAACGGTTATTATAGCCTTTGACCTTAAGCAGGCTGTCCCATTTATCAAGCAGGTTTTTTTCTAAAGAAACTCCGAATCTTACCAGTGAGGACATTTGATTTATGCGGTAGTATTACGTTTCTCATAATAGTATTACACTTTAAGCAAACTGTCAATCGAATTTTTTCAGGATAAACCAGTACAACCTACGAGGTTGTACTGGTTAGGAGTAGCTGTGCAGGCCGGGCAGGATAAAATTCACCCCGATAAAGGTAAAAAGGGTAGCCAGGAAGCCCAGGAGGGACAAATAGGCGGATTTTTTTCCTTTCCAGCCCTTCAAGAGGCGAGCGTGCAGATAAACTGCGTAAACCAGCCAGGTGATCAAAGAACAGGTTTCTTTGGGATCCCAGTTCCAGTAAGAGCCCCAGGCGGAATCCGCCCAGACCGATCCGGTAGTCATTCCGACAGTCAGAAAGGGAAACCCGAAAACGATCAAGCGGTAAGTAAACTCGTCCAGGAGATCCAATCCCTTCTGATCAATCTTCTTTTGATAAGCCAAGAGCAAATAAACCGCGCTCAAAACAAAAGCGATGCTTAAAGCGCCGTACCCGATAAAATAGGTGATCACGTGCACGCTCATCCACCTGCTCTGCAGGGCCGGAACCAGCGGCTTGATCGCGCTTTCGGAGGGCAGCGCCGCGCTAAGGAAAATCAAAGCCAGGATGTTGACCGGAATAGCCAGCGATCTGATCTTATAGACCTGCTCAAAGATTATATAGACCAGGATCACCGACCAGGCAAAAAGGACCAAAGCCTCGTACATGCTGGTAAAAGGCGGCCTGCCCGCTTCATACCAGCGCACTCCGACCATGGCCGTTTGCAGGACAAAGCCGGTTTTGAGCAAAAACCGGGCAATCCTGTCCCAAGTTTTGTTCAGAGAAAACAGATGGATACAGAAAAAAACTGCGCTAACTAAATAAAAAATATAGGCTGTCTTTAATAAGATATCGGACATTACTTGTTTTCAGTCTTTGGGCCCGGCTTTAATTTAGGATAGAAAATGACCCCCAGCCCCAGATTGAGGAGCAAGAAACCCGCGAAAACAAATCTCACTCCCGGATCATAGACCCCTTCCAGAACGGTGTATTTGAGCTGATCATGGTCGTAATCAACCTGATAAAAGCTATAGCCTTTGTAGGAAAGCGGCTGATTAACCTTGATAAGGGCGTTCCTGGTAAGATTATTCTTTTCATCGATAACCCTGACCCGGCTGCGATATTCCCTGACCTGCGGCTGGAAGTTGAACCGGAACTTAATATTATTATCCCTGTCCATGCCCATCCCCGGGTGATTGGCAAAAACCCAGCGCTCTTCTTGGGCGCCCGAAGGCGAGATTATCCCTATAAGGACAGCCGGATTATTCGGCTGGGAGGATTTATTATAGGCCCTCATATTCTCATCCAGGCCAAAATCCGAAAAATAATCTTTTAGGGCAAAAGAGTATCCGGTATTGGCGATTTTTTGCTCCTGAGCTTTATTTAAACGAAAAGCGGCCAGGATATTTTCCGGATCTACCCGGGCTCTAATTTCATACTTGTCCGGCTCGGCACTGTACCAGTCAATAGCGAAATCTTCCAGATGGACCCTGAAATCAAGCTTATGGATCTTACATCCCAGCATTAGCCTGTCCTGCGACTGCCCCTCTTCTATTTCCATCGTTCCCCGGATGCTGAAAAAATAGCTTAGCATCGATCCCAGCAGGATCAAGAGTACGGAAAGATGGACTAAAGTCGAACCGATCTTTTTTGCGGCGAAAGACAGCCTGGAAAAAGCGCAAATCGCAATGTTCAGGCCGAAGACCGTTAAAAGAGCAAAGAACCAGCCGGAGCCGAAAAAATCAAGCTGTCTATCTTCGGGGAGGATAGACGGAAGGATCGCCCCGATAAAACAAACCAGAATAATCGCGCAAAACAGGAATAAAGCCAGTTTGAGCGAACCTAAAAATCTCAGGATTTTATTCTCTCTAAAAAGTTTCATCATTTTCTCCGGACTTATCTGATATTTTCGGCGAATGCTTCCAGCAGCAGCTCCAGATCGCTCTTCCGGTGGGCAAAAGAAACAAAATTACCTTCGAATTGCGAGGGAGCAAGGTTTATGCCCTGATCAAGCATGGCCCGGAAGAACCTGGCAAACCTCCCGGTATCGGAAGTCCTGGCTCCGGCGTAATCATAAACTTTTTTGTCGGTAAAAAATAAAGTGAATATCGAACCTGCCCGGTTGATCGAAAATTTCAACTTTTTCATTCTCAAGATGTCTTCCATTTCCTGGCACATCTGAGCGACAGTCTGGTTAAGCCGGGAATAATCCTTTCGGGCCAACTCTTTTAAAGTGGCGATGCCGCCGGCCACCGCCAAAGGATTGCCCGAAAGCGTGCCGGCCTGATAAACCCCTCCCAGGGGAGAAAGCTTGTCCATGATCTCTTTCCTGCCTCCGTAAGCGGCCAAAGGCAAGCCTCCTCCGATAATCTTACCCAGACAGGTCAGATCGGGAGTAATTCCGAAAAGGTTCCCCGCTGTTCCGAAAACGAAACGAAAACCGCAGATGACCTCATCAAAGATCAAGACGATATTATACTTTCTGGTTAGTTCCCGCAAGCCTACGAGAAAGCCGATCTTAGGCAAGATCACCCCCATGTTCGCGGCCACAGGTTCGATGATCACGCAGGCGATCTTTTTGTGTTGGCTTTTGATCAGCCGGCTTAAACTGTCAATATCATTATAAGCTAAGACTATGGTATCCCGGCTTGAACTTCGGGGAACCCCCAAGCTGTCCGGCCGGCCGAAAGTAGTTGCGCCCGAACCGGCTTTAACCAGGAGGCTGTCGCAGTGGCCGTGATAACAACCCGCAAATTTGACTATTTTGTCTTTTCCGGTAAAGCCCCGGGCCAGGCGGACCGCGCTCATCGCAGCTTCGGTCCCGGAATTGACCAAACGGATCTTTTCGATCGACGGCACAGCGCAGCTGATCATCCTGGCTAATTCGGTTTCCGCGGCGGTGGGAGCGCCGAAACTGCTGCCGTTTTTTGCCGCTTCATTGACCGCTTTCAGTACCGCGGGATGGGCATGGCCGAGAAGCAAAGCGCCCCAGCTCATCACAAGATCCAGGTAAGAATTGTTATCGACATCATAGATCCTCGGCCCCTTGCCCTTGGCGATAAAGATCGGACTCCCGCCAACAGCATTGTAGGCCCGGACCGGGCTGTTTACCCCTCCCACCAGATATTTTTTGGCTTCCCGGAATAATTTACGGGACTGGACTGACCTCATAAGATCTTTTGCTCCTTTTTCTCTTTTTTCATCCGGCTGTAAATATATTCGATCATTAACATCTTGTGCTGCATATCCATCTTCAGGAATTCCACTCCGGTCTCGTAATAAAGTTGGCGGTTAGCCCCTAATTTGCGTTTTTCGGATTGCCAGACCACTTTGGCCAGAGCGAAAAAAGGATTGCCTTCTTCAGAAATAGTGACCGCCAGCTCTAAAAGAGTCCCGACAGCGGCTTTTTCTTTCAGCGAAAGACGGACCCCCCCCTGGCTGATGTCTATGACATCGTCTTTTCTTTCTCCCATGACCCCCATAAACTTATAGATCACCTTGACCCCGTTTTTTAACCTGGGGAATTTTCTTTTTTCTTTCGATTTGTCAGTAGCCATATGTCCGCCTTTGTCTTTTTCAGTTCTTTTAATGTAAATAACTCCCGGTGATCTTCTATCCCGGCCAGACAAGAAAGTTTTTTTATCGACTCCAGACAACTTTTCCTGTTTTGTCCGTGGACCATGGTGTAAATATTGTACGGCCAATTAGGGCAAGTCTTGCGCTGGTAACAGTGGCTGACTTCCGCGGCACTCTGAAAAACTTTCGCCGCGCGAACAAGATCTTTTCTAGCCACTTTCCAAACTACCAGAACATTAGACCTTAAACCGACCCTGCGATGAGCCAGGATCAAGCCCAGCCTGCGGATCAACCCCTGCCGTTTATAAGCTTTTATAGCTCTAAGAAGCTTGGCCTCGCTCCAGCCTATTTCCTGGGCCGCAGGAGCAAAGGGCATCTTTATTATACCTAAAGGACGGTTCAAAGCCAAAATAATTTTTTTTCCGGGTTTCATTTATTTTTCAGGTCGAACCGGGCATCGATCTTAAAGACCTTGACCGTTTCCAGGTTCAAGACCTTGTTCACGCCGGATCTTTTTTTGATCTCTTTAAAAAGCGCCTCAAGCTGCGGCTTCGAAGCGGCGGAAAGAGTGAACCAAATATTATACTCGCCCGAGCGCAGATAATTATGGCTTACCTGCGGATAGCTGTTGATCAGGCGGATAACCCGGGAAAGAATTTTTTTCGGCACGCTCATCGCTACCAGCGTAGATCTTATGCCCAGTTTTTTAGTAGCGAATACGGCGCCGAGGTAACGGATCAACTTTCTTTTTTGCAGAGACCTGAGCTTGCTGATCAAATCCTCTTCGCTAAGATCAAACTTTCCGGAAACCTCGGCAAAAGGCCGGCTGGAAACCGGGAAGTTGTCCTGGAGCTCTTTGAGGATAGTTTTGTCTAATTCAGAAAGCATCTTTTGGGCAAGGATGAATTATGCATTCTTTGTCTTCAGCCATGAAATCCCCGCTTTCATAATAGGCCCGGGCCCGGCACCCTCCGCAGGAAGACTTATGCCCGCAAACACCGCAATTTCCGGAATATTCCAGAGAGCGCAATTTATTGAATACCGGATTATTCTCCCAAATGGAGCTGAATTTCTCCTGGCGGACATTCCCGAGCTTAAGCGGCAGATAAGGACAAGGGTGCACGTCGCCGTTAGGCAGGATGCAGCAGTAACTTGTCCCGGCCAGGCAGCCTCTCTTAAAACGCAATTCCACATTCATTTTTTTGGCCAGCGGAATAAATTGCGGAGCGCAAACAGGCTTTAGCTCTATCCGGGTTTTCTTCTGTTTGTTCAATATCTTCTCCAGGACTTCCCGGATCTCTTTAGCTGTGATAAAAACGTCCGAGATCTCTTTGCCTCTTCCGGTGGGCACCAAAAAGAAAACATGGTGGGCTTTGGCTCCCAGCTCGGTTACAAAGTCGGTTATTCCGATGATCTCTTTATAATTCCTTCGGGTCACCGTGGTATGGACTTGAAAATCCAGATCTTCCTGCCGGCAAATCCGCATGGCTTCTACGGTCTTCTCCCAGGCTCCTTTGTGCTTGCGGAAAGCGTCGTGGACCTGAAAATCCTTGCTGTCCAAGCTTATTCCGACCCTGGCTGCGCCCGCGGCTTTTAATTTTCTGACGATTTCCGCGGTAAACAACACCCCGTTAGTCCCTAATACCGGGCGCAGACCCACAGAAGCGGCATAGGATATCAGCTCAAAGATATCTTTCCTTAAAAGAGGCTCTCCTCCGCTGAGAATAACGATCTTAAAACCGGCCTTGGCGATCTCCGAAAGCAGTTCTTTGCCTTCGCTCGTGGAAAGCTCATTAGGATCTTTGCCTCCGGCGTCACGGTAGCAGTGCTCGCACTTGAGATTGCAGGCTTTTGTGGTATTCCAGGAAATTATCATAAATTTTCTTTCATAACAAAATTCCCCCGACCTAGATTTTAACGGGGCCTGCCTTGGCAGGGATTCGCAGGGACGCTTGTCCGCCCCGGCGTGGCGGACTGCGCTCTGCATCAGCCCTTCGCTCTGCCCGACACATCTACTCGCTTGGCAACCATGCCCGCTTTCGGGCTGATGAAGCCCTGCTCACCCTGCCAAGCCACCCCTTCAAATCTCCTCCAGCAAAAATTTCTTAAAATAACTCTATAATGAATCTGGCGGATTTGCGAGCGAATGCCGATTTTAGCCAAAGCAGCTTGAGCAACGAGGGAATCGAGGCCTATTGGCCGAAGACGCCGAAGCTGTGTGAAGCCGTATCCGCTAGAGCGGGACGGCTGAGTTCTGCAGGCGCCGTGCTGCGAAAGACCTTTGGCGGCCCGAAGGGTAAAATCGGCCTGAGCGAGCAAAACCGGCAGATTCATTAAGTTGTCAAAATACGCGCCGCTTCCATGGCGTGGTAGGTGATAATGATATCCGCGCCGGAGCGCTTGATCGCGTTGAGGATTTCCAGCGCGATCTTTTCTTCGTCAATCCAGCCGGCTTTTGCCGCGGCCTTGACCATGCTGAATTCTCCGCTGACGTTATAAGCGGCGATCGGCAGATTGAATCTTTCTCTGGCCTTGGCGATTATATCCAAATAAGCCAAAGCCGGCTTGACCATGATTATATCCGCGCCCTCTTTTACATCAAGGCTGATCTCTCTCATGGCTTCCCGCCAATTAGCCGGGTCCATCTGATATGTCTTGCGATCGCCGAATTTCGGGCAAGACTCTGCTGCTTCCCGGAAAGGCCCGTAAAAGCCGGAGGAATATTTGGCGCTGTAAGCCATGATCGGGACTTCCGAATAGCCGTTACAGTCGAGCATAGACCGGATAGCCTGGACCTGGCCGTCAGCCATAGCCGAAGGGGCGACCATATCCGCTCCTGCCCGGACCTGTGAAAGCGCGGTCCTGGCCAGAAGATCCAGGGTGGCATCGTTATCCAAGCGGCACTCTGTGCCGGAATCTTTTTTGACTATCCCGCAGTGGCCGGTAGATGTGAATTCACAGAGGCAAACATCAGCGATAACCATGATCCCCGGGACCCTGGCCTTGATCGCCGTTATGGCTTTCTGGACTATCCCATCTTTGGCAAAAGCGCCTGAGCCTGATTCATCTTTCTTGTCCGGGATGCCGAACACAAGCACGGCCGGAATCCCCAAGGACTTGCAGATCTTTACCTGCTTGAGCAAGTTATCCACTGAAAGCTGATAATTGCCCGGTAAAGCAGCTATCTCTTTTTTAATATTCTTGCCCTCGCGCACAAAAAACGGCATGACCAGATTGTCCGCGCTAAGCCTGGTTTCCCGGATCAGCCGGCGGAAATTTTCATTCTGCCTCAGTCTTTTGAGGCGAAAGGCTGAATATCGCATACTCTACTCCTTAAACTTTGACCTGTTAGCTTATCTCGTCATCTCTAAGATAACAGGCAGGATCCTCCTGCCAAATATCCCCATAGACCGCTTCGGCCCGGGCCCGGAAGTTGGCGTTGCATAATTCCAGAAAACGGCAACGGCTGCAGCGGCCTTTGATCAATTTTGCCCGGTCCTTAAGCCCGGCCATAACCGGGTCTGAGGTATCCATCCAGATCGAGCCGAATTTGCGGACTTTTACGTTTCCGAAAGTATGGCTCTGCCAGAACTGGTCGGCATGCACATTTCCCTGATTATCCACGTTAGAGATAGCTATGCCGGAAGCGTTGCCTTTATTATACCGCAAAAGCTCGAGGATCTTATTAGCTTTATCCGGATCTTTTTCTTTCGTTCGCAAATACAAATAGATCGCATCGGCGTGGTTATCTACGGTCAAAACTTCTTTGTTCATGCCCCTCCGGTGCAAAGAAACCGCCCAGGAACAGATGGAATCAACGCACTCGCGCATCTGTTGCCGGCTAAGATC
Source organism: Candidatus Omnitrophota bacterium (assembly GCA_041309145.1). Classification (GTDB taxonomy): domain Bacteria; phylum Omnitrophota; class Gorgyraeia; order Gygaellales; family Profunditerraquicolaceae; genus JAPLLS01. Next base: position 16,519 of record JBFZAG010000167.1, on the reverse strand, counting down.
GTCTTCGGTCATCTGGGCCCCCCGGCCGGAATAGACCAAATGGTAAAAACAGACCCGGTCGATCTCTTCATCTTCGGCCAGCCGGAAAATATCTTTTATATCCGGATAATTGTGGCGGGTAATAGTGAAACGCAGGCCGACTTTCTGTTTAACTTCCACAAGGTTCCTTATCCCCGAAAGCGCCAGGGCAAAAGCTCCGGCCTTGCCGCGGAACTTATCGTTGCGCTCGTTGATCCCGTCCAGGCTTACCCCGATATAATCAAAATTATTGTCCTTGATCCTGCGGGCAGTATCTTTGGTGATCATCGTTCCGTTTGTGGAGATCACGGTGCGGATATGGTGCTTGTGAGCGAAATCGTTGAGCTCGAACAGATCCTGGCGTAAAAACGGCTCGCCTCCGGAAAAAAGCAGGACCGGGACATTGAACTCCTCCAGATCCAAGATCATCTTTTTCGCTTCCGGGGTAGTCAATTCGCCCTCGTAATCTTTGTTGGCGGAATTGGAATAACAGTGCATGCAGGCCAGGTTGCATTTGCGGGTGCAGTTCCAGACCACGATAGGCCGGCGGGATAAAGAAGTCATCCCCTTGCGGTACCTTAATTCATCGCCGTATGAGCCCAGATCGCAAAGCAGTTTGGTTATACTGATCATCTTCGCGTATTAAGTATGACATTTTTACCCACCCCTGGGGTGGGTATGGTTAAATTTTATTTTCGGTAGTGCTTTAGTATAGCCGAGGCCAGGCCATCGAGCGTATAGTCTTTGGCCTCGATCGCCACCTTAAGCCTGAATTTAGAGCAAGTCTGTGAGGTCACCGGACCGATAGAAGCGACCTTGAACCTGTTTTTCCGGGAAAAGATCTCTTTCCGGGTAAAAGCCCGGAACAGCCCCTCCACGCAGGAGGAGCTGGTAAAGGTCACCAGATCAAACCCGGCCAGAAATCCCGGAAGCAAAACTTTTTCTTTACGTAATTCGGCCCGGTAGGCGCTGACCACGCAGACTCCCGCGCCTAACTTTTCCAACCCCTGAGGCAGGACATCCCGCGCTTCCTGGGCCCGGACGATCAGGATATTTTTAGCGTTAAGATCATGTTTCTTCAAAGCAGCCAGCAGACCTTCCTGCCGGAAATCTTTGGGCTGCACGTCGACCCTGATGCCTAAAGCTTCCACCGCTTCCCTGGTCTTGGGGCCGATCGCCGCGATCTTTATCCCGGCCAGGATGCGGACGTCTTTTTTGAGGAAGCCCAGCCTTTCTTTAAAAAACCGCACCCCGTTCCGGCTGGTAAAGATCAGCCAATGGAAATCATCGACGCCTTTTATCATCGAGTCTAAACGGGAATAATCTTCCAGCGGCCGGATATTGATCAGCGGCAAAGCCACGCATTCGGCTCCCTGCTGTTCGAGCATGGCGCTTAACCTGCTGTTATCCTCAGCCGGAAGGGTGACCAGGATTTTCTTGCCTAAAAGCGGCTTTTTCTCAAACCAGTTGAGTTTGTCGCGCAGCGAAACCACCTCTCCGACCACCAGGATCGCCGGAGGCCGGATCATTGACCGCCGGGCTTTTTCTTGGATATCGGCTAAAGTCCCGGGGCAGCTTTTCTGGCGGGAAAGAGTTCCCCATTCCACTAAGCAGCAAGGGCAAGATCGCGGCCGGCCGTTCTTTATCAAAGCGGAAACTATATTGGACAGGTTATCCACGCCCATTAAAAAAACCAGGGTGCCCAGCCCGGTAGATATTTTATCCCAGGCAATAGAAGTATCGGCCTTGGCCGGGTCTTCCTGCCCGGTAAAAATACCCAGCGAGGAAGTAAACCCGCGGTGGGTCACCGGTATGCCCGCGTAAGCAGGAACCGCTATGGCGCTGGTGATGCCCGGCACCACTTCAAAATAAATCTTGTTCTTGACTAAAAGCAGGATCTCTTCTCCTCCCCGGCCGAAAACAAAAGGATCCCCCCCTTTTAAACGGACCACGGTCTTGCCTTTTAAAGCCTGCCGCACCAGAAGAGCGTTGATCTTGTCCTGAGGCAGCGTATGCTTATCCGAAGCTTTTCCTACGTAAACCAGCTCGGCCTGCGGGGCATAATCGCGGATGATCCGGGGATTGACCAGCCGGTCATAGACCACGACCTGGGCTTCTTTTAAAAGACGCGCCCCTTTTAAAGTGATCAATTCCGCGTCTCCCGGGCCGGCGCCGACCAGATAAACTTTGCCTTTAGCTTCAGCCATTTTTGATCTCCTTTAAGATTTCTTTCCCGCCGTTTTTCAAGACCGTTTCCGCAAGCTTCCGCCCGAGGATCTTGGCGTCCTGAGATCTGCCTTGCACACCGGCCCGGGAAATTCTCTTTCCGTCCAAGCTGATGACCAGGCCTTCTAAGAAAATCCTACCCTGCCTGATCTTGGCGAATGCTGCCACCGGCATCCGGCATCCGGCTCCGGTATGGCCTAAAAAAGCCCGCTCGGCATCCACGCAGCATCTAGTCGCGGGATCTTCGAGCTTTTTTACCAGCTTCTCGATGAAAATATCGTTTTTGCGCACTTCTATGCCCAGCGCGCCCTGTCCCGGAGCGGGAAGCATGATCTTTTCATCCAGCAAAAGACAGGAAACTCCCTCATAATCATAACCAAGCCTTTTTAGACCGGCAGCCGCGACAATGATCGCATCGTAGAGCCTTGATTTCAATTTGCGGATCCGGGTATCCAGGTTGCCCCTGAGATCTTCCACTTTAAGATCCGGCCTTTCTCTTAACAGCTGGGCCCGGCGCCTGAGGCTGGTAGTGCCGACTTTTGCGCCCGGAGAAAGTTCTTCCAGCCCGGCGCTCTTATTTTTACTGATCAGGGCATCTCGCGGCTCTTCTCTTTTAGTGATCGCCGCCAGAACCAGCTCCGGCGGGATCAAATACGGCAGATCCTTGACGCTATGAACCGCCAGATCGATCTTTCCGGACAAAAGAGCATCTTCGAGCTCTTTGACGAATATCCCGGTATCGCTGCGAAGCCAAATTTTCGCTGTATCGCCCAGAGTGGTTATCTTGTTAAAAACAAACTCATAAGCCGGAGCTCTGGACTTGAGCAGGCGGATCACTCCCGCGGTCTGAGCCACGGATAAAAGACTGCCTCTTGCGCCGACTATAATACGGGTTCTCTTCACTTTAAAACACTCTCCTGCCGCTGCTTTATTTCCAGATCCATCTTCTTCATTGCCGCCTCGACGCAAAGATCCACGATCTGCTGGGCTTTTTGGGCTTCTTTTCGCCTGGAATTAATATTGGCGTCGCAGACCTGAGCCAGGTCGTCGATGTTGTACAGGTAAACATTCTCGATATCGCTTGCGCCGGGCTCAATGTTCCGCGGTAACCCCAGATCGATCAAAAACAGAGGCGCATTACCCCTGGAAGGCATAACTTTCTTTATCTCTGCGGCGGTAATCACAAAGTGGGGAGCGCTGGTGGAGCTGATGATGATATCGCTTGAGCGCATGTAATCCGGGATACTTCCAAAATTTATGGCCTGGCCGCAGAAACGCTCGGCAAGCTCCTGAGCCTTAAGCATGGTCCGGTTGGCTACGATCACGGTCTTGACCCCCCGCGAAGATAGATTCTTCACCGTGAGCTCTCCGATCTTTCCCGCTCCGATTATCAGGATCTTTTTGTCTTCCAGGGTTTCAAAGATCCTTCGGGCCAGCTCTATTGCCGCGGTAGAAGTGGAGATCGCCCCTTTTCCGATCTGGGTCTGAGTGCGCACTTTTTTGCCGACCCGGATGGCCTCTTCGAAAATACCGTCTAGAATCCGCCCCAGGGAATCAGACTGCCTGGCCTTAAAATAAGCGTCTTTAACCTGTCCGAAAATCTGGGTTTCTCCGATGATCATCGAATCAAGGCTGGAAGCGACCCGGAAAAGATGAGCGACGGCGCTCTTATTGCTCAACAGATAAAAGTATTGCCTGATCTCGCTCTCCGGCATCTCCATGGACCGGCAGATGAAATCCCACAGGCAGGCCTGAGCGCCGAGGCGATCAGAGCTGGCGACATAGATCTCGGTCCGGTTGCAGGTGGAAAGTATCAGGCACTCATCGATGGATCTATGTTTTTTAAGCCCGGCCAAAGCGCCCGCCAATTTCGCTTCCAAAAAAGAAGCCTTCTCCCTTATTTGAATAGGAGCGCTTTTGTGGTTCAAGCCTAAAAGTTGGATGTTGATCATTTTGATAAATACGAATGCAATCCGGGCAAAAGTGAACTCACCCCTAAATAGGTGAAAAGCATGACCGCAAAACCGATTATTGCCAGGCGGGCGTTTTTCTTGCCCCGCCAGCCCAGGATCAGCCGCCCGTGCAGATAAACCAAATATATCAGCCACATCACCAGCGAAAATGTCTCTTTAGGGTCCCAGCTCCAGAAAGATCCCCAGGCTTTCTGGGCCCAGACCGATCCGCTGACGATCCCCAGGCTCAGGAATAAGAATCCGAAAACAACAGCCCTGTACCCCAGGCGGTCTAAAGACTCTAAAGCCGGCAGGCGGAACAAGAAAGCATCGGGCTTTCGCGATTTCAATTCTCTTTCCTGCCAGAGATACATAAGCGCAAAACAAAAAGCCAGAGTAAAACAAGCGTAGCTTAGGAAACATAAAGTAACATGTATTGCCATCCACTGGCTTTTGAGCACAGCCGGCAATGGCTTTATGCCGCTATCCAATACCGCGGCATAGGCCACAAGCGATACAACCAGAGGCAAAACAAATACTCCGTCAGTCCGCTGCTTGCTCTTAAATTCAGAGACCGCATACACCAAAACGATCACCCAGGCGAAAAAATTCAGGGATTCGTAAAGGTTGGAAACAGCGAAAGATTTAAGAGCCAGACCGCGATAAGCAAGCTGGCCGGCATGCACAAACCAGCCTAAAATAACCAGGCTGAAACCCGAGAAAGCGAATTTTTGCTTTTGAGTGATAAAGAAAATAAGATAGGCCAGGGCGCTGGAAGAATAAAGCAATAAAACCGAGCGGGAAAAAAACTGATAGGAAAAAGGCATGTTCTTTGGACAAATAGGTTATCCCGCCGGAGCAGACCTTTTTTATCAGGACCTCGCCAAACGGGAGAACTTAGAGTTTATCAATTTATTTAGAGCAGATTTTCTTTGAGAAAATCCCAGGCAGGAGCCTTTAAGCTTATTCCGTTCTCCGGCTAATTCTTTCAACATCCGGCTGTAGCCGGGTAAAAAATTACTGGTCAGGTCTTGGCGGATCTTTTTAGCCAGACACGGCGCCTGGCCGCTTGTAGATATGGCGATGACCAATCCGTTTTTCTCTATGAATGCGGGAACGATAAAATTGCTTTCCCCGGGGACATCTACCACGTTAACCAGGATATTCTTCTTGCGGCAGCTAAAAGCGACCCGGGAATTGACCGCGCGGTTATTGGTCGCGGCTACGGCCAGAAACACCCCCCGGAGCAAATCTCTTGCGCTTGCGTCCTTGCGCCAAACTATTTTTTTGTTTTTCAAGAGCCGTTTCAAACCAAAGTTGAGTTTGGGGCTACACACCTTTACCCTGGCCTGACATTTTAAAAGGACCCGGACTTTTCTTTCGGCGACCCCTCCCCCGCCGAACACACAACAGTCTTTGTCCTGAAGATCCAGAAATAACGGATAATATCTCATAGTTCCATAAATTACAAACCGCCAGATTCACTTGGCGGATTGTCCGGCCCGCAGGCTTTGGCCTGCGGGGCCGGTAAATGTTGATATTTTAGAATAAAAGACGCTAGCGGTTCCGGATTCAGTTTTCTTTGGTCACCGCGCCCTTGACATGCTTTTCTACCAGCTGAAATTCTCCGGGGGTCAGTATTTTATTCAAATCCAAGAGCACAAGCAGCCTGTCCTTAAGCTTGCCCACGCCGCGGATGTAATGCTCCGGGACTTCGGTCTCTACCAGAGACGGGACATCCTCCACGAATTCGGAAGACAGCCTTAAAACCTCGGAAACCGAATCCACGATCATGCCTACGGTGTTCTCTCCGACTTCAACCACTATAATCCGGGTATTTTCGCCTCTTTCCTTAGAAGGCACACCGATCCTCTTGGACAGATCAATGACGGCAAGGACCTGGCCTCTAAGATTGACCACGCCTTCTATAAAAGTCGGGGCTTTGGGTAAATACGTGATCTGAACCACTCTGACGATCTCTCTGACCTGACTGATATCCACTCCGAACTCCTCTTGCCCCAGAGTAAAAACAACCAGCTGGTATTCCTGATCTTTTTGTTCTGCCATGTTCTTGCCTCCCTCTTACTTGATCCCTAAAACATTAAAGATCCTCTGCAAGGAATCGCTTGTAGGAAACAAAAGGAATAAGCCTTCCATGCTTAAACCCTTGACTTGCAGGTCAGTCTTGATGAACAGCGCCTCTTCCGAAGTCTGGGCGATCTGGATAAAAATAAAATCCAGGATCGCTCCGACCATATCCATAGCCAGCGAAGGAATGGAAGTAAGGATGGTAAAGCTGGTCATGTCCGCTAATGCCGAAACATACGCCCCGCCCAGGATATTGCAGGCCTCCTGCAAAGAAGAGCGGAACATATCATCCTTGAAATCGAGCTCCTCCTTAGGTTTACCCAGCAATGCGCTGGCCAGGAACATCGAGTCCTCCGGAGATAAAAGCAGGAATATCCTTCCGCCTATATCGCCGGTTATCTCCATATCCAAAACAAAATAAAGCTTATCCGCGCTATCCAGGATCGATGCTAAGTTCTCCAGGGGCACAAGGCTGACCTGCGGCACGGATATCTCCACCTTAGAGGCGACCATATCCGCCAAAGCCGTTGCCGCGGTAGCCGAGCCTATAGTACCTATTTCCTTAAGCACGTCCAGCTGCGTGAACGATAGTCTTTGCTCTTCTGCCATTTCTCGACCTCTGCGATTATCTTTAAATTAGACGCGGATACATTTAATCAGAACGTCGGCTATCTGCGAAAGAGGCAATGCCCCGTCAGTTAAACCAGCCCTGCAGACTGAACCCGGCATCCCCCAGACCACCGAAGACTCCTCATCCTGAATAAGAATCTTTCCCCCTGCTTCTTTTACTTTTCTGGCCCCTTCCAGCCCGTCCTTGCCCATGCCGGTCAAAATCACCCCGATTATGTTCTTGCCGAAAATCTCCGCGGCCGAAAGCATGGTCACATCTATGGAAGGACGGACAAAATTCACCGGGGGTTCCTGGGTCAATTTTACTTTTATCTGGTTATTCCCGGTCTTGACTAAAATCAGATGGCTTCCGGCGGGCGCGACAAAAGCCTTGCCGGTGTCAAGCACGTCGCCATCCTCGGCCTCCTTGGCCCTGACCCCCGTTTCCCAGGATATCCTTTCCGCAAAACTTAAAGTAAAACCTTTAGGCATATGCTGGACGATCAAGAACGCCGCGTCGATATCTCCGGGAATACGCCTCATAAGATTAAGGATCGCTTTCGGCCCTCCGGTAGAAGCGCCGATAATAACCAGGATTTTTACCCCGAAGCTTTTTTCTTCTTTAGCGGCAGAGCCGGCTGCCCGAAAAGCCAAAAGGTACTTATCCAGCTCAACGTTCGCCGCGAGCTTGATCTTGGAGATTATTTCATTCTTGAGTTTCTCCAGCCCCAGGGAAATTTCCCCGGAAGGCTTGGCGATAAAATCCACCGCTCCCAGTTCCAAAGCCCTGATCGTAGCCGATGCCCCGGCCCGGGTATAAGCCGAAAGCATGATCACTTTTGTAGGCTTGGTCTTCATGATGCTGGTCAAAACATCTATTCCGTTTTTTACCGGAAGATTTATGTCTAAAGTCACCACATCCGGATTTAAAGAAATTATCTTTTCCATCGCCTCTTCGCCGTCTTTGGCTTTAGCGATAACCTCCAGATGGGGATCGCTGTTTACGATATCAGAGATGATCCGGCGCATCAAAAAAGAATCATCCACTACTAACACTTTTACTTTTTCTGCCATTAGACTTCTTTTTCTCCCCAGGAAACAGTCTTGACCAGGACCTTGCCGTCATCCAAATTCAGGCATATCGTCCTACCGAAGGTCCCGCCGACTTCCTGGCCGGAGATCTTTAAGTTCAATTCCTTAAAAATATTTAAAGCCATTTCGATGTTTTTTTGCCCGACATTTAAAACGCTGTCGGTATTGATAAAACTGAACATGTGCGCCCCGCCGAATATCTTGACCGCGATCCTCGAGCGCTGGCACCCTTTTTTCTCCATTTCTTCAAGCATATGCATTATCGCGGAATTAACGAACCGGCTGGGGTTGGATTTGACCCTGGCCTTGCTGAAATCCGGAAGCATAGGATGGACCATGGCCCCGATCTTCTTGCCCGGGTCCCAAAAAGTTATCCCCAGGCACGAACCCAGCCCCTTGGTCACCAGTATTGCCGGCGCCTGAGCGATCTGCATCTGAGCCATCTGCACTTCAATAAGATTTTCTTCCATAAACCTTTCCCCGAAAAAGCGGTTATCCGCCTAAAGCCCTTTTTACAGCCTCAATGACCCTTGACGGCTGAAAAGGTTTAGTCACAAAGTCTTTGGCCCCCGCCTGAATGGCCTCAACAACCAAAGAATGCTGCCCCATCGCTGAGACCATGATGATCTTAGCCTGGGGGTCGGCCTTGATGATCTCCTTGACCGCGCCTATACCGTCGATCTCTTCGATCTTGGGCATAACTATGTCCATGGTCACAAGGTCCGGCTTGAGCTGTTCATACTTTTGAATCGCGTCTTTCCCGTTCTCCGCTTCTCCGACTATTTCGATACCCTCTTTCTTAAGGATATCGGAAAGCATCCTGCGCATAAACAGCGCGTCATCGACCACCAAAACTTTTGCCATCTTTTACCTCCCTTTCATGTTCATGTCGCTTTTTGAAAATTTCCAGCTTGTTGATTTCCTTCTTATCGCCTAGTTCGCTTTCCGATAGATCTTGTTATACGGATCGATATTGACGAACGTCCCCTTGGTCCAGATGCTTTCAACCTTAGCGGTGACCAGAAGCCCCTCAGAATTAAGGGACTCGTAAAATTTCCCGAACAAGAGCTCCTGCTGTTCGCGGGTAAAATAGATCATAACGTTGCGGCAGAAAATAATGTCGATGAACTTCAATCCCGGATCGCTGATAAGATTGTGTTTTTCAAACCTGACCATTTTTTTGATCTCATCCTTCACAGAATATTTACCATTATAGCCCGGTTGGAAATATTTTTCAAGCATCTTCTTACTTACTTCTTTCAGGTCCTTTTCCTCATATTCGCCGATCCGGGCTTTTTCCAGGGCGTCCCTGTCGACGTCAGTCGCCCAGATCTTGACCACGAAATCGCTGCGCTCCCCCAGCGTTTCGCACATCATGATCGCCAAAGAATAAGGCTCCTGACCGGAAGCGCAGGCCGCCGACCATAACCGGATCAGATTCAGGTTATTCTTGGTCTTGCGGCTGATCAGCTCCGCTAAGGGGCCTTTCTGGAATTTAATGAACACTTCCGGATCGCGGAAGAAATGGGTAACGTTGATCGATAACTCATCCAGAAAAATATCGATCTCCTGGGAATTGTTTTTCAAATAAGTGATATAGTCCAGATATCCGGAGATCTTGAGATCGATCATCCTCGAGCGGAGGTGGCGAAAAATAAAACTCTGGCGGTACGAACAAAGATCGATCCCTTTCTTCTTGCTGATAAAAGATATGACCTTGCCCAGCTGCTCCTTGGTCACCGCGTCTACGTTTTTGATCTCTTCCATAAGCTGGGAACTTTTCAATGCTGGGGATTCCTGCAGACAAAATCAATGGCTTTGGTCAATTCTTTGACCACGTCCGCCTTGAACTGCACTTCCTGCTCTTTAAGCTTGGTGTAAAGCCGGCCCCGGTCGGTGATGACGTATTTTGCCGGCAGGCGGTTCAAAGCCCAGACCATCATATCCAGCTTGCATTTAGTGCATTTACAAACGTTGTCCCTCTCGACAAGAAGCTGGTCCAGCTCATCCTGCACCACATCCTCCATATAATTCTGTATTTTCATCGTCTCCCCCTTGATTAAAACCGGTTTACGACCTTTCCTCAAAAAGCAATCTTACCCGCGAGCCGTCCTCAAGCGGAGTGGTGAATCCCGCGGGGGCGTCATTGACCAGTATTTTTATCCTTTTGCCGGCGAGCTTCTGAGGGTCAATTTCGACATATTTGAAGATCTCCGAAAGAAGGACCTTTCGTTCCTTGACGGAATAAACCCGGATATCCGCCCGGTCGATCAAGAACTCTTCCGCAGTGACGTGATTGCCGTTCATAAAAACCTGGACTTTTTCGATGGTCACCTCGATATCCCGGTTATCGACGCTTATATGCATATTTTCAAAACCGGCGCAGGTATCCACCACATCCTTGATCCGGTAATACGTTGGCTCACCGGAAGAGAATTCTATTGAGTCCTGCTGATTGATCAAAGTTGCCAGGTCTGCGGATCTGCCGTTCACAAGCAGCGTGAAATTACGCTGAGGCAGGATCTTGGGGACCCCGTTTATATTGATCAGGATCTGGCGCTCGGATAAAGATTCCAGGCTGACATTCTCGGATTTCAACACATCCCGGGCCGAGAAAGGAAGGATTTCGATGTTCGCCCGGTCCAACACTTCGGCATCCCCCCGGACCGGCCTGCCGTCCATTAAGATCTCCGGGCAATACTGGCGCGGCTCGCCGTTAAAGTTGATGCGTAGCGGATCCGGTTTGACCAGGTCATCGACCGTAGCTTTGGCGTCCTGGCCGCTCTGCGCCTGCTCAAACTCCAGCTTGTCCCCGTGATTGATCTTTTCGGATAAACTCTCGACTGGCCGCCCGTTCAAGCTGATCTTGGCGGGTTTGCCGAAGGAGCCCTTGATGATCTTCAGCTCGCCGTTCAATTTAACGGTCAGGGCCAGCCCCGGCCGGGGATAAAGCCTTTTCTCGTTGATCGCCCCGGAAAAAGTCAGAGCGCCCAGAATATCCTTCTTTTGGGCGAAATCCAGCAAAATCACTTTTTCTTTATTCACTTCAACTTCAATAAAACGCAAACCTTCGGCTTTTTCGGTCATCATAGCGATACCAATAGGGGTGACCGCTTCTGATCCGGATAATTTACCGGATAAATCTTTAAGGCCGCTGATCGCCGCCGGCAGCCGGATCCCGATCTTATCTCTGGCCATATTAAAACTCAAAGCCAGCTCATCAATCAGGCCGCAGGTCAGCGCGCCCCCTCCCACCAGGACTATGGCCGCGGGAACGCCTGCGTTCAATTCCAAGCCCGCCTTAGCGATCGAGCCGGAAAGTTTTTTCACCACATCCGATAGAAGGGATCTCAGATCCCGGGTATTGATCCGGTGTTTTCTGCTCCAGATATCTTCGTATTCCACCTGGTCGCCGGTTTCCAGAGCCCGCTTGATCTTTTCGGCCGTGGAAAAATCAACAATAAGCTGATGGGATATGGCCTCGGTTATCTCATCTCCGGCCTCGGGGACCATGCCGTAGGCGAAAACCACCCCGTCGCGCGAAATCGCTATATCCGACGTCCCCGCTCCGATATCAACCAGGATGATGTTGAGCCGGCGCATCTCGTCAGGGATTATGGCGTTCATTGCCGCTATCGGCTCAAGGGTCAAATTTACGGCCTCGATCCTGGCCTTGCGCAAAACCGCGAAAATACTGTCCAGAACTATGCGCGGCAGAAAAGTGACTATCACTTCGATGCTGATCGATTTAGCTTTATGGCCGACCGGAGAAGCGAGCTGATTGCCGTCCAGCTGATAAGACACGGGGCTGTATCCTACACAATAGAATTCCGAGAGGTCTTTTCCTGAATCCGAGCTTATTTTATCCACCGCCTCAAGCTCTAAAGTCCGGATAAGATCCCCGGTGATTTCTTCGGCCTGGACAAAATCGCGCAGAGCCGAGCTTTTATAAGTCAGCAGATTCCTTCCGGCCACTGCTACTCCAGCTTTTTCCAATTTCTTGCCCAGACGCGACTCTAAATTCTCCTTGATCTTTTTTACGGTCTTAGCGACTTCGTCGATAGAATGGATCTGGCCGTCGAACATCGGGCGGGCCGGATGCTCGATCATCTCCGCGTCCAGGATCTCCAGATGATCTTCGCCGCGCCGGGCGACTATGCCCATCACTTTCCTGGTGCCGATATCTAAGACGAATATTTCTTCTTTCATAATCCGATAATTTTGAGGATCTTCTTGATGCTGTCGTACTCCAGCAAAAATATAACGTAAAGGGGGACCTGGATGTCTTCGATCATCAGGTTATTTTCTATCGGCAGAAGAAAATGAACTCCCTGGTCGGTGAACTTTCTGATCATCATCTTATTGAGCCGGTCCATCCTGTCCACTATAGTCTGGGGGATGGAAGGGATCAGCTGATGCAGCTCCAGAAGCTCTCCTACGGCATTCAGGTAGGAGCCGGAAAGGATATGGGCGCTTTCCGAGAGCGCGGAAGCTTCCATTAAGTTGAGCAATTGGGTAGAGCCGACCGGCCTTTTAAGCAGGATGTCGATCATCATCAGAGCGCTCTTCTGGGAAAATAAGACTATTATGCTGCCGGCAAGCGTGCCCAGGATCTTCAGGTCTACAGCCAGACTTACCTCGTCAGGTTCCATAAGAAATTCCGTAGCGGTTATCCTCTCGGAAGAGACAAGTTTGACCTGCGGTACGGCGATAGTCACTTTTTTACCCAGGATCTGGCTTAAAGCCGTAGCCGCGGATCCGCCGCCGATAGTGCCGATCTCCCTTAAAACATCCATCTGCTCGCTGTTTAATTTTGGATTTTCCATTTGGCCTGCCCTCGAATTTAGACTACATCAAACTCATTATGTCCAGGATCAAAGCTACCCTTCCGTCACCGAGTATCGTAGCTCCGGCTATCCCCTTGGTGCGCTTGATCAATGACCCCAGAGGTTTTACCGCGATATCCTGCTCCCCGAGAACCTGAGAAACCACAAGACCCATCGCTCTTTTTCCGTTTTCGACAATGACCAAGGACAGCCTTTCGTCCTCATCTTCCTGCTTATGGCTGAAACTGACAATTCCCAGGATCTTATCCAGCCTGATTATCGGAATAACTTCGTCCCTTACTTTAATCACTTCCAGATTTTGCAATAGTTTTAATTCTTTTTTGGAGATCTTGATCGTCTCTCGAATATTCATCAGCGGCACCGCGTAAGTCTCCTCCTGCACTTTGACCAACATCGCCTTGATAATAGCTAAAGTCAAAGGCAGGGTCAGAATGAATTTGCTCCCCTGGTCTTTCTTGGTCTCAAATTCCACCCTGCCGCCTAAACCCTCGATCTTCGACTTGACCACGTCCAGACCCACGCCCCGGCCGGAAATATCGGTTATCTTGGCGGATGTGGAAAATCCCGGCAAGGTGATCAGCTCCAGGATCTTCTTTTCATCCAGATCCCGGGTTTCTTCTTCGGTTATCAGGCCTTTGGATAAAGCCACTTTTTTGACCGACTGATAATCAACCCCCTGGCCGTCATCTCCGACCTCGATAAAGATCTGGCCTTTCTGGCGGCTGACCTGAATGGTCACCTTTCCGCGGGGGTTCTTTTTTTTCCTGGCCCTTTCTTCAGATGACTCCAGGCCATGGTCGATAGAATTCCTGACTAAATGCAAAAGCGGATCGCTGATCTCATCCAAAACCACCCGGTCAAGCTCTATTTCGCTTCCCAGGATCTCCAGGTCGACCTCTTTATTTTGCTTTCTGGCAACGTCTCTGACCACCCGGGGGAAGGCATCAAGAATATAGGCGACCGGAAGAAGCCTGGTCTGCATGACTTCATCCTGGAGAGCGGAGATCAAACGGTCCAGCATAAATACCACCTCTTCCAGCGTCTCGATCTTATAAGTCTGGACTATCTGGCCTAATCTGATCTTGCCTATGGAAAGCTCTCCCATCAGATTCATGATCTTGTCCAGCCTTTCCACCGGGATCCGCATACTCTGGATCTTTTTAACGTAAACCGGCCCGGACTGCGCCGGAGAAACAGAAGAAGACGGCTTTACTTCCGGCCCGGATTTTGCCCCCATGTCGGCGGCGGAAATAATTACCTCTTCTATTTCGGAAATATTCAATAGTTCCTGGCGGATGACTTTCTGGTCTTCTTTGGAAGCCAGGTATATGGTGAATGAGTAATCGAACTTGCCCTCTTTAAGATTTTCCACCTCGGGGATGGATTTAACTATCTCGCCCAGCCTTTTGAGGTTAGTGATCACCAGGAACGCCCGGGCTTCTTTCATCACGCAGTCACGGTTCAAAGTGATGACGATCTTGAATATCTGGCAACCTTTGTCCTTGGACTGGCGGGCGTTTTTGGTTTCCGACTCGTTGAAAGCGGGCTGCTCCTGGACGGACGGCCCGGTTTCAGTTTTAGGCGTTGCCGGTTCCTCCTCTTCGCCGACTTTAGCCAGAAGGAATTTTTTAAGTTTCCGGGTCACTTCTGCGATATCGACAACGGAGGTTTTATTGGACTTGATCTCTTCTAAAAGCTCTTCGATAACATCCACAGCGGAAAAAAGAATATCAATGATCTCGGAATTAAGCTTTCTTTTCTTATTGCGCACTTCGTCCAGGAGGTCCTCAGCCTGATGGCAAAGGGCGGTGAGCTTATCATAGCCCATGGTCGCGGACATGCCTTTTAAAGTATGGATGCCCCGGAAAATTTCGTTAATGGAAGCTGCGTCGGCGGGATTTTCTTCGATCTTGACAAGACATTTACTGATAATAGCCAGGTATTCCAGGGATTCGGAAAGGAACAATTCTTTATAGCTGTCTTGCATATGTCATCCCCTTAAAGGTGAAGTTTTATTTATCAATAGAGCGCAAAATAAGCTCCAGCCCGTCCGGGTTCGGGATCAGGAAAAAATGTCCGGTGACCGATGCTGTCGGCTCCCGGAACTCGGATTCCACCAGAAGCGCGAACTCGGACTTACAGCTCAGCTCGATAAGGATATAATCCACTATGGCCCCGGCCATATCCACGATCAACTCCGGCACCGTCGGGACCAGCCCCAACCCGACAAAACTCCCTAAGGCGCCGAGGTAGGCGTTAGCCAGGATCACCCCGACCTCCTTAAGCGCCGACCTTTCCAGATCGGTCATAATGCTGGCCTCGGTGACCTGTTTTCCGGTCAACAGCGAAGCCAGGGCTATGGCGTCCTTCTGGGAGAATATGAAGATAATATTGCTGGGCAGGTCGCCGAGCACCCGGAGCATCAAGCCCACGACCAGCTTATCCACTCCTCCCACCGCCTGAGGGACCTGTTCTATAGGCAGAAAAAGTATCCGGGGGACTACAATAGAAATTTTTCGGTCTAAAAGCTGAGAGAGGGCGGTAGCGGCATTGCCGGCACAGATATTCCCGATCTCCTTAAGAGCATCTTTTTGGTTATCGGTAAAATTAATATCCGCCATAAATTAATTCTGATTGAGTTTTAAGATATTTTTTACCGCTTCCAGGAGCCTTACAGGCTGGACGGGTTTAGTCACGAAATCTTTAGCTCCGGCCCGGATAGCATCCACGACCAGGGACTGCTGGCCCATTACCGAACAGATGATGATCCTGGCCTCGGGGTCGATCTTGATGATCTCCTTTACCGCCCCTATGCCGTCAAGCTCTTCCATCATGGGCATGACAATATCCATGGTCACCAGGTCCGGCTTAATGGACTTATATTTCTCAACAGCCTCCGTGGCGCAGGAAGCTTCGGCGCAGATCTCAAAGCCTTCGGCGATCAGGATCTTAGCCAGCATCTGACGCATAAAAATTGCGTCATCAACGATCATTATTTTCTTCATAGTCGTTAGTGTAGGTAAAAAGCCCCTTAAAGGATTATAAAACACCAGGATTTTATGTCAAGTAAAATCGTGCGTCCCGGAAATTATAACCTCTGCCCGTTCCGATAGTTATAAAAAAACCCCCTGAGTTCCCTCAGGGGGTTTTTATCAACCCGGAATTACTCAAGTATTAAGCCCCGCACGCGCCTACCTGATCCATAACACCGGTAGTCTCGTTATAATACACATTCCACTCGTTAGTTGTATTAGCGACTTTATCCGATTTAGGCGGCATTTTTTTATCGCCAAATGTAAAATTAGCAAATCCTGCGGTTTCAGCATCTAACATTGACGCCGCAGTAGGAAATCCTTGCCCGTCCCCTGAACCAACGCACATTCCTACTTCGGGACAGGTATTATTCCCGCTGGCATGATACTTGGCATACCATCCGGATATCCCAGTCCTGATCGCTCCGATATCAGCCTGGCAACGGGCTCTTTTAGCTTCCGTCTGCAAATCCATGAACCGGGGAATAGCCACTGCCGCTAAAATACCTATGATGACGATAACCATAACCAACTCGATAAGCGTAAAACCTTTTTTATTCATAGTGACACCTCCTATACTTAAAGTTTACCTAAGTTATGATTTATTGTCAAGCATTTTTATTTCATAACTTGACAAATCAGCGACTCTTATTTC
>JBFZAG010000166.1:0-19942 GCA_041309145.1 Candidatus Omnitrophota bacterium | reverse complement strand
GTCTCCTGCGGATAAAAACGCGACAACCTCGCCTATATTTCTCGTATTTTTCCACATATCCGCAATACTCGGCAATTCTGAGCTGTTCAACCAAACTATTTCTGCCAATATATCCGAGATCAGCCTCGGATCGTCCTTGGTTCTCAACAACGAGTCCATGATCACGATCAATACCTGGGCCATTTGGAAACGATCGCTTCTGGAGAGTAATTTAGTTAATATCCCGGCCTGGTTATTTCTGCCGAATTCAGAGCTTTTGCTGACGCCGATAAAGTCCATTGTCCACTGAGCGGTGTCTAAAAGATCCAAGATAAAGAACTGTTCTTCCCAAGGATACTTCTCCTGACTATTTCCCTTGATAGCGTCCAGCGCGTGCTGAAGGTCTGCCCCCCGCAGTCCCGCCTTTATCAAGGTCTGGACCGCGCCAAAATAGGCTTTTCTGAACTCTTTCTTGAAGATAGCCGGAACATTCTCCAGATTGTCCATGATAATCAGCATTTCTTTGAACTCTATTCCCGAGGAAAGCAGCAGGATCTTTAAACGGGCGTTCTCGCCCACTTGACGCAATCCTGCGGCGATATCCGCGCTCCCTCCGTCAGCCTGATTTCTTTTCAGGTCGGAAAGCGCCATTTCCGCGGCATTGCGGGCGTCGGGGCTTAGCGCGTTTCCTTCAAGCAGATCGATCAAGTAATTTTTATCTATCTTAGCCAGGGCGTAAGCCATAGCGTTACGCGCGCTTCGCACTTTTTCTATTTTTAAAGCTTGTTTCAGATCCTCAATAGCCTGCTTGGCGTTCATCTCTCCCAACTGCCTGGCTGTTTTCTCACGCACGGAAGAAGACTCGCTTTTCAGTTTTTTGATCACTATGCCGACGGCTTCAGACTCGTACAGATCCATTCCCCGGTGGGTGCCCCCGTCTTTTAGCTGAGTGCCGCTGTTCTTACTTTCTTTTGCTAAAGTATTTATCTTAGGCAGCGCCTCGGTGATTACTTCCTGGATATAGGGGGTTTCGGACTTGGCTTTGTTTTTTAAATACGGAATGACCTGGCCGATGATGATCTCCGGATGCAGCTCTTGGATTATTGAAGTTTTGCCTGGCACAAAATCTTTGGGCTTGGCTTCGGATGCCAAATACCTGGCTATCTCGACCAAGCTGCTCACATCGTAATTTTTATTCTTTTGCAGCATGGATTCGTAAGCTTGCGAATGTTCCTGAGAAAGGGTCTTGTCGCTTTCGATCATCGCTCTTATTTTGCGGGAGTTAGCGCAGAAAGCGTTGATATAGCTCTTTATCTCCTGCTGTCCGCCGTCTTTTTTCATGACCTCTTCGATAAATCTGATCGCCTGAGCGGCCCGATGCCTGTCAGTGGGATTTGAGATCAACTTCGGATCGATTATTTCTAATTTTTTGAATTCCCTCAATACCCTCTGCAGCGATTCGTCGATCAGCCCTCCGGGCGCATATTTGGAAGCTAATTCCGGCACAAACTTGTCTACAAACTGCCGCATCAGCTCCTTGGAATTAATCAGCTCTTCCAGATCAGCGATTTCCGCTCTTCCGCCGTCTTGCTTAGCCTCGGCTGTGGCTGTTTCCTTGATTTTCCCTTCCTGGCGCACCCTTCGGAGGATCCGGAGACCGGCTTTTTCCGTCGCCCGGTTGATCAGCGCCGCCAAAGGACTTTCGATCTCTTTGCCGTAGAGTAAAAGCTCTTTCAAAGACTCGCTTCTTCCGCTTTTCTTACCCAGGATCTCAATGGCGTTGAGCCGGACCAAAGGATGATTTTGGGTGTTAAAAAAAGCGTCCAGATATATTCTTTCTATGTCGCTGTCTGTTCTACCTAACTGCCTTAATGCCTTTTCCGCCGCAGGAGCGGCATCATAATCGTCTGCCAGGACGACTTGAACCAGATAATCAGTCAAAGGCTTGATCGCCGCCTGATCTTCCAGCTTGCCCAGCATTTCCGCGGCCCGCTCGCTCTCGCTGCGCGCCACTTTATGGGCTTCTAATACTTTAATGTATTTCTTGACTTGGCCGGGATAATAAATACGTTTCCATAAGGCGATAAAAGGTCGCAAGATTATATTTTCCGGTTTACTTTGAACCTGGTCTGGATCGCCGCCGTCTTTATTGTCTTCACGGGGAATTGCCTGGATATCGATATACTTGCTCCAGGACTTCTCGGCCCGGTCAAGATAACTGTTTAAGGTTTCTCCGTACATCAGCCTGAACACGACTTTGTCGGTCAGAACATTCGCTATGGAGCCGCCCCGCTTGAACAGCACAACCGCTCCCAGCACGCCGACAGCTATTGCCGGATAGATCCCGAACAAGGAGAACATCCCGAAAGAGGCCCCGATCGTGGCCGCGGCCCCGAGAGCTAAAGTCAGTCCCAGGCCGTAGATCCTGGTTTTTCTAATGTCCACCCTTTCCGGCATTAATTTGAAAAGACCTTTAGCCGCGCCGGTAGATGTGGGGACCATATTGGACCGGATAGAATCATCGGGATTTCTGACCGGAGCAACAGGACTTTTTCCATTATCTCCGGGAAAACCGGGAGGAGTCCCTCCGTCCTTCTGGGACAATTCGTTTGGGTACGGCGATTGCGGGATTATTATTTTTCCGTCCGCTAAAATCTCGATCAGGTCCGCGGTAAGTTCCGCGGGAAGCTGGCCTTGCAAGTTCAGCCCTGCGCCATCGGGAGCGATTACTTTTATCATCCCCGGAGCGAAGACGATCTGCTCTCCGCCGCTGAAATACTGCCTGATGCTCGCGCCTTGAGAGGTAAAGCGGTTCTCGCTGATGTTGTATTCGCCTTTTTTGAAAGATTTCTTATAGGCGTTAAAATATTTTTCCTTTTTCCATGGCTTAGAAGAAGTCAATCCGTTAAGGTCAAAACCGTTGATCTTTCGGGAATATTCTCCCTGCTGTCCTTGGTGTTTTTCTTTGAACCACTGGGCCAGGATCAGCGAATAATAGACCTGGCGCAGGCCGGCGTATTTTTTGGAAGAGTTCACCTCCCGGGTAAGTTTAGGCAGGATAAGTTCCCGGACCAGCTGGGAAGAATAATCGTTCAGTTCTTTTAAGCGCTGGTCAACGAAATTATAAGCTTTGCTGTCTTTGAGGTGATCCTGCTCCAGGCAGACTTTCAGGCTGGCCTTGAGGATATGGCAGGCTGAGCCGGTTTCGCGGACAAAGATCTCCCCGGGCACGATCCAGGGCCGGGTCAGGGTAGGAATGCTTATTTCCTGGGCTCCGAAGAGTTCTTGGGCCCGGCTATAAAGCTTGTCCCAATACTGCCGGCCTTCTTCATTTTTCGGCGAGGTAAAACAAGCCAGGTCTTTTTTCAATTGCAGGTCGGTGGCCAGCATGATCCGGCCGACATCGGTTTTCTCCAGGAACGGGTCGATGATCTGGTCCGCGGCGTCCGGCCGCAGATTGACCCAGAAAGTCTCATTGGGAAGGGCCAGGCCGATCCGGAAATACTGCATCAGCTGTTTGGCTTCCCGGCTTATCCGGCCGGAGTCGATTTTATCCTCATCGCCCTGGTCCAGGAACAGGTTGAAATCCTGCTTGGAAGAGTCAAAGCTTAAACTGCGCAGCTGCACCGGCCGGAACCTGTCCGCGGCCACATAGCCGCCGATATACGACGGGATCTGGATCTGCAAAGGCACCTGGGCAAAACCGGCCTGCTCAAAAAACAAAGCAAAAGTCAAAGTTAAAGCGACGATCTTATTTAATAGCTTCCACATTATAAGCTCCTTTTTAAAGTATTTATTTTCAAGATAAAAAAAACCACGATTTTTAACAGGCTGCTTTTATTCGCAAACCTGTTAACAACCGTGGCCTTAATTAGTTAGCTGGAAAATTACTACTATAAAAGTGTAGCACAAAATCCCGATTTTTCAAGGCCGGCAGGCGCTTTATTTACCCACCCCAGGGATGGGGTTGAGGGGGAATTTATTGAAATTTATTGGGCTAGAGGCTGGAGGCTCTCTTCGATCTTTTTTTCCAGGCTGCGCTCCATGAACCCGGGAATAGCCTTGCGCAATCTGTTCTTAAAATCTGATTCCAGCCAAAGGAAGTTCATGTGGTGAAGGTTTCCCGATAAGCGGAATTCAAAAGTCAAGGCCTCGACATCCTTGCCCACTAAACCCATCAGCGGTTTGAATTTAGCAGAGCGGCTTAAAAGATCCCGGTTGCAGGTCAGCGCCAGCTTGCTGGTGACCATATTGTCAGCTCCCAGATGGAACGCTCCTCCCATAGAAAGGCTTTTGGAAGCCAGGCTGAGGTCTTTTATCCCGGCGCCTTCGGAGTCAACGGAAAAATTGCTTTTGGCCCGGGCGAATCCGATCTTCTCCAGAGAATCCAGGTTAAAAAATCCGGAAAGCCATTTCAAAAATTCAAAATTCTCGATGTAGCCGTTATTTACCGTCAGCGCCCCTTTGAGCTTAAGCGCGGGGAAATTGGTAAAACGCATCTGCCCCGAGAGCCGGCCGTGGACTTTGGAAAAATGCTCCAGGATATTATCCATCTTATTGCTGGCGGCATCTTTGATCCGCAGGTAAGCCGTGATCCTGGGCATAGCCTGAGCCAGGTTGAGCCAGACCCGCCCTTTTAATTTTCCGTCGTAAAATTGGCTGCTGAACTTGCAGGATTTGACTTTGGCGCTTCTCAGGTCCCAATCCATGCCCAGGTATTGCAGATCGACTCTGTATTTCGAAGAATCGGTCCGGCAGAAAATATCGGCGTTCTTGACGCTGGCGGTGACCCGGGGATATTTCTGAAAGGAGACCGAAAGATCATCAAACCCGGCGATAAATTCTTCCAAAGGCAGGTTTTCTTTTTTTCTGTTCAGGAAATCAAAACTGACGTGCGATCTGCCTTTAAAAACCCTGTTTTCGAAATTGCCCTTTAAGGCCACGTTTATCCTTTTCAGGCTGGGATTATCGTTGGCCCAGTTCTTAAGCTGGCTGAGAGTCGCGGAATAGTTCAGGTCCAGGAGGACCGGCTTATTCCAGCCCAGGGTTATCTTTCCGCTCAGGCTCATGGGGTTATTGTTTAAAGCGAATTTCAGGCTCTGGATATCGATCTCCGGAAAATTAAAGGCGATCTGGGCTTCCAGGTCCAGAAGAAAAAGATCAGTTTTAGGCATTTCCGGGCTGCGCGGAGGGCCGGGGAAACCACGCAAGAAGTTCTCCAGATTTTCTTTGGCTGTCAAAAACGGCTCGGAATAAGCGTACTCTTTAAATTCGGTATTGACAAAGGTAAAGCCGTTGAGTTTCAAGAGCGCTCCGCTGAGCCGGCCCCAGAACTTGGCGTAGATATTCTCCCGCATGATCTCGATGTTATCGAAAACGGCGCTGTCATTGTTGAGCGATCCTTTGAAAATAAAATCTGTCGGAAGCCCGGGCAATTTATTTTCCAGGTTGCGGCTCGTGGAGCCGTAACCGGAGAAAATATTGTTTTTCATCTTGAGGAAAAAACGGGAATTGATCCAGCCCGATTCGCCGTTAGCCCGGCTGAAGCTGACTTTAGAGTCTTTGGCCATGACCCGGATATCCTGGTGGGGCAGGTCCAGGAAAAAATTCCAGATGGCCTTGAAATTGTCTTTGACAAAATCCCGCAAAACCGGGTATTCGCCTTGAAAATCGTAAACGCAGATATCGGTGAAAACAATTTTTCCGCTTTTAACAAACCGGAACAGGGAAAATTTGGCCATGACCAGGGGCATGACAAAAATATTCTTTCCCGTTCCGCTCAAAAATTCGGACATGGATATGTTTTTTAAAAAGACGAATCCGGGAGGCAGGTAAAGCAGGCTGTCGACGAGTACTTTCTGGGTAAAATAACGGGAGGCTGCCTGAGAGATCCTGTTTTTTTGAAAGTTCAAGACAAGATTGCAGCCGATCAGGACAATAAAGACCGCGAGTAAAATTATCCCGGCAACGAATAACCTGGATTTAGTACGCGACCTGAGCAAAGGGCTCACCGTCTTTATAGAATTCCACTTTGTCGATAAAGTAAATCACCTTGTATTTACTGCGCAACGCCGACCGGTAAACAAATTCCTTGGATTTGCGGAATACAAGGCTTAACTTGTGGAACGTGGCGATTGCCTTTTCCAGGCTTGCGCCAAGGTCTGAGGACTGGCGCTTCTGGGCGATCTTAAGCAGGTAGGCCATGACGAATACCG
Source organism: Candidatus Omnitrophota bacterium (assembly GCA_041309145.1). Lineage (GTDB taxonomy): Bacteria > Omnitrophota > Gorgyraeia > Gygaellales > Profunditerraquicolaceae > JAPLLS01. The sequence goes on along the minus strand of JBFZAG010000166.1, from coordinate 13,748 downwards.
TGCTTTTGGAATCGGGGAACTCTTCGAGGATCCGGCTGAAAGCTGCGGCAGAGTCAGGAAGGTTATTGTGGGAAAAATGATATTCCCCTATAGCGAAAAGCGCGTTCTCCAGATATTTGGACTCGGGATATTCCCGGACCAGCGAACTCAGCAGTGAGAAAGCAAAATCCTTATTGCCGATCCCGGCTTCAGCCCGGGCGGAATTGTAAAGCCTCCCCTGTTCCGAGGCAAAAATTGAATTGCTCAAAAATAAAAACAATACCGTAAACCCCAGCGCTAAAGATAATTTTTTGATCATCGCCTCCCCCTTGTTAATTAGCCTTATTATACTATCATTTAACCGACCGGTCAATCGCCTTGAATTCCGCAAAACCTACCGGGGCAACCTACGCGGTTGCCGTACTCTACCGGGGCAACCTACGCGGTTGCCAGTACTGGCAACCGCGTAGGTTGTCCCGGTTAATCCTTAGAGAGTTTATCTTTGCGGAGGTAGTAAAAGTCCTTGCCTATCCGCTTTGGGGTATAATTGGCCAGCAAAAAGGCGATCAGCTCCTTGTAATCCGCGGAGGTGATCAGCTTGCGCTGGTACATCTCCAGGACAAAATCACGTTTTTTGTGGGTGCGCTGGACCACCGACGGGCGCAGATCAATTATCGTTCTGGCTATGGCTTTACTTTTGGCGTCTTCGCGCACGCGGTCAAATACCGCGCAGAAATTGAACTGCCAGCCGGAATAAAGCCGGGTGGCGTCCAGCGCGAACACCGGATGCAGCGGCAAAAGAATTACCGCGCTTTCACCGCGGGTATATTCCATCAATTCGGCCGCGGCTTTCTTGTCCCGGCTGAAACCGGCCTGGCGGTATTTCCAGACAAAAGCGAAATTAGGAGTAAGCAAAGCGCTGAGAACCAGTCCGGAAATAACTGCCCGGCCCCACAAGGAAGGCAGCTTTTCCAGCAGCCGGGGTATCCCCGCTCCGCTTGCCGCTATAGCGCAGATAAAATACCATAAGCCCAGATAATACAGCCCGTCCAGATCGGAAGTAGTGGTCAAAGAGCTTACGGTGCTCAGGTAAAAAGCGTAAAACACGATGATCGCTTTGATATCCCGGGATTGGCGGAAACGGCGCAGAAGAACAAACGTCGCCCAGAGCCCCGCCCCTAAAATAACCAGCGGAAAATGGACGCTGACTTGCAAATTTCTGCCGTTAAAGCCGAAAACCCAGTATATAAAATCCCGGGTGATGCCCAGGCTGACCAGATAGCCTATTAACGGCAATATGCCGGCACAGAAACCGGCGCAATACGCTGCCAGCTTGATGCCCCGCCCGGGCTTGGGGCCGAGCCAGATGGCGATGAAGGGCAGAAAAACCAGCAGATACTGCTTGGTGATAAAAGACATGGCCAGGCCAAAGGCCATCCCGCAAGCCAGGCAAACAAAAATATTTTTTTGGGGTATTTCCAAACAAAGCGACAGGCCGGAAAGGATGAAAAAGATCATTAGCAGGTCCGGCCGCAAAAGAAAATAGTGGCCGAAAATAGCGGCGCTGGAAATTAACAGCAGGTAAATTGACAATCCGGCTTTTTCCTGCCAGACCTGCCGGGCAATGCGCCAGCCCATGAAAGTATTGGCCAAGAACAGGATCCCGGAAAAAACGCGGGCCAGATCAAACACCTGCGGGGACTTGGGCGCGATCTTGATCAGCGGAGCCAGCAAAAGCGGAAAAAACGGCGAGTGGTGCTCCCAGAAATCCCGGAAAGGAACCAGCCCCCGGGAGATCATCCAGGAAAAATGCAAAAAGGCCCCTTCGTCGTGATTGACATCAAAAAGTATCCCCCAGGCGATGAACAGGGCGAAGTTAAGGATGATCACCGGCGCCAGGTTAAGGCTTTTTTTCGCTTTCAGGGTGTCGTAAGACCAGATCACCGCGGCAAAGGTTATTGCCGCGAAAAAATAAAAATCAGCGGCCTCTTTAAAACGCAGAAGGACTTCAATCATCGCTTTCCTCTTCCAGATCAGCGGACCACAGGTCTTTTTTGGCCCCCAAAATGTTAGCCGCGGCCAGAAACCCGGAAACCGCGGAATTTTCCATATTGTTATACTGGAACATCCCGTATCTGCCGATGCATTGCAGGTTGGAAAAATTCTTGACAAAGCCTTTTAAGGCCTCAAGCGCCTGGCGGTAGTCCCGGCCGTAAACCGGATAAGCTTTAGCCACCCTGACCGCAAACCCGTCGAGGATCTCTTCTTTGCGGCAGAGCTTGAGCTTTTCCAGCTCAAAAACGGCTTTTTCCAGGATCGCTTTATCCGGCTGGGCCCAGAAAGAATCGCCTTCATCGCAGAAATATTCCAGCCCCAGAGAGCTGTTCCGGGGGTCAGCCACCATCTCCGCACTCCACCTTTTAAAATTCTGGATCCTGGAAACCGCTGCGTCTTTCGAGTGGACGTAGATCCAGTTGTCCGGAGCCAGGTCCTTGCGCTTGATGATGAAATAAACCATGACCAGGCTGCGATAACTCAATTTTCCGCACATTTGAAGAATATCCCGGCCGGGCAAAGGGCTCATCCGCGAGACCAAAAGAGTCAGCGGCATGCTGGAGCAGAAATCGCTGCCCGGGGTTTCAAATTTCTTCCCGGTCCGGCAGTCCCGGCAGACTACAGACAGGATCCTGTCATGGTCGTGCTTGATCTCGACGACCTCAGCGTTGAGCTGGATCTTGCCGCCTTTTAAAGAGATCTTTTGCGCCGCGGCCTCATACATCATCCCCGAGCCTAAACGGGGGTAATAGAATTCTTTGATCAGGGTCTTGACCTTGTTTTGGCGGCCGCCGGAAAAAGCGTTGCGCACTGCCACGGATAAAGACAGGCCTTTGATCCGTCTGCCCGCCCAGTCCGCCGAGAGCTCAGCGCAGGGCCGGCCCCAGACTTTAAGGGTATATTCTTTAAAGAACATCTCGTAGAGCTTCTTTCCGAAGCGGCTGATCAACCACTCTTCGAGATTCTCCGCCTTTCCGCGGGAGGAAAACCGGCTGAAGACATAGCTGGCCGCTATAGCCAGGGCTTTGAACGGCCCGATATGGGCCAAAACATTGGCGACAGAAAGCGGATAGTCAAAAAAAGTATCCTGGTAATAGATCCGGGACTGGCGGCTTACTGGGCGGAAATCTTCTTTTAAAGTGTCTTTCCACCAGCCCAGCACCGAGCTGTTTTGGGTGTAAAAACGGTGTCCGCCGATATCGAAATAATTGCCCTTATAGCAAATAGTCCGGCTGATCCCTCCGACCTGGGCGTCCTTTTCCAGGATGATCGTTTCCACGCCCTGGCCGGTTAACTTATCGCCGGCGGCCAGCCCTGCCGGCCCGGCTCCGATAATGACCGCTCTCTTCATATTAATATACTAACAATAAAACAAAGCCTGGCAAGTATTTTTCCCGTTTACCCCCAGTAAAAAAAAGAGGCTGGATTTTCATCCAGCCTCTCGCGCCTTTAACAAAATAAAAACCCGGCCTATCCTTTTTTCTTTCTTTTTGCCGCTAATCCCAGCACTCCGGAACCCAAAAGCATCAAAGCGCAGCTTAAAGGCTCAGGCACGACCTTGGGAGCCACCGCTACTTTCAAAACCGCCCCCTTGTTGAATCCCGCGATCAGCTCGTTCATTTCGTCCTTGTTCTCTATCCAATACAAGGTAGCGTCGACCCTCTCTTGCCAGGCGCCGTCAAAATCATTTTCCAAGACAAGCCCGTAATTAGCTATCGCGCCGGAATTCCAGCCCTCCACCAGCTCGGCCATGGAATTGCCGTAAGCTTGGGCATCTTCCCACTCTTTGGCTACCGGAAAACCTGCCGGCACATTCCCGAAACCGGTTACGGCGTAGACCTGGCCAAAAGTAACATGCATGTTGTCTTTAGACTGCAGATCCCAGGTTAGGCCGTCAAGATAATCCGAGGTAGCGGCTGAAGTCACCAGCCGGACATTCACCGGTTCGGCTTTAGAAGGAGCCAGATCGTTCATCCCGGTAAGTGACAACACCAGTTTCGCGCCGGTAATAGTGTAAGGGGAAAGCGCTGTCTGGAATTCATCGGTATTGAACTGGATGTAGGTGCGCTTGGCATCGACTTTCTGGAATTGGTATACTGTTTTTCCGGTTTCCGGGTCTACCGCAGTTTCAGGAGTGCCGGCATTATAGGCGGCAGTTGTATACGGATAATCGGTCCAGATCACGGGAGCGGAATCCCCCACTTTTAAGACTGTTTCTAACCCGAAAAAAGACAGCGGGCTTGCCCGGTCAACGTAAAGCAATTTGTCCGCGTCGGGATAAAACCAGACCTCCGATATATCCGAACGATACTCCCAGCTGGCATATGCCGGGATTAAAGACACTGCCATGACAATCATGATGACAACCATTGCGACCAACTGTATCTGTCTCATACGCTTCTCCTGTTACCGTAAGTTTCTAAAAAATTATCGTCTGATTTTGTTTACAACTGCCTGCGTTTTTTGTCGAATTCCTGGAAGAACTGCTGCAGGCTGTCGTGGCCGATGAGCTGAAGTTGGCCGCCGCGGAGCTGGTATGAGTCCGCGCCGATCATGAGCTGATCAAAGGCTCCCATGTCGGTTTCGCTGACCGGATGGTAAAGATAGAACTGCCCTCCGATCATCGAATTCTGCTGGAAAGCGTTCAGCTCAACCGGATCGACCGGATTATTCTCATAGGAAATAACGTACGGGGTCTGCGCAGGCGGCAGCGGTAAAGATTCCGGTTCTTCTTCGTGTGGTGACGGCGGAGGCTCATAAGGATCCGGCGGTTCGGGAGGCTCAGTGTACTCCGGTGCCGGTCCGTTATTGAAGAACACGACGCCCGGAGCATTATTGAGCACCAAAATCGCATTAGCTTCGCTGGATCCGTTTACTGTGCCGATAAGATTGCCGCTTACCGCTGTTTCTACCTCATCGATCAAAAAGGTCTGCTGGCCGTACACTTCAAGCTCGACTGCGCCTGCAGTTACGAGGATATTCAACGGCGCATCGATTGTGCCGATCATGCTGTTGGATTCTTCCATATCTTCGTTGCCTGCCCGCATATAAACATCAGAGGCAGCTGTTATATGGGTTATCGATCCTTCTTGCGGAATTCCGGCGACGATGGAACCGTACTCGCTGATAAGGGACAAACCGCCGTTTTCTACAATGATCGGGGTGTTGATCACGATATTATCTGCGGCCCAGAGATCGATCCCGGCTGCGCCTTCGCGCTCCAGCGGAGTCTGTTCCCCTTCATAATCCGTGACGATAATCGAACCGTTGGTGGATGTTATGGACAGATCGCCCAGCCCCTCATCTGAAGTAGAAAGCACTACATCAAAGTCGTACACTTCTCCAGTTGGTCGGAATACTCTATCACCGATAATACTGATATCGCCTGCTGACTGCAGTATGTGGCTGTTGCTACCTGCAGTGAGCGTGATCTGCCCGGGGACATAGAACTGCCCGTATAAATCAGACATAGTCAAAGTATAACTAAAGAGATCACCTAAACCATCTTTGTCATAATCGGCAATTAGCTCTATTGTATCTGCCGTGAGATACGAACGAATCAGCAGGTCTCCCGCCGAATAAAACCGCAGATACGCAAACTCCAGTAAGCCGTAATCCGGGATGACAAGGTTGTTGACGGTAAGCGTATTCTCCAGGGTGGAAGCCAGTGAGATTCCGGGAACAGTCGCTTCGCTTGGCAAAATCAACCGCAGATTAAGATTCATTACCTCTACATCTTCGGAATTCACGAACAATCCATATGCCCCTTCTTCGTCTCTGGTATCAAATACAAATTCGTTAGCTCCTGAGAAATCAAAATTCGTAGCGCGCAAGTCCAATTGCGCCGCTGAAGGCGAGCTCAGAACGCCGCTGCCAGACCAATCCGCATCAGCTAAAAGCGATATTGTCCCGCCGGTCAATACTGGCACGGATTCGTAGAAAGAGGCGTACCCATAGGTATCGATAGGATAATGTCCCGTATACAAATTGGCAAGATCCAGAGTAATGTCGCCATCAGCCTTAAGGGTTATGCCACCGGGAATAGCCAGAACTGAAGTTCCCGAAGCTTCGATGCTGGAGCAATGCGCCAGGGCACTGCTGGTGATCTCTGCATAGCCCGACACTGAAATATCGCCTGAGGCAAAGAAACCAATATCGCCGGAGGTAACGTACGCTGTGTTGACGGCGGTCGGGATGTCTTCATCGTCGTTTATTCCGGAATAAACCCTGCCGTTAGTCAGGCTGATATTTGCGCCGAACAGGGTGACATCCCCTGAAGTCAGCCGCAATTCCTGCGCATTATCGCTGCTGGTGGAAGTGCTGGAAAAAATATAGGAGTTTACGGTCAGGTCATTCGCATAATAATATTCATCAGGAGCAAAATAACCCACGTAATAGTAGTAATACGGGCCATAAATCGACGTCCAATATTCCGCGTAACTATACCCGGATCCCACTGAAACATTGCCTGACGTAGCCTGAAGCCGAGCCGGGCTGATTGCTTCGTTAGCGTATGCCTCGGCAGTTGAAGACACTCCCTGGTTAATAGTGACCGGGCCGTACCAGCACTGGACAGTGACATCATCTGATTCTGCAAAGGCCTCGCTGTACTCGTAGATGGTGTTAGCGGATGCGTTTGACCAGACCAGGGCGGTTTCAGGAACGGTGATCGGACCGTAATAGGAGATTAAGTTAACCTTGCCGGATACTGCCCGCGCGACATCACCGGCATTCGCTATGGAATCGGAATAAATGTGGCTCCCCAGGTTGATCGCGTACAAGGCATCCAGGGTCACATCGCCTGCCCGGGCATATGAATCAAAGGCGCTTCCCGACGCCACGGCCCTGCCGTAAATCATGGTATTGTCATAGGCAGCGATGTTGCCGCCGGCATCGACCAGCACTGCCAGATAACTGTACTCGTAATTATTGTAATCGTAATAAGAGGACCCGGCGATCGCTTCGGAATACGTAGCGGCATCGCCCGAGGCAAAGGTCTGGGCAGAGGCATCGGAACGCACATCTGTGCGGAAGATAGAAATATCCCCTGACCCGGTGGAGATCGACACGCCGGAGGAATACGCCTCGGCAGTCAGTCCGCCATAGGCGTAGGCGTACGAAAAGACGTCAGCGCCGTAGGTATATTCCGCATCCCTGCCGTCGATGCTCAGGGAATTGCCGGCATAGATGCTCACCAGGCCGCTTTGCGCCAGCGCCGTGGTATCCGGATTCTCATACACGCTTGCGTAGGCTTGGGAGTAGATCAACTCCAGCCATCCGGACTCATAGATATTATGCCCTGCGCTGAGGATCACGTCGCCGCTGTAAGCAATGCAGGAACCGTAGCCGTTGGCATTGGCCTGGGAATTGATCCTGCCAAATTCCATATCGATATCGCGGCCGGCAATGATAGTCACATCGCCTGACTGCGCAAAAGCGCTCGAGCCTTCGTAGGCATAGGCGCCTGCATACGAATACACGCTGGCGCCGTAATTGAAGATCACATCCTGTCCGGCACTCAGAGAGACATTGCCGGAATACCCGGTCGGCAGATCGCCTTCGCCGACATCGCTGTTCGAGTACACGCTGACCTGCTGCGCGAGCACGATATTGCCGTCAGCGGTGAGGGTCAGGTCATGGTCGCCGATGGTGTATATATCGCTGTTCACATACATGTTCCCGGCGGTGATCAGGGTGATGTCGCCGTCGGTGATCCCCATGCCGTCATAATTCTCGAAAGTGCCCGAATCCACGGTCAGATCCGACAGGCTATCGATAAAAATATTCCCGGTGTTGTTTGAAACCTGGAAATTGTTCACCGTGCCAAAACCCACATCCACGCCGTTCTCCGCGTAGAGCTCAACCCGGCTCGCGCTGATCCTGCCCGTGCCGGGAGCGATCATGTCCAGGCTGTGGATCTCCAGGCCGGAAAGCGCCCTTCCGTAAACCCGGACGTCATCTATGCTGCCCTGGGCCAGCCGTTTCATATGGCCCCAGCCGCCGATCCAGAAACTGCTGGCGGTATCTACTGATCCGCCGGAAGTGCTAAAATCCATCAGGTCAGGCATGCCGTCAACATAAAGGCTGCCTTCCGAACCTTCCCTGACCATGGCCAGCTGATGCCACTGGTTATCGCTGATAAACGTAGAGCCGGCGTCCATATCATTATTGATCCAGCTCTGCAGATAGCCGAATTGGGTCTCTAAAGCATAGCCTTCATTACGGGGGGAAGCTCCCATTAAGCCCACGTTATTCAAGCTCTGAGTCCCTTTGTACCAGCACATCAAGGTAAACTCTCCGCTGCCGAAACCGAAATTCCGGTAAGTATTGATATAATCGTCGACTCCGTCAAATTGCAGGCACAGCGAACCGTTCACTTCATTTTCAGCTACTGTCGGAGAGCCGTTGACATAAGAGTAGGCGCCGGTAACTTGATCATAGACATAGTAATTTGAACCTTCGTCGAAATTCCAATATGCCAGTAAGCCTTCTTCAGGCATTCTGGCGATCTGGCCGTTTTCCGCGGTCAGATCAATGCTGCTGCCCTGCCCCCAGGCAGTAATATCAGCCCGGGTGCTTAAAGTGATGTCGCCTGTGGCATAAAGCGAAATATAGTCTTCCGTTATTATCCCGTAGCGAACCTTTAATGCGCCATCTACCTCTATATTGATGGCTCCGGCAGGAGCTTCGTTTACCGCTGCCAGAAGTGTCAGATCCTTATAATTGTGTATGACTATGTGCCCTGAGCCCTCATTCCAAACTGCCAGGTTATTCACTGACACATAAAGGGGATCTATACCCTCGTCAAAATATCCTATACCGCCGTAAGCATCGATATACAGCTCATCAGCGGTTATCGCAGGGCCCTCTGATGCGCCCAGGACCCGGCCTAACGCCATAAGCACAACAAGGCCCGGAGAGCGGATATCGGTGATATACAGGGTTGAGGTATCCTGGTCTATCATGATATCGCCTTCAGGAGAATTGGGGTTTATGACAGCGCTGAGGTACCGGACGTTGGTCCAGATCATGCCGTCAATCGAACCGATGCCTGAGCCGGCCATAAGATTGAGCGTGCCGCCACTGCCCTCGTATCCGGTGATCATAAACTCACCGGCATTGAGGATCTGGCCGATGCCGTCATGCCAATCGCCGGCCTCTTCGCTGTTATGGTCTGCGAATATATTTAATGTAGTGTTATAACCAAGAAAGATATTGCCAACTATTGAGATGTCGCCAGGAGAGAAAAATGTGATATCGCCCGTGAATTCGCCGCTAACTGTAGACGATTCAGGGTCAAGGAGGGCTTTGCCAAGGGTATATCCCGGAGGCGCGCGGCCGTTCAAGATCCCGTAAAAGCCTAATTGCTGGAAAGCGTCTACTTTAAGCAGGCCGCCGTTGCCGGAAACCGAACCTGCTGAAAAATCTATTTTGGCGTTTTTATTCACAAAAACGCTGCCCTGCTTGGAATCGATGGTGATCTGGCCGCCGTTGCCGGAAATTCCAACGGCTCTGGCTTCGGTGGAGCTGTTTTCATCTAAAACCGTGTTATTAACGCTGATCATGCTGATCTCTCCGGCAGTTCCCTGTTCAACGTTAGCCGAAATAAATCCCTGCTGGAGTATGCTTGCGGCTTCCAGGAAGATCTTTGATCCGTTCAAAACCGCTGAGCTCAGGTCAGCGATGATCTTGCCGCTTGCGGTATTGATAATATCGGCATTGCTTACCTTAATATATACCTCAGGAGCCTTGATCAGGCCGGAATTGATAAAAGAAGCATCGGCCAGGACCGTAACTTTATCCGCTTCTATAGTGCCGCTATTGACTATTGGCGCTCCTTCGGCCGTTAATTCCACTATACCGTCATGCTTGACCAAAGAAGTGACCTTGACCAGGCCGGTGTTGTTAATGGCCTGATCAAAAACCTTGTTCAGGAGTTTAGCGTTCAAGATGACCTTGCCGCCTTCCGCCAAAATAGAGCCGCTGTTCTTGACCGCGCTCTTCATTTCCAGACCGTCAGGTCCGAAAACCCCTTCTTTGATCGCTTCATCCACAACTAAAGAGATCGAAGAATCGTTTTCCAGGGCCAGGGTCATTTTCGCGCCCGATGCCAGGACTATTGTTCCCAGGTCAGCCTGAATAAATGCCTGGTTGTCCACCGCGCCTCCCAGCAAACAAACAAATCCTTTTTCCTGCGCAACAATTTTTCCCTGGTTGATCACGTACCCGGCTTTGCCGCTCTGGGAGAACATATAGTTGCCGTTCAGGAAATCTTCATTTTCGATGTTCAAGCTCGAAGCCACCAGTCCGGCAACGTCAACCCGGGAATCCGGCCCGAAAAACACGCCGTTGGGATTTACAATAAAGATCCTTCCGTTAGCGGACAAAGATCCCATGATGCTGGAAGGATCAATGCCTACCACCCGGTTAAGGACAACGGACTGGCTTGAGGGCTGATTGAAATTCACAAACTCAGCCCGGGCAATATTGAAGCTGTTGTAATTGACGATCAATTTATCTGAGGGGGTGACGACATTCAAAGTGTTGGCTTGCGAGCGGTCGAACGAGGCAGAACCGGCAACCACATTCTCGCCCTCGGGAAGGGCGAACGCCAAAACCGGAACGGCTAAAACGAAAAGTAGAAAAATAAACGCGGATTTTCTCTGCTCTGACTTCATAAACCCCTGCCGCTTTTTTTAAAGCTGGAATGAAAGCGTTTACAATTTCAAGACTTATAAAGATAAGTTTACACTAAAATCCAAAGATTTCAAGTTTTTTTTTAAAATTCTTTTGAGATCGACAGCCAGGGATGGAAATGGTCCCCGTCCGATGGGGTTTTAGCCAACGGCCAGGCCAGGTCGACCCTTACAGAGAAATTTTCCGGTAAATTGAAGCGCAATCCTACGCCCGCGCCGCGCAAAGTCTCGGTCTTTCTTTCTCCGGCCTGGGGATTGTTTAATTTCACCCAGCCCCAGTCATAAAACAAAGCGATCTTTAAGGCGTCATAGAACCTGGCGGAAGAAAAAGGAACTTTAATATCCTTAGGCAGAACATACGGCGGGATCAGCCATTCCCAGGTGGAAGCCAAGCCCCGGTCTCCTACGGCATCTCCGGAAGGATAACCTCTGACATTGGAGATCCCTCCTAACTGCATCTGCTGGGAAGCTGCCAGGGCGTAAGCCGAAAGCTGAGCCTGGTTTTTCCAAAGCAGCATCGAATTAAAAGGCATTTTCTGCAAACGCATCAGGCTGCCCGGGAATTTGACGAATTTTCCGCCCGCTCCTGCCCGCGAAGCCCGGTCATCCTTGGCTTTCAGACCGCCCATTATATCGGCTAAACCCAGATCAAGCTCGGGAGAGAAGATCGTCCTGCCCCCTCCCTGCCAACTGTCGGAATAGTCCATATCCAGCCCGAGCTTGGCTATGCGCAATCGGTCGCGGCTGGACACTTCGTTGAACTGAAAATTAACTGAATCCAGATAATCAAACCCGGCGTTCAGCGAAACCGTCAGGTCCTCTCGGTTGAGCAGTTCCTGGGTGGCGAAAATAGAGTTCATCTTGCTCTTGCCGCGGACATCCAGGTTTTCGTACTCCCGGCCTAATTCCAGTTTTGATTGCGATATGACCAGGCCGACCTTGGTTTTGTCGGTCACCGGAAGAAGGTAGCGGCCGGATACCAGCTGGTGATCCTGGTTCTCGCTGCGCTGATACTGCAAAGCCAGGATATCGTCCCTTCCGAAAACGTTGTTGTGGGACAAAGTCCCGGTATAACGGCTTTTGCCCACGTAGCGGGAAGCGTAATTGTCCCAGCTCAAAGCCAGATGAATAGGCAGCTTGTCCGCGACTTCCAGGACTATGTCCGTTGAGCCGGTTTCCTTGCCCGGGATAAGCACAGCTTTTACTTTACGGTCCGGATGTTCGTTAAGTTTGCCCAGGTTCTGTTTAAGCCGGTTATAATTGAACGGCTCGCCTTTGCGCAAAAGGATCGCTTTTTTGATCAATTCGGAGCGAAAAAAACGGTTGCCTTTTATCTCGATGTCTCCGGTGACCCCCTCTATTGCCATTATCTCCAGGGAGCCGTCGGCGATTTTCTGGGGAGGAAGGTAGGCCCGGCTGGTCACATAGCCTTTTTTGCGGTAGGCGTCAGTGACCAGATCCACGGCTCTTTGCATTTCCGCCAGGCTTAATTCTTTATTCTCAAAAGGAGCGATTATGCCCCTGATCTCCTCCTGGGAAATCAAAGTCGCGCGGGTCACGCTGATATTCCTGATAAAAGCTTTTTCGTCCCGGGAAACCGGCAAAGAAACTTCGGGCAGTTTTTCTTCGATCTGGGGGGAAAGCTTTTCTGTTTCGATCCGCTCGCGCAGAAGCTTCTCTTCATCTATCTGGCGCTCTCCCTGCTGGACTTTTTCGGCTTGCTGAGCCAGAGCCAGCCCGGAAAATAAGAAGACCAAAGGAACGATCAAAGATATCTTTTTGAAAGCTTTCATTTTTGCCCCCCTTTTTATAAATAAAGAATTTTTCGCTAACTTCTATTTTACCATAAACTTTCGCGCCTGCAATAAAAATAAAGAAAATAAAGGGGACAGGTCCATTTTTTTAACAAAGCACTTTCTTTTAGAAAAAATTGGACCTGTCCCCTTTATTTTACCATTTCTCGTAATGGACGCGGGATTCATTGTAGCGGTCAGCCGGAGCAAGCTGCTGCGCGGGAGATCCTATCGGAATAACGGCAAAAGGCACGATATTTTCCGGCAATGAAAAGTACTTCTGCAGATAGCTCACCCTTTCCATCAAAGGATAAACCCCCAGCCAGACCGAGCCCAGCCCCAGAGCAATAGCTTCCAGGAGCATATTTTGCACTGCCGCCGAACAATCCTGGACCCAGAAACCCTCATGTTTTTCCAGGGAAAGGTCTCCGCAGACCACGATGGCAACCGGAGCGTTCCCCGCCGCCTTAGCGTAAGGGCTGCAGTCGCTTAACTTCTGGAGAGCTTGCCTGTCTTTCAGCACTATAAACTGCCAGGGCTGTTCATTTCCGGCTGAAGGAGCGGCCATTCCGGCAGCCAGGATCTTTTTGATCAGCTGATCATCTATTGGCTGATCCGTGAATTTGCGCACGCTTCTTCTTTTAAAGATCTCATTCATATATTTCCCTTTCCTTAAATTATGCCCGGCAAATTTGACCTAAAATATCTTGAAATTCCTTGCATTTAAGCTACAATAAAAGCATGTTCCTTTTTATCCGGCTTTTGCTGGCTCATTTTCTGGGAGATTTTCCTTTTCAGTTTAACGTTATTTACAAACTGAAATTCAAGGGGCTTCGGGGGATAATCCCTCATGCCTTGATCATCTGCTGTTGCGCTATTGTTTTATCCTGGCCATACCTTAACTTGCCGAAGCTCTGGTTCTTCCTGATCTTTATCACCGCCACCCACCTTCTGCAGGATTCGATCAAGATTAACTTCAACTCCCCGAAAAACAGCTTTTGGACTTACCTTTTGGACCAGTTCAGCCACATCGGGCTGATCGCGCTCCTGTTTTTCACCGACCTGAAAAACCTCAAACCGCCTGCGGACCAGTCGAATTTCTTTGTCTGGCTGTATTGCGATAATGAAACCGTGATCTATCTGATCGCCCTGATCGCGGCGACCTACAACGGCCACTTCCTGATCCGCTGTTTTAAAGACACTTTTGTCAAGAACGCCAACCCCT
>JBFZAG010000165.1:0-8839 GCA_041309145.1 Candidatus Omnitrophota bacterium | reverse complement strand
AAAAATTGCATTTTAATCTTTATCCTCCTAATAACTGGCGGCCCTACATGAACGCAACCTCAGTAATACTGGTTCCTAAATCTCCCCCCGGAAACCTCGAATTCGCAACAGGCAACTTAACCCGGCATATCAGGTTCAATATCGGAGGTTTTTGGGAGGAGGAGTCGGAGGTAATGCGCCTGGTCAATTCCCAGCCTCCTGATCCCCGGGTCGGCATCGGGACTACCGCTCCTTTAGCCACTTTGCATGTGGAAAACAATGAGGAATTGACCGGGCCGCTGATGGTCAGAGGGATGATCAGCACAGTCGTCGGCCAGAAGAAGAGCGGTACTTTTAATATTGTTCCCTGGAGGGATAGAATTTATTTAACCTTCGGCATGTACGGCAAAGACGGTTATTGGTGGAATGATCCTTACACGCGTTACGACGGGTCGATTAATTCCGAAGGCGCAAAAATGTGCATTAGGCCGATAAGACCGGCGGCATTAGATCCGACTGATGTGAAAAGAGGCATGTGGTGGATGGCCTATGATTCCACTGGTCTCGGCCCCGGCGGTAGAATTGACACTTGGAAAACGCAAATAAGATTGTGGGATCATTTGGGTAAATGGAAAGCCGGTATTGTCTGTCCTTCCAGCCGGAAATTAAAAGCAAATTTTGTTAAGCTGAATCCCGATGAGATCTTGCAAAAGATCGACCAGCTGGAAGTTTCCCGCTGGAAATATAAATCCTGGGATAAAGCCGGACATATCGGCCCGATCGCCGAAGATTTTTACCGTCTTTTTCAAACCGGTTCCCGGGAAGACCAGTTGCATCTTACTGACACGATCGGAGTTTCCCTGGCCGGGGTCAAAGCTTTGCTGGCCAAAGCCGTCAGGCAGGAGCAGCGGCTGGAAGAGCTCGGCCGGGAGATCGAAGAGCTTAAAGGCCGGCTTGTTAAAAAGAGAGCAGGAAAATAGAAGGGTTTGGTTTTACTGTATGTTTTCTAAAAAAGGGAAGTATGTTTCTATCATAAAAGTGCTTATTGGCGCTAATTTATTATTAGCTTGTTTATCATTGTGTTACGCTCAAGACTCCCGATCTGCCCCTATTGAGGTGATAAAAGACAGCAAGGCAATTATTAAAGAAAATAATATTAAGATCCCGATTAACAATGAAAATGAAGCGATCCGCTATGCAAAAGCGCTTCCGGTAATAAAAGAATACACCCGGAAATACGATTCTATGGAATTAGGGAATATAAAATGCAGCAGCAGTAAATTTCTCGCGGTTTTTAAAAAAGAAACCGGCTTGTGGGTTGTTTCCGTAATTCCGGATCATCATTGTGTTGTGGATAGCTGGAGGGAAGTCGAATTTCCCCCGGATTGTTCTTATACCAATATCTACCCGGGTATGGGAGGCTGATTTTTACTTGAAGTAGCAGAGAGACGAATTTTGCCGCTTTACATCACCGCAAAACTCAGGTATAATCAAATCTTCAAATCCGCTAAATCTTTGCGCCCATAGCTCAATCCCGCGAAAAGCTCGCGGGACTTCGAAGGCCTGCGGCCTTCTCGTTGCTTTTGAGGAACTTGAGCTATGGATGACAAAAAGATTACTGCGCCCATAGCTCAATTGGATAGAGCATCAGCCTACGGAGCTGGTTGTTGTTGGTTCGATTCCAACTGGGCGCACTAAGTTCATGATCGCGGCCCGTCCCTGGAAGGGGCTGGGCGCACCAAGTTTTTCCAGTACAACCGCGTAGGTTGCCGGTACGGCAACCTACGCGGTTGTACTGGGTCAAATGTAGACTAGTGGACAAATTGCATGAGATTTATATGCGGGAGGCTTTGAAGGAAGCGCGCAAGGCCTTAAGCAAGGATGAGGTGCCGGTCGGATGCGTGATCGTGCATCAGGGCAAGATCATCGGCCGCGGCCATAATCAGGTGGAAATGCTTAAGGACCCTACCGCTCATGCCGAGATGCTGGCTTTGACTTCGGCGGCAAGCTCGCTGGATTCAAAGTGGTTGAACGAGGCTGCGGTGTATGTTACAATTGAACCTTGCAGTATGTGCGCCGGAGCTATGGTCCTGGCAAGGGTGAAAAGCCTTTTTTATGGCGCGGATGACCCTAAGACCGGAGCCTGCGGCTCAATAGCCAATATTATAAGCCATAAAAAGCTGAATCACCGGGTTAAAGTCGCAAAAGGACTGCTGAAAGAGGAGTGCGCGGGTTTTTTAAAGGAGTTTTTCCGGTCTAAGCGCGCAAAACTTAAATAATCAGGATCAAACTTGCCTTTTCGGCAGGGAATTAACCAAGATTATAAGTTTGGGAGAGGTGGCAGAGCGGTCGAATGCAACTCACTGCTAATGAGTTGTCTGGGGAAACCTGGACCCTGGGTTCAAATCCCAGCCTCTCCGCCAGTTAAAAATAAAGGGGACAGGTCCATTTATTTTATAAATAAATGGACCTGTCCCCTTTATTTTCATTATTTTAGTAAAAATTCCTTGACAATTTTTCAAAGTTTGATAATATAAAAACAAATGAATGATGCTGATTATCAAAGAATAATTGGCGTAATTGATTGGAGTAACATAGGTTGCCACCGGAAGTAGCAAGCGCTGCTTCTGCGGTGGTTTTTTTTTGATCGGTTTTCTTAAGAAAGGGGGGGCGCTTTGATCTCGCAAACTGAAGTTAAGACGGCTAATTGGCAGTCTAAAGAGCAGCAATTGGTCGCTTTCAATATCGGAAATCAGGAATTCGGCATAGATATCAGCCAGGTCCGCGAGATCGTCAGGCTGTCCCAGATAACCTATCTTCCGAAAGCACCTGTATTTATCGAAGGTGTAGTCAATTTGCGCGGACAGGTGCTGGCTGTTATTGATCTGGCTAAGAAGTTGGGAGTGCAGTCGAAGGAAAGGGGGGATCACAGCAGGATCATTATTGTGGAAGCGGGCGGCAATACGGTGGGAATGATCGTGGACGCGGTGTCCGAGGTTTTAAGGCTTTCTTCTCTTTCTACGGAGGCTGTTCCCAGTCTCTATGATAGTGCGGTCCCGGAGCACTATATTAAAGGTATAGGCAAGCTTAAGGACCGCCTTTTGGTTTTTCTTGATCTTAATACTATTTTGAGCTCCGCTGAAGTTCAGCGGTTGGAATCAGCGTTGAGGTCTGTGCCGGCATAGGAGTGGATTCTTAATTATAATAAGGGGGGGATATGTTAAAGGATATAAAATTGGGTTGGAAGATTGGCGGTGGTTTTGCTCTGATCCTCGGTCTGCTTTTGTTGGTCGGAGGATGGACGATTTTCAATCTTACCGGGGTCAAGAAGATAACCGGAGCTTTGCAGGCCGAGAATCTGCCCAGCGTAACTCTTTCTAATAAGATCGAACGAACTATTTTAAACACCTATTTATTGACGCAGGGGTACCTTATCAGCGGTGATAAAAAACAGGTTGCTGCCATAAAGCGCGATCTGGAGGAGATAAGAAAACTGCTGGAGGAAGGCGTGACCCTGAGCAAGACATCAAAGAAGCTGAATCAGCTGGAGGAAGCGGTAGGCGAGATACAAAAGATGTTAAAGGAATACGAGACCGGATTGAATAAGATCGTGGATCTGACCAACGGCTTGAACTCTGAGCGCAACAAGTCCAATGACGCGGTGCGGGTGTATCTGGATTCGGCCACGAGTTTCTTGAAAGTGCAGCTGGGAGAAATGGCCGGAGAAATAAACATCGGGGTCAAAGCTAACAAGCTTATGGACCGGTTGCAGAAGATCCAGTATGTCAAAGATCTTAATGATATGGGGTACAAGATGGAGAAGGTGGGATTAAAGGCCCAGCTTACCCGGAACCCCAGGATGATGAAAGACGCCGATGTTTTGTTCAGGGAAGTAAATAAGAATATCGAGGCGTTGCGGAAAATCACCAAACATAAGAATCTGCTGAAAATGCTGGTTGATATCGAAAAGGCTTCGGAATTGACAAAAAATTCTTACGCCCAGTTTGGCATCAAATGGGAACAAAAGGAATCTGAAGTCAAGCATATCAGCGATTTGTCGGATAAGATCGTGGCCCTGGTCAAAGAAACTTCCGAGCTGAGCCTTAAAGACATCGGGGTAGCTTCGAACCAATCGATCAATTCCCTGACAGGGACGTCGTTCGCTTTGATCGTCGGGTTCATATTCTCCGTAGCGCTGGGAGTGGTGATCTCCCTGGTCCTGGTGATGTCGATAAACCGGCCGGTCAGGACATTGATCAATAACAGCATTCCCATCAGTAACGGCGATCTTACCCAGCAGGTAGCGATCAAAAGCAAGGATGAGCTGGGATTGCTGGCTAAGGCGTTCAATGACATCGTCAGTTCAATGCATAAGACAGTATCTTTGGTCCGCGCCGGGGCGGATAAGGTGGCGAATTCCGCTCAGCAGATGGCTTCTTCTTCTGAGGAGATGAACGCCACGACACAGGAAGTTTCTACGGCAATTACCAGGGTGAGCAAAGGCGCCGATACTCAGGCCAGGCGGATCGACGATACGTTCGCCACCATGGAGAAGGCCTCTAATAATATCAAGCAGATGGTGGAGAACGCCCAGACCGCCAGCAATACGGTAAAAGAAGCAAGCGTCACAGCTTCTTCCGGTAAAGAAGCGGCGGATATCGCTGTGATCAAGATCCAGCAGCTTACCGACGCCGTGAATGAAACCGCTCAGGTGATCCAGAAGTTAGGCCAGATGTCGCAGCAGATCGGAGAGATCACCGTGACCATCACCTCTATCGCCGATCAGACGAACTTATTGGCTTTGAACGCCGCGATCGAGGCGGCGCGCGCCGGCGAAGCGGGACGGGGTTTCGCGGTTGTCGCTGAAGAGGTCAGAAAGCTGGCTGAAGGGTCAGCGGAAGCCGTGCGCAAGATCGGCGGGTTGATCAGGTCTATCCAGACTGAGACCTCCCGCGCCGTGAATTCCATCGATGAGAGCTCAAAAGAGGTCCAGGAAGGAAAAGCGCAGGTTATCAGGATCTCGGAAGTATTGAGCGGGATCAACGTCGCGGCCAAGAGCGCTTCCGGAGTGACTTCTTCGATCGTGGAATTCGGCCAGCAGATCATCCGCGAGGTGGAGGAAGTGGTCAAAGGTTTGAACGAAGTTGTTTCGATCGCCAGGGAATCTGCCGCTACCGCTCAGGAAGTGACCGCCAGCACCGAGGAACAGACGGCGTCCATGGAGGAAATGTCGGCTTCGGCGCAGGAGCTGGAGAGGCTTTCCGTGGATCTGCAAGGGTCAGTGAGCAAATTCAAGCTGATCGCTACCGACGATCTTTCTGAGGAGCATGAAGGGGAAAAGCCCAAAAAAAAACACGGAGGTGAAAAAGTAAGGACAAGCTAGAAAACAGCGGTGTCGGAGTATTGGTATACATCAATCACAAAAGGAGGCAGGGAAATGAAAAGCTGTTATAAGCTGGTGGCAATTGCGGTGATGCTCGGGGTGGTGATCTTTAGCTGCGTGAACGGCGCTCAGGCTCAGGATCTTCAGGGTAAAGTCAAGCAAGCTATGAAAATGCTTCAGGATAAATGCCTTGAGCTAGGGGTGGCAAAATTGGACAGCGGGACGCTTATTTACGGGGAAACGGAAATGAACGGGAATTACGACGTGGTCGATGAAGTCGCGGATAATAACGGCTGTACCGCCACTCTTTTTGTGGCATCAGACGGCGGATTTAAAAGGATCGCCACCAATGTCATCAAGGACGGCAACAGGGCGGTAGGGACGATGCTTGACCCTAACGGACAGGCGATCAAGCAGATCAGGAACGGCGATTCTTTTTACGGCGCGGCGGATATCCTGGGCGAAGCGTACGAGACCGGGTATGAACCGGTAAAAGACGCCTCCGGCGCGATCATCGGAGTTTATTACGTGGGGTATAAGAAATAACAGAAAGTCGAAGTATTCAGGTTTTTTCCGCAGATAACCTTGGCTGATTGTCCCGGCCAAGGTTATCTGCTTTTTAGGGCAGAATAATTTCATCTGACTTTCTTATGGACAACCAAATCGGTAAGAGGTATAATGAAAAACGTCAGAAAGTTAATTTTATTAAGACCAGATCATTAATCCGTTTTCAATATGTCTTATACAGTTTTTGCTTTAAAATGGCGGCCCAGGAATTTCGATGAGATCGCCGGCCAGGGGCATATAGTAAATCAGCTGAAAAGCGCGATCCGCAAAGACAGGATGGCTCACGCCTACATTTTTTGCGGCCCCAGGGGGGTAGGAAAGACTTCTACCGCCAGGATCCTGGCTAAGGCTTTGAACTGCCGGGTCGGGCCCACGGCCGAGCCTTGCGGCGAATGCCCGTCATGTCTGGATATTGCCGGCGGCAGGAGCCTGGATGTCATCGAGATCGACGGCGCTTCCAACCGGGGGATCGATGAGATCCGCACTTTGCGGGAGAACGTCAAATTTTCCCCTACCGGAGGAAAGTTCAAGGTTTATATTATCGACGAAGTGCACCAGATCACTTCCGACGGGTTTAACGCTTTGCTCAAAACCCTGGAGGAGCCCCCGGAATTCGTAAAGTTCATTTTCGCCACCACTTTGCCCAACAAAGTCCCCGCGACCATACTTTCCCGCTGTCAGCGTCTGGATTTCCGCAGGATACCGGTGATGGAGATAATCGCTCAGCTGGAAAAGATCATCGTTTCCGAGAAAGCCAAAGTCGACAAAGAGGTGCTTTTTGCCATAGCCCGGGCTTCGGACGGGTCGCTGCGGGACGCGGAATCTATCCTTGACCAGCTGGTGGCTTTCGCTAAAGATAAAGTCAGCCTGGACGACGTGGTTTCCATGTTAGGGATGGTGGAGACTAATACTCTTTTCGAGATAACCGACAAGATCATCCGCAAGGAGCCGGCCCAGGCTTTGGAGCTTTTAAACCGGATCATCGATAACGGAAAAGACGCGAATAATCTTTTAGCGGACTTGATCGAGCATTTTCGCAACCTGATGGTGGCTAAGGTCAGCCAGGAGAAAAGCGGCCTGATCGATCTGCCCGAGGATGTCTGCCAGAGGTTGGCGGAGCAGTCCAGGGCTTTAAGCCTGGAAGAGATATTTAATTGTTTTAATGTGTTGGTAAATACTCAGGAAATGGCTAAGCGGATGGAGTCTTTGCGCATTTTTCTGGAGATCAGTTTAGTTAAGTTAAGTATGGCCAAACCTGCTTTCGCGGCTCCTGCGGCTCCCGCGGCTGCTCAGACAACAGCAAAGCCTCAACGGGCGTCGGGCGGAGATCCGGCTCCGGCGCATGCGCATCATCCTAAATCCGCGGCCGCTCAAGTCAGGAAAGAAGAGGTTTTGCCGGCCGCGCGGAAGGATCCCATTCAGGAAAAGATCCAGTTTTCTTTGGAGCAGATCGTCCAGATCTGGCATGAGATCGTCCAGAGTACGGCGAAGTTGAAGATCTCGATCGGAAGTTATTTAAAAGAAGGGACTCCGGTTAAATTGCTGGGCAATACGCTTACTGTTTCGTTCCATAAAAACCGCTCTTTGTATAAAGAGTCGCTGGAGCGGATGGAAAACCGGACGATGGTGGAGCGGATCATCGGGCAGGCTGTGAACGGCCCGGTAAAACTGAATTTTGTTTTTTCCCAGGAAGATAAACCTGACGACGCGGCAACAGCTCATCCGAACTTGCAATCCGCGATGGATATTTTCAACGCCCGGCTTATAAAGGAAGAACAGCATGGGTAATTATCCCGATACTATAGAGAGGTTGATCGAAAAGCTGGTCAGGCTGCCCGGGGTGGGCAGGCGCAGCGCAGAGCGGATGGTCACCTATATCCTTAACGCCGGCAGCGAAGAGATAAAAGATATGGCCGAGGCGCTGGTTAAGGTCAAAGAGAATGTGCATTTCTGCCGGATCTGCCATAATTTGAGCGAAGAGGAAACCTGTTTTATCTGCCGGGATCTGAGGCGCAGCCGGGATGTGCTCTGCGTGGTGGAAAAGCCGGGCGACGTTAATTCCCTGGAGAAGACCGGGGCTTTCCACGGGTTATACCACGTGCTTCTGGGCTCGATCGCTCCGCTTGAGGGCAGGGGGCCGCAGGACCTTAAGATCGACAGCCTGGTCAAGAGGATCAAAGAGGAAAATATCAAAGAAGTGATCATTGCCACTGATTCTGACAGCGAAGGGGAAACTACCGCGCTGTACCTGGCCAAGATCCTCAAGGATACCGGGGTCAATATCAGCCGCATCGGGCTGGGGCTGCCTGTCGGTTCAAATCTGGAATACGCTGATCCGGCCACTCTTTCCATGGCTTTGGAATCCCGCCGCCGCGTGTAAATAAAAATGATAACTATACTTAATCTCTCCAAGAGTTACGGCAAAAGAGTGCTTTTCCAGAATATCTCTATTACCATAAATAAAGGGGAGAAGATCGGCTTGATCGGGCCGAACGGGGCCGGAAAAAGCACGCTTTTTTCTTTGATCCTCCAGGAGACCGAGGCTTCTTCGGGAGACGTGCAGGTGAACAGGAATCTGCGGATCGGGTATCTTCCCCAGGAGTCGAGTTTTCATTCCGAGCATACTGTGCTTTCCGAGCTGACCGAAGGCGATAAGGCCATCGCGGCCCTGAGAAAAGAAAAAGAAGAGTTGGAAGACAAGAATCTCGCCGCCACGGACCGTTACGGGGAAGTGGTCCACGAAATGGAGACTTTGGGATATTTTGAGCTGGAGCATAAGGCTAAAAAGATCCTGGCCGGGCTGGGGTTCAAGGAAAAGGATTTTAACCGGCCGGTAAAAGACATGTCGGGCGGGTGGCAGATGCGCACGCTTTTGGGCAAGCTTTTGACCTTCCATTACGATATTTTGCT
>JBFZAG010000164.1:0-10518 GCA_041309145.1 Candidatus Omnitrophota bacterium | reverse complement strand
ATCTGCCCTTTTAATTCGACACCGGCGTTTTGCAATTGATCGATCAAAGGCTTGACCGCAAGGCTTCCTAATTCTGCCAGCTGATCCGCAGCTTTCATGCTCTCTTCGGGGTCAGGATCAGCCAGTTTTGCGATCAATGAGCTTGTTTCTTTTTTATCCTGACCGGAAGTTTCTTCTGTTTCATCATTTCCTCCGGACAGATCGTTTTCAGTCTGAAATACAATATTTAAGGCCGGTTCAAGCTTTGAGGCGCCTTCAACAATCGGCTCTTCTTTAACTTGGTCTATGCCGCTGGAAAGACGAGCCCCTTTATAAATGCTGAGGCCCCAGGACAAAATACTCAAAGCGATGCATGCGGCTATAACTATGTGCAACCTCAGGTCTTTACGCGACATTGACTCCTCCTGTAGTATTTATCAATCTTTTTAGGAACTAAACAAAAAAAACCGCATGGATAAATCCATACGGATATAAACAGAATATTTCTCAAGATTATAAATACGTTTTCTTTTTCCATATCCTGACCCGGGATATGAATCAATTTTATTGATTCATTTGGAAATTTTTCCTACCACTTCCTCCTATTCAACGCAAAATTCCGTGGCGTAAAATTAAGCGTCAAATCTTTATGTTTGTTCCTAATTGATTCTTATTTGAAAATATAGCCTATAAATTACGGAAAATCAAGAGGCTGGCGGGGGGTATTTGAAACCGTTTTCTTTGCGGGGGAGAAAAGTTACGGATAAACCAAGAGCATTCGTAATCTAAACTCCGGCTATTGCTTAGCCTTTGTTTCCTCGAGTTCTTGGCGCAGCGATTCGATCTGTGTTTGCAGCTCTTTGATCGCTTCTACCAGGACCGGGGTCATGCTTCCGTAGGAGACGCTTTTATATCCTTTGCTGTCCGTGGATACCACCTCGGGAAATTCCTTTTCCAGGTCCTGGCCGATAAACCCGAGATGCCGGCCCTTTTGTGCGCTTGAAGGCGATTCGGTAATAAAATCAAAACGCACCCCCTGCACCCGGGCTATTTTTGTCAGAGCGCTTTCGATACCGGCAATATTCTTTTTAAGGCGTTTATCGGAACACAATGACCAAGCGCCGGAGGCGTCAACAACATGCCCCTCAACAGCACCGATACGAACTTGAAACATAGACTCCGGATTCGATGTCCCGATGCCCACTCTTCCGTTATTCTTGATCACCATGCGCTCTACAGGAGCCACTGAGTTGACCGGAGTAGTCCAGAAAGAGATCCTCCCCGGAGTGCTCCAAGAGCTGAAATCTCCGTCCGCGTTCATTTGTATTCGGGCGGCTTCTTTATATCCGCCACTACTGCCGGTGTAGCCAAAGCCGCGGATCGACAAGAGCGCGTCATCCAGCCTCGGGGCTGATAGGACCCCGGATAGGCTTCCCCGCGCGCGATGGGTTATTATTTCCGGTTCATCGTGATTCTGGTCAGATGCGCTTTTTATCCATAGTTCTATTGTGCCGTCTCCTTCAAGCTTAGCCAGAGTTTGAGGTGAGAGAGCGCCGCTACCAGTGTCGCCGGCGACATGCAATTTATATAGCGGGTTATTTGTGCCGATCCCGACATTACCTGACCTGACTACCGTAAAGAATTCCTCAGTGCCGTTGCCGATGAAGAATCGGGAAGGATCTCCTGTAATTCCGACATGGTATTTGTCTGAGCTGCCGTTAGTGTCGAATACAAGCGTCGAATTCTTGGCCGGGCTGTTCCGGATCAAAGCAAGCCAGGTAGCGTCAGATGACGAAGTATCTTTTACGTACACATCCCCGTTAACCTGAAGTATCTCGCCGCTGGCGGCGGGAACCCCGCTGATAGTCACGTAGCCGTTGGTATTAGTGTTATTGAGGTCTTTCGTGACCGAATTATATAGCCAGTACCCCCCTCCTCCGCCGCCTCCGCCCCCCTCAGTCAGGTTGATCCAGGCGCCGGTTTTGTTATAATACCGGATCAAATCATAGCCTGTTCTGTTATCGTAATACATCACCCCGGGGCTTAAAGCCGGCAGGCTGGGAGCGGTGTCAGTAGGGCTAAGTTTCAAGTACCGGTATACCCCATACGGAGAAGGATAGTAAGTAGTGATAGTCAGAGATTCGGTGGTGTTGGATTGGCCAAAACAAACAACAGTCACAGAGAAAGCTAAAATAAAGAACAGAATTATTCTTTTCATATCGCTCCTTGTAAATGACCTTTCTTCTTCCGCGATTTTAATACCTGGATCTCTTTACGTAAAGATTCGATCTGGTTTTTCTGCTCTTTTATCGCTTCGACCAGAACAGGAGTCATGATCTCATAGGAAACACTTTTGTATCCTTTGCTGTCCGTGGATACCAACTCGGGAAACTCCTTTTCCAGATCCTGGCCTATAAAACCAAGGTAGTTTCCTTTCTTCGCGCTAGAAGACGTCTCTGTTATGGGATCGTAACGTATCCCCCGCACCCGGACTACTTTTGCCAAGGCATCTTCGATGCCGGAAATATTATTTTTAAGTCGTTTATCAGAAGGGGGTTGCCAGGCGCCGGTGGCACTATCAACAAAGCCACTAATCGCAGAATTGACAATAACTAAAAATTTTTCATTGACCGTCCATGGAGCGTTTCCCACTCCTACATTTCCAGCGTCCGTGATCAACATGGCCAAACGAGAAATATCAAAAACCCCGTTAGGCGTGTTTCCAAAAGCTACCGCGCCCGGTGAACTTGTGGAACTCATCGGACTGCTCCCCCCGGAAAGAAATCCCCACTCGCCTCCCCGTCTTTGATCATTAGAACTGGGAATGTAACCATTAAATTGTACTTCTAAAAGACTGTATCCCGGCGGCACCGCTTGCGGGCTGGTCAAACTTCCTTCCGCGCGCAACGCGCATATTTCGGGCCCTCGGGAGCTAAAATCGGAAGCGGATTCCATTTCAAACCTCACTGTTCCGTCTCCTTCAAGAGAAATCAGCCGCTGGTAGGGAGAACCGCCGTAGGTACCTGCGATATCTAATTTAGCTTCCGCGTTCCAGAAGGACGTAGAGGTGCGTAATCCGACATTGCCGCTTGGAAATACCCTTACCTGATATATCGGCGAGTTGGTGGCAAGAGAAATGTTGCCGATTATCAAATGCGCGGGGGAGCTCTTAGTTGACCCGAGACTCCAAGAATTCAGATCTGTCACCGGATCTTTAAAAATTAAGCTCTCCGAACTTGTGCCAGAGGCGCCGACCCGCCCAAAGCGGAACGTTGTATCGTTAAATTCATTTTTTAGCCGCACATTTCCGTTGACATATAATAAGTCGTCGTTCGACGCAGTCCCTTCAATGATAACTTTGCCCTGATTAGTGTTATAGATATCCTTCCTGACTGAATTGTAGGCCCAGTACCCCACTGAGCCGCCGCCAGTCAAATTAACCCACTTGCCGGTTTTGTTGTAATAACGCAAAACATCGTCTGTATTATTGTAATAGATCACCCCGGGGCTTAAAGCCGGGCCGCTGGGAACAGCTTCAATAGGCGCAAACTTCAAATTACGGTAGATCCCGTATGGAGAAGGATAGTAAGCGGTGATGGTCAGCGATTCAGCCTGGAGAGAAGCAGGGGAAGCAGTGACGGCCAGCGATTCAGCCTGGTCGGATTTGGCAAAACAGATCGAAGCGGCGGATAAAGCTAAAATAAAGAATATTATGCTCTTCGCATCCTTCATGTTAATTATTATACTGCCAATATTGAATAACGCAAAGGAAATTCCGGAGAAAATCCGCTGTTGATCAGCCCCGCGGATCTTCTTTAACGCTTCCGGCTTGCTTAAGAAACCTGAAAACATACCTGGAAAGCTTTTCTCTGTCCTCATCATTTATTCCGATAAATTCAACGCCCGCGTCCCAGCTGTTCTTGTTATCAGCGCTTAAAATAAACTCTCCTATCCACCTGACTGTTCCTTTGACCTGGATAGGGCGTTCGCCGTCTGGCAGATTGATCACCAAAGCCAGTCTGTCCCCTATTTCCACTTTTTCATAAACAATAAGACAAATGCCTCCCGCGCTGATATTTTTGCTCTGGACCTCCGCCTTGAAAGAAGGCGCCTTTTGCAGGAGAGAATAATTGACGTCCACCGCCAGGTTTAAGCGCGGGACTTTCCTTCTTTCTTCAAAATGATTTTCTTTCCCCGGGGGATACATGGTTTTTCTCCTTTTTTTTAATTATACCATTTCTATTTCAACGCGGTAAGTAAAAATAAAAAAAGGGACCGGGTCCCTTTTTTTATTCTGCATTTTTTATCTATTTATTTTTCTAGGCCGCTATTTTTGTTTTGCCGGCGCCCGCTCCGTGTTAAGAGGCGTCGCAGATCCTCTTTATCGATTCCTGTTTATCCTCGTCGAAATCCTTGAAATTCACCGCTATCGAATAAGCCGGCATTTGAGCCTGGCCGTTTTTGCTGTTTTGCCTTTTCTCGACCCGGATCACCCTCCCCACGCAATAGACCGGACCTGAGACAACCGGGGATGTGACATTGAATTCGAACATCGCCCCCATAGGAAATGTTTTTGTCTGGACAAATAAAATCCCCGACGCGCTTAAATTCTGCATAGGAACCACTTCCCATCTGGCCAAAACGCCCGTATCCATCCCCTC
Organism: Candidatus Omnitrophota bacterium; assembly: GCA_041309145.1. Taxonomy (GTDB): domain Bacteria; phylum Omnitrophota; class Gorgyraeia; order Gygaellales; family Profunditerraquicolaceae; genus JAPLLS01. The sequence goes on along the minus strand of JBFZAG010000164.1, from coordinate 5,878 downwards.
ATAAAATGGCCTGATCCTCACCGTGCATACGCAGTTCGTTCTTTTGTATTTTCTTTTTTCCGGCGTAATCATTTTTTATGGGTTATAAAAATTAAATAACCGGATTGCCTTATCTTTTCGGCAACCCGGCAGTCAGTAGATAACGACATTCTCTATTGATCCGCGGTTTTGGCTCCATTTTCCCTGAAATGGAACCCTTTTCGATAGATCCGATTATCCATTCTGGTGAAATTTCAAAATACTTCGCATTCTAAATAAAGTATAACCTGAGCGGGGGTCTTTTCAAGACGATAGGCGGGACAATAAGAAAGCGGTTTCAGATGAAAAAAATCATGCTTTTTCCGGAAGAAGCGGCCGGGGGCAATGCATCCATTTGGGATATTAAACTTATTTCCCCCGCCGCCTGTTACGGATTAATCGCTGAATTTGCGGATTAATATATCCAGTATAATTACTAATATAATGAAAATAGAAAAAAGAATGAAATTGCTTTTGTTGAACATCAATCCCATGGTCGCCAAGAATCCGCAGAACACAGCCAAAGTCCAGTCGACACGATTACCTAACGTTTTTTTATTCATTTACTTCCTCCTTTTTTAAGATTATACCACTCTTATTTAAAAATGGGGAAAGATTTTCGATTAAACATGCGGTCTCAATGATCCTTCAGCGCTGTAAACCAATATTGTCCCGATAAAAGCGACAATAACGGCTAGAGCATAGAATGTCCGGGCTTAAGCGCTCATAAAACAATTCAGACTTAATCTTCAATATTTAAGTATTCCTTCCACTATAATCCTGATTTCCTGTTCGGTTATCCTGCTCCCGCTGAATGCTAATTGCCCGTTAATCAGGGTAACGGGCAATTGGTTGAGGTCATAGCCGGAGCTGCGTATTTTTGCCATGGCTTCTTTCCGGTCCGCGCAAAAAATAAATTCATAGCGCATCCGCATATTGTTTTTGTTCCCGATAGCGTTCATTACGTTGCGGATTTTTTCCCTGACCACGTCGCACTTGTGGCACTGCATGCATACCACCTCTATTCTTTTTATCTCCGCCATTTTAAATTCTCCTTTTTTGAAAAATAGCCCGAAAAATCAAAGAGAATTGCTTTTATGGGAACGGCGAAACTTCCGATTTTCAGCGCCGAGAGCACATTGGAATAAGCATCTGTCCAGGGCTTCATCTTCTTTATCTTAAGCTTTTTCCCTTCTTCCCAATTAAGCTTTTGAACGAGATTGTCTTTAGAGCGGGCATCCCAGGTCAAGGCAACCCAGACGGAGGCCAAATAAGCTTGGTTATCATCCGTCGTTTCATTATAATCAGCTGCCGCATAGGCGTTTACGGCTTTGGCATTATTAACTAAAACCGGGATAAGGTTAAAATAATTGTTGGAAACGTGAAACAAAATTAACCCTTCGGGGTTAACGTGTTTTCTGTATTCTTTGATCGCCTCAACGGTTAAAAGATGCACCGGAACAGAATCGCCGCTGAAAGCGTCGATTATCAATAGATCATATTTATTTTCGGAAATTTTCTTCAAGGAAATCCTGGCGTCCCCGAAAATATAATTGATCTTGGCGCGGGAATCTTTTAAATAAGTGAAAAAAGAGTCCGCGATATCAAAAACATCCCGGTCAAGCTCGAAAAAATCAATTTCCTGCCCCTCTCTCCCGTAAGCCGCCAAAGTGCCCGCGCCTAAACCGACAATACCTATCTTCTTCGCTTGGAACACATCGCTGTCTAACAATTTGCCGACCGGCGTTTCATGATGATAATACGACAAAGGCTCCTTTTCCTTAATTTTATCGACATACTGTTGACCGTGCCTGATGGTGCCGTTTGAAAAAACCATTAAGCCCTTTGTCAGATTCACCCGGTAAATTCCGTAATAATTTCTATGCGCATAAATGTTCCTGCCGTAATGCAGCCAGTTGTTCGGAAAGAGGAACGCTGTTATAAAAATACCCGCTAAGCAAAGATTAAGCATCCTGGCGGTTTTCAGCTCAGAAAATATCTTCTTAAAGAAAACCGCCAGTATAATCATGCCGAAGAAATTAAAACGGTTAAAAACCAGGGGCCACAAAAAAAGAAGCATTGCCGCATAAACTATAAAACGCAGGCGGGATAATCCGGTCCTGGATTTATTTTCCCCTAAGGCCAATGCCAGGCTGATCACAAAAAGCCCGAAAATAAATTCCAAGGGATCCGTAAAAATTAACGGCGCGATCCATGTTACCATCATGCTTCCGACAACGCCCCCGAATGCGATTATAAGATAAAAGACGGTTAATCTATTGCTCTCTTTTGGTTTAGTCTTGAACAGTTCGCGCTGACAGAACATGCACAAGATAAACAAAGAAACGCAATAAGCGATAATTTCGATCAAGACGGGAAAGATGCGCATCTGGGTAAAGAAAAACAACAGAACAATAAAACCGATATAGATATTAATGTTATTTTTTATCCGTTCCGGGAATAACGGTTTTTCTTTGAAGTTAAGCACAAATGAAAGCAGGTAAATGCATAAAGGAATGATCCAAAGTAACGGGCAAGGGGCGATCTGATAGGTAATAATATTGGTTACGGAAAGGAACATTATTGACCCGGCAGCTGATAATAAAAACCAGAATAGTCCTTCCCGCGTAGTTCCGGTGTATTTGAATTGTTTGAAAAAAAGCGAGGTTTTGAAAATTGGCGCGCTGTTTAGGCCTTGGGCGTGATTTATTTTGATCAAACGAAAGGCGGCAAAATAAAATAACAAAAATAATAAGTAACCAAACCGCCAGATTGCAAGCTGTTGGTTAATGTTAAAGGCTAACTCGAAAATAAAGGGGTAGCTTAAAAGAGCGATAAAAGATCCCAGATTAGAAACGCCGTAAAGGACATACGGGTTGGAATGCCCCGGCAAGCCGCTGAAAGAAAGCCAGCTCTGGTTGATAATGCTGACCGTAGATAAGGCAAAAAAAACAATTCCAATGCTGACGGATAACTGCAGAAAAATACTTACAACTATCGGGAAGCGGCTTTCCGCCGCGATTTCCGGCAACGGCCTGCCCGGGAAAAATAATAAAGGCAGGATGATCAGCGCCAGATGCAGATATTTGTATTTAAACAGCCGGGTCTTCTCTACGACGATATGCGCGTATAAATAGCCTGAAAGCAGGACGCTCTGGAAGAAAACCACGCAGGCGCCCCAGATCAAATAGCTGCCGCCGAATTTAGGCAAAAAGATCTTGGAAATGATCAATTCGATCTGGAAAAGCAAAAACGCGGCCAGAAAACTGACCAAATACAACAGGTGTATTTTTTTTATTTGTAAGTTTAAGAAAACCATGTTCTTTCTTTTGCCGGTACTTTTATTTAAAAAAATATTTTTTTATGAGGTCGGATATTAAAAAGAACACTAAGATAACGATACAAAGAGCCGCGCCCAATCCTGCGATCTTATCGACTATTTGATCGGGGTTTGAATTAAGCCAGTCCCGGAATATCGGGAACAAGCTGATGATCCATGCGATCAGGCCCAAAAGCAAGCCCGAAACAATTATAAAAACCATAATATTAACTGCGTATTTTATTACCCTGAAAATTACGTGAAAGATACTGCCGGATATTTTACGGGCTTTCTTGGAAACAATAACCGCGATCAGGACGAAAATTAAGAAATATAAAAAGTATAAAGCAAATACCATCTCATTTCTCCTTCAGCGTCTTTTCCGCCCAGATGATAAAACGGATGAGCCGATACCGGCCAAATAAGCGATCCAAAAAACTCAGGCAAGAACCCGGCTGGCCAGACCAATTTTACCTGCTTTCTAAACAAAAAAGACAATCCCCTTTTGGAGAATTGCCCTGAATTTGCTTGCTTTAAGCACTCCTGCGGCTCCTTTGTGGCTACAATTTATTATACTCCTTTTTTTAAAAAAATCTAATAACAACAATCGTTCTGCCCAACAAAAGCCCTCTGCGATACCTGTCTACCGTCAAATAGATTTTCCATCACAGAGGATTCAGAGATCAATTTGTTGCTTGTGGCTCATCGCGCATGGGCACTTATTAAACACATTAGCAACTTCAATATTTTCCGGTTATCGCGACTTCTTATTTTACAACAAGTTATAGCCGCATCAAAATATATTCGGCGGGTTTATCGTCTTGTTCGAACGGTCTTCCGGTCTCCATCCAAACTTTAATTATCGATAGATCCCGCCCGGTTGGCCGCTATGCCGCTTTCAACCCGGTAAAAACTCCCCTGGGCGGCATTGCCGAGCCTCCCCCGCGCAGCCGTTGTAAAACCGCAGGCATAATGGGAATTTTTTCTTCCGGCAGGCAGGGGTGCGGGCAGAATTTTCCTTCGCGCTTAAAATAACTCATGCAAAAAAATAGTATGCAAAGAAATAAACTTGAAATACTTCTTAATGCAGCCGTTTTTTGAATTCGTTCCAGGGAAAATATCTGCCCGGGCAATCCGTTTTCGCCCCCCTGACTTGCCTGTGACCGATAATGTTCTTAACCGGGATTTTGTAATATTCGCGCAAAGTATTTACTAAATAAACCAGCGAATCCAGCTGTTTTCGCGAAACCCTTTCTCGATTGAAGTTGCCCACCAGGCAAACGCCTATCCCTTTATAATTCATGCCCCCGGCCTGGCAGTGCGCGCCGTTTTGCTGCTTGATCCAGCGCGGCGAAACCTCGATCTGGCCGTCCTGCTTTCCTTTTGTGCCGTTAGAGATGATAAAATGGTACCCTACCCCTTTCCAACCTTTACTGTTGTGGTATTTATCGAAATCGAGAGAACTGCCCTTATCTGTCCCGCTGTGATGAACAACAATGTATTTCCATTGATTTGAAGGATAAAGAGCGATCACCGGAGCGATGGGCGCCGCTTCAGGGACTAAAAGCCGCTGCCCTTTTTTCAGTTCCTCTTTGTTCTTTAAACTGTTTGCCCGCATAAGATCCTGGATCGTCACATCATACATCTTGCTTATCCGCCAGAGTGTCTCCCCGGGCGCTACAACATGGAACACGTCGTGCCTTGGAACAAGCCCTCCCGGCTGCGGAAGGCTCTCCCGGGTAAGCTGGGCCGGGGGTTTTTGGGGAACAGTTGTGCAGGAGCTTAAAATAACGCTTATTACAATAATGGCCCCTGAATAGAATAATCTTCGCATATTTTTTAAGGGAGGAAAAAATTCAACAGCGCGCCCGCTGATAAAGCGACTGTTATCATGATCGCGGCAGCCTTTGCCATATCTTTTACGCCCAGCTCGCGGATAAGGACCGCAAAAGTAGCGATACAGGGAAAATATACCGCCAGAATTGTCGACCCGACTACCAGCTGCTTAGTGGTTAAATTAAGCGGCCCCAGCATTCCCACGGCCACGTCTTTTCTCAAAAACCCTACCATTAATGCCCCGATGGCTTCCTGAGGAAGCCCCCATAACTTTGTTAAAACCGGGGCGAAGATATAAGCGAACAGATCTATTATTTTCAGCGCGTGGAGGACATTGACAAAAAGCACTCCCAGAAGCACAAAAGGCAAAGCCTCTTTCAGAAAACCGGACAGGCGCATCCAGAGTTTCTTGAACACAGCTACGGCCTGCGGCATTCGATACGGAGGGATCTCGATCAATATTTCAGGGCTTGTGCCTTTTAAAACCCTGTTTAAGATCAAGCCCTTGATAATTAAAAGGAAAAAGAGGGTTCCAAAAACTATTGCTAAGTATTTCCCTCCCCTGTGCCCGACCAGCCCGACTATCATCGCGATCTGAGCCATGCAGGGGATAGAAATAGCCATTAAAGTGGCGGCAATGAATTTTTCGCGCCGCTCTTCTAAAACCCGGATAGCTAAAGCTCCGGGGACATTACAGCCTAAACC
>JBFZAG010000163.1:0-6501 GCA_041309145.1 Candidatus Omnitrophota bacterium | reverse complement strand
GTCCTGGACGATGTCCGGCTCTTCGGCGATGACGCCGTGCTCAAATATACCCGGAAATTCGATAAGATAAAATTGACCGCCAAACAGCTGAGGGTCAGCGAAAGGGAGATCAGCGGCGCTTACCAGAATATCACCCCTAATTTCGTTTCCAGCCTTAAATTAGTCATCGAGAACATCAACCGTTTTTACCGCAAGGAGCTTAAGAAGTCCTGGAAGATGAAGGACAGCGACGGATTGGTGCTGGGCGAGCATTTCCAGCCGATGGAAAAAGTGGGAGTTTATATCCCGGCCGGGACCGCGCCGTTGGTCTCTACGGTTTATATGACCGTCCTGCCGGCTAAGATCGCCGGTGTGAAAAAGATCGTTCTGATCAGCCCTCCGGATAAATCCGGGGCGATTAATCCCCATATCCTGGTGGTGGCTGATCTTTTAAAAGTAGATGAGATCTACAGGGTGGGCGGAGCCCAGGGCATCGCTTCTCTGGCTTTCGGCACCAAGACTATCCCTAAAGTCGACAAGATCGTCGGACCGGGAAATGTTTACGTCAGCGAAGCCAAGCGTCAGGTTTTCGGCTACGTTGACATCGATATGATCGCCGGCCCGACCGAACTTGTGATCATCGCCAACCGCACCAGCGACCCTAAATTCATCATCGCCGATCTCAAGGCCCAGGCTGAACACGCCGGAGGCTTAGCCATATTGATCACCAATTCCAAAGCACTGGCCCAGCAGGTTAAGTCCCAGCTCAATATCAACGGTTCGGTGATCCTGACCAAGAACCTGGAACAGGCCGCGGAGATCTCTAATCTGATCGCTCCGGAGCATCTGGAGATCCTGGTCAAGAACCCGCAGCGGCTGGTCAAACTGATCAAAAACGCGGGCGCGGTTTTTCTCGGGCCGTTCAGCCCGACCGCGGTGGGAGATTATGTCGCCGGGCCGAGCCATGTTTTGCCCACCGGTGGCACCGCCAGGTTTTTTTCGGGGTTGTCAGTCTCGGATTTTATCAAGAGCATCCATGTGATCAGCTATTCCAAGAAAGCCCTGGAAAAAGTCAAAGAGCCGTTAGAAAAGATCGCCGGTATCGAAGGGCTGACCCAGCATCTGGATTCGGTCAAGACCAGGTTTGAATAACGCGGAGAGAGAAAATGAAAAAAAGGACCGCAGTCGTAAAAAGAAAAACTTCGGAGACGGATATTATTGTTAAGCTTTCTGTTGACGGCAGCGGAAAGAGCAGGATCAATACCGGCATAGGGTTTCTCGACCACATGCTTGAGCTTTTCAGTTTCTGGGGTTTTTTCGATCTGGAGATCAGCGCCAAGGGCGACTTGAAAGTGGACATTCATCACACCAATGAAGACATCGGCTTGGTCTTAGGCCAGGCCTTCAAAAAAGCCCTGGGTGATAAAAAAGGAATCAAGAGGATCGGTTCTGCTCAAGCGCCGATGGAAGAAGTTGTCGCTAATGTCGTCCTGGATATAAACGGCCGGGGTTTCTTGAGCTTGCTCGGAGATCCGGGATCCGCATCTGATAAGAAGCAGGGCTATGAGTTTGAATATGCCCGACATTTTCTTGATGGCTTGGCTAAACAACTCGGGATGAATTTAAATGTTGGTATAATTAATACTAATTCTGATTTACATGCAACTCTTGAGCCTGTTTTTAAGGCATTAGGCATAGCGCTGGACCAGGCGACCCAGATCGACCACCGCCGCAAAGGCGTCCCTTCGACCAAGGGCGTCATCGATTAGCATTCGCTCAAACATGGGCAAGCCTTCCGGATTTACGGGTGGCTTGTCGGGTGTGAGCAGGGCTTCGGCAGCCCGGAGCGGGCATGGTTGCCAAGCGAGGTTAAATTTCGGGCAGAGCGCAGGGCTGACGCAGAGCGCAGTCCTGCACGCTGGGCAGGACAAGCGTCCCTGCGAATACCCGACAAGACAGGACCCGTAAATCCATAAGGTAATACAATGATCGCGATAATCGATTACGGCATGGGCAACATTCACAGCGTCCAGAAAGCCCTAGAGACCCGGGGCGCCAAGGTCGCGGTGACCAGCGATCCCGCCCGGATCAAAAAGGCGGACAAACTTGTTCTACCCGGGGTGGGCGCTTTCGGCGACGCCATGGCCGAGCTGCGCAAGCGCGGCCTTCTTTCGGCTATAGCCGAGCATATCCAGGATAAGAAAGATTTCCTGGGCATCTGTTTAGGCATGCACTTACTGTTCGAATCCAGCGAAGAATCCCCGGACAGCCCGGGAATGGGGATTTTAAAAGGCCGGGTAAAGCAATTTAAGACTGACGGGCAGCTCAAAGTCCCGCATATGGGCTGGAATCAGATCAAGATCAAAAAGATCGACTGCCCGCTCTTTAAAAAGCTCAAAGAAGCCAGCGACGTCTATTTCTGCCACTCGTATTATCCTAAGCCCGGGGACAGCTCGGCCGTCGCCGCCAGCACCGAATACGGCGAGGATTTCGCCTCGATCATCTGGCGGGAAAATATTTTCGCCACCCAGTTCCACCCGGAAAAAAGCCAGTCAGCGGGGCTGCAAATATTGGAAAACTTCGTCAAATTATAAAAGAGGCAGGCTATGATAATAATCCCGGCTATAGATCTTAAAGACGCAAATGTGGTCCGGCTTTTTCAGGGCAGGCCTGAGGCCAGCAACATCTATTCCCGCAACCCGGTAACTGTCGCCCGCCATTGGCAGAAGCAGGGGGCGGAATTGATCCACATTGTCGATCTGGACGGCGCTTTAAGCGGAGAGATCAAAAATCTGCAGTCGCTTAAGGAGATCATAAGGAGCGTGGATGTGCCCGTTGAGTTCGGCGGCGGGGTAAGGAGCTTAAAGACTATCAAGGAACTTTTGGATGCCGGGGTCAGCAGGGTGGTTTTAGGGACAAGGGCGGCGCAAGACCCGGAATTCCTCAAATCCAGTTTCGAAGAATTTCAACAAAGGGTAATCGTCAGCATTGACGCGAAAAAAGGCAAAGTTCTGACCGAAGGCTGGCAAAGCGCCAAAAAGGATTTAAGCGCCCTGGATTTTGCCTGCCGCTTGAAAGAAGCCGGGTTCTGCGAGTTGATCTATACCGACATTTTGAAGGACGGCACTTTGCAGGGGCCGAATATCGATGGGCTTGAGGATATCGCAAAAAGTTCCGGGTTGAAAGTGATCGCATCCGGCGGGGTATCCAGCCTGGACGATATTCTCCGGCTGAAAGCTTTGGAAAAAGACGGGGTGGTCGGGGTGATAATCGGCAAGGCTTTATACGAGGAAAAGTTCAGTTTAAAAGAAGCTATCAGCATTTCCGGGAAAAAAGGAGGAGTGAAATGAAAAAAGGGTCGATGTTTATTTTGTTGTCCGGAGTCTTAGCGCTGTTTTTATCGGGCTGCGCAACTACGGGAGGAAAGGTTTCGAAAGAAAATGAAAATCTCAAGATCCAGATGCAGAATCTCCAGGTGCAGATCCAGCAGAAGGACGCGGAGATCGACAGCCTGAGAAAGACTTTGAGCAGCACTACGGAAGAAAGATATTCCGCTTCAAAGCGGCGCCAGCAAGTATCTACCGAGCATCCTTCAGGAAAAGATATCCAGATCGCTTTGATCAACGCCGGGTTCGACCCCGGGACTCCCGACGGCAAGCTGGGGAAAAAGAGCCGCCAGGCGATCAGGGATTTTCAAAAGGCTAACGCTTTGGATGCCGACGGAAAAGTAGGCAAAAGAACCTGGGCAATACTTTCGACCTATCTGCAGAATCCGGCCTCTAATTAATGTTGAACAAAAGAATAATCCCTTGCCTGGATATCAAGGGCTGCCGGGTGGTCAAAGGGGTAAAGTTTTTAGGGCTGCGGGACGCCGGGGACCCGGTGGAGGTGGCCAGGATCTACGACGCTCAAGGAGCGGATGAACTGGTGTTTCTGGACATCACCGCGAGCTTTGAGAACCGCAAGACCCTGATCGGCCTGGTGGAAAATATCGCCCAAAACATTTTCATGCCTTTTACCGTCGGAGGCGGGATAAGCGACACCCGGGACATCCGCAACCTGCTTAACGCCGGAGCGGACAAGGTCTCGATCAATACTTCGGCGGTGAAGTTTCCCGAACTGATCAAAGACAGCTCAATGCGTTTCGGAAGCCAGTGCATAGTGGTGGCGATCGACGCCAAGAAAATAAGAAACGATAAGTGGGAGGTTTTTATCAACGGAGGAAGGACCCCTGCCGGTCTGGATGCGCTGAAATGGGCCAGGCAGGCGGCGGAGCTGGGAGCGGGAGAGATCCTTCTGACGAGCATGGATTGCGACGGGACTAAAGACGGCTATGACCTGGAACTGACCCAAGCGGTAACAAACGCCGTGAATATCCCGGTGATCGCTTCGGGAGGCGCGGGCAAACTCGAGCATTTTTATGAAGTGTTTATTAAGGGTCAAGCCGACGCTGCGCTTGCGGCGTCTTTGTTCCACTACGGAGAACTTTCGATCAAAGACCTGAAAAGCTATCTGAAAAATAAAGGAGTGGCAATAAGAACATGAAAAAGAAAATCGCGTTCGATCTCAAAGCGCTTAAGTACGACAAAAAAGGATTGATCCCGGCGATAATCCAGGATTACAAGAACAATGAAGTTCTGATGATCGCTTACATGAACCGGGAATCTTTAAAAAGGACCATTAAAATAGGCAAGACCTGTTTTTGGTCGAGATCGCGGAAAGAATACTGGCTCAAAGGCCGGACCTCCGGGCATTTCCAATTCGTCAAATCCGTGGCTTTTGACTGCGACATGGACGCCTTGCTGATCAAAGTCCGCCAGGTCGGAGCTGCCTGCCATACCGGCAACAGGTCGTGTTTTTACAGAAGGGTTGTTTGATCGTGATGTTCTATCCGCCATTAAAAGAATTTATCCGGCTTTCCCGCTCCTCCAATGTCATCCCGGTCTATAAGCAGATCAGCGCTGACCTGGATACTCCGGTCTCCAGCTTTTTGAAAATGGAAAAGGACGATTACGCTTTCTTGCTGGAATCGGTGGAAGGCCGGGAGAAGATCGCCCGGTATTCCTTTCTGGGCACCAGGCCGAGCCTGGTTTTCAAAAGCAAAGCCGGGCGGACTGAAATAATCTGCCGGGACAAGCGCGAGTTTCTTTGCGACAGCTTCGGGATCTGCCAGGACGATCTTTGCGGCTCCCCGAAGGGGTCCGATCCCTTGAAGGCGGTCGAAAAGCTGATGTCCGGGTTCAAGCCGGCACAGGTCAAGGGGCTGCCGCGTTTCTACGGAGGCCTGGTAGGGTTCATGGGCTATGATTGCGTCAGGTTCTTTGAAGAGCTGCCGGACAAAAACCTTGACCAGCTTAAGCTTCCGGACGCCGTCTTTATCCTGACCGATACGATCCTGCTGTTTGACCATATAAACCACACCATAAAAATAGTCTCTAATTGTTTTCTGCCTCAGGCCGGAAAGAAGATCTCTCATTCCCGGGCTAAAAAGATCTACGAGCAGGCTTTAAAGAAGATCAAAGCCATTGAGAACGATCTGGCCAGGCCTTTAGGCAAAAAAGCCCTGGAGCCCGGCAAACCGGGGGCGAAAATAAAAATAACTTCTAATTTTGAAAAATCAAGATTTTGTGCTATAGTTAATAAAGCCAAAAAGCATATCCAAAAGGGCGATATCATCCAGGTCGTTTTATCCCAGAGATTTAAGGCTCAGATCCAGAAGAGCCCTTTTGATATTTACCGAAGGCTGCGCAGTTTGAATCCTTCGCCCTATATGTTCTTTCTTAAACTGAAGGAAATGACTTTGATCGGTTCTTCGCCTGAGCTTCTGGTGCGCTGTGAGGACAAACTGGCGCGCACCCGGCCTATTGCCGGAACCCGGCCCAGAGGCAAAGACGAATCTTTGGACCTGGCTTTGGAGAAAGAGCTTTTGAACGACGAAAAAGAGAAGGCCGAACATTTGATGCTGGTCGATCTGGGCCGCAACGATATCGGCCGGGTCTGCCGGACCGGTTCGGTCAAAGTCGATAACTTTATGTCGGTGGAGCGTTATTCGCACGTCATGCATATTGTCAGCGAAGTCAGCGGGACGCTGGGGCGGGATAAAAACGCTTACGACCTGCTCCGGGCAAGTTTTCCTGCCGGCACTGTTTCCGGCAGCCCTAAGGTCCGGGCCATGGAGATCATCGATGAGCTGGAAAATTCCCGCCGCGGCCCGTACGCCGGAAGCGTAGGGTATTTCAGCTTTTCCGGAAATCTGGATACCTGCATCACCATCAGGACCATCTGCGTCAAAGGCAACACCGCTTATATCCAGGTCGGAGCGGGGATCGTAGCAGATTCCCGGGCTGAAAATGAGTACAATGAGACGGTCAACAAAGCAAAAGCCTTGTTTGAGGCAATAACAAAATAACTTTAAAGAGGAGGATCCAAATGGCAGTGAGAATACGTTTAAGAAGGATCGGGAAAAATCCCATTAAAAAGCCGCATTTCCGGGTCACGGTTTTTGACGAGCGGACCACCCGG
>JBFZAG010000162.1:0-20361 GCA_041309145.1 Candidatus Omnitrophota bacterium | reverse complement strand
GACAGGGCGGGTGAATTTAACCAACTTTGTGATCGAATGCAGGAGCTGATAAGTGAGCGATACGGTTTTGACAGCCAAAATTAAGGAAAACGGCCTGACCGCGGTTATTCTGATCGCGGCCGTGGTCATCTCCTGGAAAGTTTACCAGGGCAAAGAAAAAGAAATCCAGGCTATTATGTCGCAGAAAGCCGTCGAAGAAGAGAAAAACGCGGTCCTGGACCAGATCGGCATGAGGGAGAAGAAACTGGAAAAGTTAAAAAAAGACATAAATAACAAAGAGCCCACAACGGGTATGGACAGGATCGGCGACCTGGCCAAGAGCGTCCCGGTGCAGATCTCCAAAATTAATCCCCTGAAAGAAATTGTCAGCGGTGTTTACACCAGATATCCCTACGAGCTGACATTGTCGGCAAAAGATTACCATCAGATAGGGAAGTTCATAAGCCTGTTGGAGAATTCCCCGGATACTTACATGGTAGAAGATCTGGTTATCCATAACAATGTCAGCGGCGACCCGAATTCAATGTCCGCTTCGCTGATGGTTTATACTATTATGATCAATCAATGAGCCGGGTGACCCGCGGAACAAAAATCAGGTTTGTTTTAGGTTTCCTGGCTTTGGCGGCTTTCTCAGCTGTTTTTGTTTCTTGCCCTTTGGCCCAGGAGCCGAACCCCGATAAAGCTGAGGGGGGCGGCGGCGGTATTCAATCGGTAGTAGCTTATTCCGCCGAAAAACTGCGGGATCCTTTTACCAGTTCCATACAGAGCGAAATATTAACTAATACCGTCAGCGATATGTCAGTTGCTGCCGATGTTCCTTTGCCGGAAATGAAGATTCAGGGTATTTTCTGGGGCGCCAGGTTTCCTCAGGCGATAATCAATAATAAGATCGTCAAAGTCGGTGAAAAGATAGAGGGGGCGCAGGTAGTCAGCATTGAAAAAGATCTGATCAGGGTATTCTACAGCAACAAAGAGTTTTCTCTGTCTTCGCCTGCCTCCGCAAATTTAGGAGCTTCTTCTAATACAAATGACGTAAAAAAGGAGGAAATTCATGAGAGATAATTTCAGGTTATCCGGTTTTTTCATAATTTTTTTTCTGGCGATCCTCATTTCCAGGCTTAACGCCGAAACCGGGTTTTCGTCTTTGATCGATTCCGAAAAAACGGTTTCCATGGATCTGCAGGAAGCGGACCTCAAGGATGTATTAAAAATCTTTTCTATACAGTCAGGGCTGAATTTTATCGCTTCTGAGGCGTTAAGGGACCGCAAGGTCACTTTATATCTGGATAGCGTCCCGATACAGGAAGCCATGGTCAGGATCTTCAAAGCGAATAAACTTAACTACGAATATGACGAAGACGCCAATATTTTCACCGTGAATTACGCCGACGATGTCATGGAGCCGGAAATGGTGACCAAAGTCTACCAGCTTAAATTCCGCAGCGTTTCCAGCGCCAACCTGGAAAAGGAGAAGCTTAAACTTTTTACTGGAGCGTCGGTGACTTCCGGCCAGCTTTCCGGCACTTCCGACGGCGGAGCCAGCGCTTCCGCCGCTAATGAGTCCGGGACAAATATCCTGGACGCTTTAAAGCAGCTTTTAAGCAAAAACGGAAAGATATCCGAAGACAACAAAACTAACAGTATTATCATCACCGATCTTTCCAGCCGTTTCCCGGTTATCGACGAGGTCATAACCCTCCTGGATATTCCCCAGCCCCAGGTGATGCTGGAAGTCGAGATGCTGGATGTCAACAAGGATGTCGTGGATAAGATGGGCTTCCATTTCGGGACGGCGACAGAGCCGAATCCTTTCACCTTTATTCTGAGCTCGCCGTTGAGAAACTCCAAATCTTTTATCGGCAACCTGGATCTCAGAGGAGCTGACCTCGGCACCCCCGATGTCGCCGGAAACGTGATTATGGGCAGGACTCTGGCTATGGTCCTGGATTACTTTAACCAGCAGTCGGACACAAAATATCTGGCCAGGCCCCGGATCCTTACTTTAAACAATGAAACAGCGGAAATCGGCATTACTAAAGACGAGATCGTCAGCTCGCAGCTCAAGACCGAAACTATCGTCGGAGGCCCGACTATAACCTCTACCGAGTACCAGAGGGCCACTTCTTTAAGCCTGACCCCCGAAGGTATCGGGATTTTCTTGAGGGTCACCCCGCAGATCAACCTGGAGACCGGGGAGATCAACCTGGTCATCAATCCCAAAACCAGCTCCACCACCGCCAGCACCGTGATCACTTCCACGACTCAACAGGCCCGCGATCCCGAAGTCAGAAGCACAAAATCGATCATCAAAGTCTTTGACGGTGAAACCGTGGTCCTGGGAGGCCTTATCCATCAGGAGAAACAGGAAGTCGACAGCAAACTCCCGATCCTGGGGGATATTCCGATCCTGGGAGCGCTGTTCAGGCGTAAAGACGTCAGCAAGAATCTGGAAAGGGAGCTTTTGGTCTTCATCACCCCCAGGATCATGAAAGAAAGAGGGATCAGGCTGGCTCAGGGCGGTCAGCCCCTGACCGCCGGTTCAGCTTATCAATCACCGCAATCGCTGGCTGCGCCTAACCGCAAGCAGGCAATAATCGACCTGCTCAACACTTTTGAAACCGAAAGAAACAAACGTTAATGGCCAAAGAAAAATATCTCAAGCTGGGCGAGCTTTTGATCAAAGAAGGTTTGATCTCTCAAGCCGACTTTGAGAAAGTTATCAACGTCCAAAAGCAGGAAGGCGGGCGTTTGGGCGAGATAATCGTCAGGTTGGGCATCACTAAAGAAGAAGAGATCGTCCGCGTCCTGGGCAAGCAGCTGGGCATACCTTATTTTACCCTGGGCACCGGGATGCTCAAGCCCAGCCCCGGCCAGAAACTGGAGAATTTTATCCCCCACGATTACGCGATGAAGAATTATGTTTTGCCTTTGTCGCATACTCTCAAATCCATAACCGTGGCGATGTCCGACCCGCTGGACCTGATCTTGCTGGACAATCTCCGGAAACTGACCGGCTGCGAGATCAACCCGGTGATCGCCACCAAGGGCGACATACTCAAGTCCATCGATGATTTTTACGGCAAGGCCTCGATGCTTAAGGACGCGGTCTCGGCTTCTTACGAAGAGACCTCGGCGCATAAAATAGACACTGTCGAAGTTGTGGAATCCGAGTTAAGTCTGGATAAACTGATCGCCCGGGCGGAAGAAGCTCCGGTGGTCAAGCTTGTGGACCTGATCATCCGTCAGGCCATTAACGAGCGGGCTTCGGACATCCACATTGAGCCGTTCAAGGACCGGATGAGCCTGCGCTATCGTATTGACGGCAAGCTCTACGAGATCCCTCCTCCGGCCAAGCATCTGCACATGGCGATAATCTCCCGCGTCAAGATCCTGGCAAAACTGGACATCGCCGAAAAACGCCTGCCTCAGGACGGAGCGATCCTGGTCAAAATCGACGAGCGGCCGATCGATCTGAGAGTTTCCACTATCCCGACTATTTACGGAGAAAAAGTGGTTTTAAGGATCCTGGACAAAGGCGCGATCGTTCTTGATCTGGGGCAGTTGGGTTTTGACGCCAAGCAGCTGGAATCGCTGCGCCGGGCGATGAGCTCCTCTTACGGGCTGATCTTGTTGACCGGGCCGACGGGAAGCGGAAAAACCACCACCCTTTACGCGATGTTAAGCGAGATCAAAGACTCCAGCCGCAATATCCTGACCATCGAAGACCCCGTGGAGTATAAATTGGACGGGATCAATCAAGTCCAGGTCAAACCGGAGATCGGGCTGACTTTTGCCGGCGCTTTGCGCAGCTTTTTAAGGCAGGACCCGGACATAATGCTGGTGGGCGAGGTAAGAGACCTGGAAACCGCGGAGATCTGTATCCGGTCGGCGCTGACCGGACATTTGGTTTTAAGCACTTTGCATACCAACGACGCTCCTTCGGCGATAAACCGCCTTATGGATATCGGGATCGAGCCTTACCTGATCACTCCTTCTTTATTGTGCGTAGTCGGCCAGAGATTGATCCGCAAACTCTGCCCGGACTGCAAGGAAGCCTACGAGCCGACATCTAAACAGATTGCCGATTACAAACTGAAAGCTGATCTGGTTTATAAGCCTAAAGGCTGCCCTAAATGCAACCATCTGGGGTATAAGGGCAGGATGAGTATTTCCGAGGTCATGCTGGTTAATGCCGAGATCCGGGAAATGATCTCCAAGAGGGCCACATTTCAGCAGATCCGCGAGGTGGCCAGGAATACCGGGATGCAGTCTTTGTACGATTCGGCCATGAAAAAAGTCGATTTGGGCACGACTTCTCTTGAAGAAGCGATCGCAGTAACTCTGGGGGTGGATTAATGGGTAAATTCAGTTATGTAGCCAGGGATGCTTCCGGAAAAAGGGTAACCGGATCTATGGACGGGAACAACGAAGAAGAAGTGATCAACCGCATCCAGGCGATGAATCTGCTGGTTTTGGAAGTTTACTCTGAGGGGGCAGAAGGTTCGGAATCCTTGACCTCGGAAATGAGCTTGAAAGTCGCCGGCCGGGGGCGCAAACACTACGGGGTCCAGAGCAATGACCTGGTCCTTTTCTGCAGGCAGCTGGCCACTTTGTTAGGGGCAGGGGTTACTATCTTAAAGAGCCTGGACACTATTTCCAAGCAGGTCTCCAGCCAGAAGCTTTACAAGGCTATCGCGAATTTAAAAAAGAACATGGAGCAGGGGCTAAGTTTTCACGAGGCTCTGGCTAAAGAGCCGACCATATTTTCTGACCTCTGGGTGAACCTGGTGGAAAGCGGCGAGGCTTCGGGAAACCTGGCGATCATCCTGGACCGCCTGGCCTTGTATCTGGAAAGGAATGCCGAATTCATGAGAAGGCTGATTTCCAGCCTTATTTATCCGGCCATACTTTTAATCGGGTCAATTGTGGCTCTTTTGTTTTTGACCATCAAGATCGTTCCGACTTTCGCCGAAGTCTTTAAAAGCTTCGATATAACCCTGCCCATGCCCACGCTGGTCCTTCTCGCGGTCAGCAGTTTCATCAAAAAAACATTCCTGTTGTTCATAGTCGCCGGAGTCGTTGGATACTTTTTGTTCCTGGGCTACATCAAGAATAAAGAGGGCAGAAGGAATTTTGAGCGTTTCCTCTTCGGCCTGCCGATGTTCGGTGAGTTCTTCCGGGCGCTCTCCATCGAGCGCTTTTCTTCGGAAATGTCCACCCTTATCGAAAGCGGGGTGCCGATCCTGTATTCTTTGGAAATAACCGAAAACAGCGTGGGTTCCGTGGTTATCGGAGAGATAATCCGCTCCATTAAAGAGGATGTCCGGGCGGGCAAACCCTTAAGCTATCCTTTGGAAAAAAGCGGTTTTTTCGAGCCTATGGTCGTTCAGATGGTCCATATAGGCGAGGAGATCGGCGAATTATCCCAGATGTTCAAACGGATCAACAACTTTTACCAGAGCTACGTGGAGACGTTTTTGGGCAGGTTCATGGCTTTATTTGAACCGCTGATCCTGGTTTTCATGGGCGTGGTGATCGGGCTCATGGTTATCGGGATGTTTCTGCCGATCTTCAAGATCAGCCAGATCGGCAGCCAGGGGTAAGCGCAGAGCACTAAAGCATTGACAAGGTTTTCGGGGATGGTATAATATTTCAGATTAACAAAAAAGGCAGTTAACAAGAGGAGGAAGCATGAAAAAAGGGTTTACGCTGTTGGAACTGTTGATCGTCATCATAATTGTCGGCGTTTTGGCTACTTTGGGTTTGACCCAGTATAACTCGGTCGTGGAAAGGTCCAGAGGCTCCGAGGCGAAACAGATCTTAGGGCAGTTGCGCAGCGCCTGCGCGGGATTTTGGATGGAATCCAACGATGTCAGTGTTTGCCAGGTAGCTGCCGGCGGAGATAATTATAACATGAGCATGAATTCCACTGATAGCGGGGTTCCCACAAGCTGCAGGGCCAGCCATTATTTTCAATACTCTATAGCCAGAACTAACGCTAACAATGCAGTGATTAACGCTACCAGATGTACAGCTAGCGGAAAAATCCCGAATTATTCGGGAACCGGCACCCCTTGGATCGCGCTTGTAGTGAATGTTTCCAACGGAACGGCTGTTTCCATTAACAGCGGAATATATTAATTTCTCAGGGTAAATATGCCTAAAGCGGTCAAAGGGATCTCGCTTTTGGAGATTATTGTAGTCTGCGTGATCGTCGGGATTCTCGCTTCTTTAGGGCTGGGTAGTTTGACCGGCCCTAAAGAGCAGACCGCGGAAAGGGAAGCCCAGGCTAACTTGAAGCTTATTGCCGCCGGTGAAAAGGTTTACCGGATGGAATTAGGCGGCTACAGAGGGTGCGCTAACACCGCTGAAGTAAATAATTTTCTAAGGTTGCTGCTTCCCGTTACCAATCTTAATTGGGAATATAAGGTTGTAACCAACTCCCCGGCTAATACCACTTTCAGCGCCAGAGCCCGACGCACCAGCGGACCGAAAACGGGCTCAACGGTTCTTTGCATTAATGAAACTCAGGAAAATACGACTGCGTGTTCCTGGTAAAGTGCGAGAAGGCCGTCAGCCTGATTTTGATCGGTTTTCGCTAAAATAAGGATCGTCAAATGCGCGAAAAAAGGAATTCTGCGGGGCTGAGCATGCTGGAGATCATTATTTCGGTCATGATCCTGGCCTTGGTCCTGGTGGGCTTGATCAATGTTTTTGTGGTCAGCAGGGGGTATATGTCCCACGGCCGCTCCCGGATATCCGCCAGCCAATTAGCCACGGTTTTTTTAGACCCTCTTCAAAATGAGGTCCGGGAGACCGATTGGGATTGCGCAACCACTAATAATCTTTCCGTGCGGCCGCCTTTTAACGGAACCGCGGTTCCCTTAGACGGAGTTATTTACACTCCGAATTATACGATAACCAATGACACTTCGCCCGCGGGAACTTCTTTGCGCAAAGTGACGGTCAATATTACCTGGAATGAGACCAAATTCTGAAAGAGCTATTACTCTTGTCGAGCTGATCATCAGCATAGTTCTCTTAGGAATGGTCATGCTGGGTTTTTACGGGATCGAACTTTTCAGCCGGCAGCAGTTTTTAGCCTCGGATAAACGGGCCAGGGTCCAGAATGAGGCGATGTATGTGCTTAGCCATATAAATAAGAATATACTGGGCGCCATAGGCGATGAGGTAAGTTCGGCTTTGAATATAACCGGCTCCGGGGCTAATACCAGCGTTCTGCTGGCCACTATAGATTCTTTTTCTGACGGAGTGAATAATTATTCCACTGATTCCAACATAAGTTACTGTTTTAACGACGCTAACTGTAATGCCGCTGCCGCAGCTTATACTATCAACTATAATCCCAATATAAGCGCGGCTACCCCTCCTTCCGGCGAAGTCATTTCCAAAAAGATCAGGGCTTTTAATGCTACCCAGAACGGGAATTGCCTGAACGTTTCGGTCAGTGCCTGCTGGGATCCCGCTCAAACCGCTTTTGCCTGCGGAACCCTGGAAAATCCCGCCGTTAATATGACCAATATCATAAGAATGCCTTCTGTTTCCGCCCAATGAAATTTTTCCGCACTTCAGAGTAATTCTTTCCGGAATATTGGATAATTAGAATTTGCCAAAATCCGAATTAATGTTATAATAATTCAAATTAACTTCAATCTGGAGAATATGATATGAAAAATAAGCTGGGTATTATTTTGTCTTTATTTACGTTATTGAGTTTGACCCTGTTCTTCAGGTCTTATCCGGTTTTTTTGCCTCATTTTATGGGATATGCCGGCAAAACTGTCGACCAGCAAATGCAGCAGAAAATAGCTTTGGAGATCGAAAATAAATATTCCGGGCTTGCGGACACGGCGAAAGCAAAATTGTTCGGAGCAGCTGTTGCGGATTACAGAAAAGAAAATAAAAAAATTTTGAAGCAGCAGAAAAAAGAGGAGTTTGACAGGTTAAAAGACAATTTTCAGGACAAGTTCGGCAGGACATATTTAATGGAATTAGACGGTTGGCACTGGGCCAGGTATGTCCAGAATATCGACCGCTTGGGAAGAGTGGGCGACCGGGTAGTAGCCGGAAAACAGCATGACGACCTGATGCTTTTTCCCCGGGGCGACGATATAAGTTGGTGGACCTGGTTTTATTACACTTCCTGGGCAGTATATAAAGTATTTAATTTTTTCCAACCTATTGTTCTTTTTGACTTTTTATTCTATTTACCCCTGTTTTTTATATCTATCCTTGTAATCGTTTTATACTTTTTTTGTTACCGGTACTGGGGAAGTCTTACGGCATTTCTCTGTTGTTTTTATGTGGTAACCGCCCCGATCTTTATAGCCCGCTCCTGCGCCGGATGGTTTGATTTTGATATCTTGACCATGATTTACCCGCTCATAATCGTCTGGACATACATTTTGGCCTATAATTCTTCTTCCTGGCCGCGCAGTATTGGCTGGGTGATTTTATCCGCTTTTCTTTTAAGTCTGTTTTGCGCGACCTGGGTAGGCTGGCCGTTAATCCTGGCTATAATCGCTGTTTATGAGGCCATTGTTTTAGTCAATTGCCTTTCCGAACGTCTTCAGTACGGCCGGGATACCTGGGCTGAGGCCAGGAAACATCTTATCGTGCCGGTTGTTTTCATTCTTGCGGGTTCGTTCTGGATCATTCTGTTCTCGGGTCCGATGCCTTTAGGGGCTTTGGTCTTTCAGTTTAAGGAGACTCTTATCCTGAATAAACCTTCGACTGCGGCGGTTTGGCCGAATGTTCTATCCACGGTCGGGGAGTTGAAGACCGGAGATTATTTATCGATAGCCAGGGCTATAGGAGGAGTTTTTCCTTTGACAGTGATGTTATGCTGCATGCTGGGCATATTCTTGAACATCAAGAAATACAAAGGCCTGAAACGGGAGTTCCTGCTGGTCTTGGTGGTCTGGTTCCTGACCATGTTCTATCTTTGTTCCCGGGGGATCAGGTTCTCTATCTATTTGCTTTTGCCTTTAGGGATATTCCTGGGCTGGGGAGTCGAGGAAATTTACCGGTTTTTGATAAATAAAAAGTGGAAGCTGGGGATCATTCCCCTGGCGCTTTTAGTCGGCGGTTTAGGGGTAGTTCTGGTATTCCGCGCTGACAACGCCGCTAAAAGCTCTCTGCCGCTTATGGATGATTCCTGGTATTCGGTGTTGACCTCGATCAAGAAACACACTCCTGCCGATTCGGTGATCAATTCCTGGTGGGATTACGGGGATTGGTTCAAGGCTGTGGCTGAGCGGGCGGTGATCTTTGACGGCCAGACCCAGAATAACCCCCAGGCTTATTGGATGGCCAGAGTGTTGTTGACTGATTCCGAGGAGGAAGCGATCGGGATCCTGCGGATGCTCAATAACGGCGGCAACTCGGCGTTTGAGACCATCAACCAGCAAGTTTCCGACCCGTTTTTAAGCATCTCCCTGCTTAAAAAAGCGATAATGCTCGGGCCGGAACAGGGAAGATCTTTCCTGGCTGAGCATCTGCCTGTTGAGGCGCTGGAAAAGGTGTCTCGGATCCTCTATTCTAAGCCCAAGCAACCGGCTTACTTTATCACTGACTCCTCGATGGTCGGAAAGATTTACCCGATTTCCTATTTAGGCAATTGGGATTTCGTCAGGGTATACCTTATTCAGGCATTGCGGAATAAGAAACCCGTGAACGAGATTCTCTCGAAGCTTAGCTCTTTCGGTTTTGATCGGCAGCAAGCTGAAGAATATTATCGGCAAGCTTCTTTGATCGGAGAAAAAAATTTCGACACATGGGCTTCCCGAAGGCATTCGATTTCCAGTATTTCCTATCAGCGCAAATCCCCGGAAGAATTGGTTTTCTTTAACAACGGCTATATTTATAATGTTCCCAAGAAGTCGATGTATTATTATTCCGGCCATGAAGAAAGATTCCGCGTTCCTAAAAGCCTTTTTACGGTTGAAGGCGAAGATATCCTGGAAAAAAGCTTTCCCGGGAGCGATTCCAGTCATTCCGCTCTGGTTGTGGAGAACAAAGACCGGTATAAGCTGGTATTGTTAAGTCCGGAGCTGGCCAGAAGCGTCTTTTTCCGGCTGCATTTTCTAAACGGCAAAGGCTTTAAGCGCTTTGTGCCGTTTATCCGGGAAGGTCCGGAAGATAACCGGATCCTGGTCTATGAGATAAAATGGGAGTGAAAATCGGGAGAAGCAGATGAAGATAGCTGTTTTCGTGCCCTGTTATAACGAAGAGAAGACGATCGGTAAAGTCATCGGCGATTTCAAGAAAGAGCTGCCTGACTCCGAAATATTTGTTTATGATAACAATTCCCGGGACGCTTCTGCTCAGATCGCTGAAAAATCCGGCGCCAAGGTCATCAAAGTTAAACGTCAGGGCAAGGGTTTCGTCGTGCGCAGGATGTTCGAAGAGGCGAAAGCCGATATCGTTGTGATGGCGGACGGCGACGATACCTATTTTGCCGAAGATGTACATGCGCTTATCCGGCCTTTGCTGGAAGACGAAGCCGATATGGTGATCGGACGGCGGACGTTCTTTTCGGCTTCGGCAATGAAGAAGTTGAACAGCTGGGGGAACTTATTTTTCTCAAACCTCCTGAATTTCATGTTCGCGCGCAATATCCGGGACGTTCTTTCGGGTTATCGCGCTATGAACAGGGAAGCCATACGCAATACGCCGATCCTGACCCATGAATTCCAGGTGGAGATGGAGATGACTTTTCAAGCCATATACCGCCATTTGCGGGTGGCGGAAGTTCCGGTAAAATATAAAGAGCGGCCGAACGGAAGTTTCTCCAAGCTGCACCCGATCCGGGACGGAGGATTGATCCTTTTGACCCTTTTGGGGCTGGCCAGGGACCTCCGGCCGCTGGAACTGTTCGGCTCGGTCGCATTTCTCATGCTTACGGGGGTAACCGCTTTCGGGATATTCATTTATCTGATGCCCGGGGAAGCGACCACTTTTGATACGGTAATAATCATTTCTTTTTCGGTCATTTCAATTCTTTTGTTTTCCATGGGGCTTTTTCTGCATGCCATCAACCGCCGTTTTCTGGAATTAAACGTGTTAATGCGCAAAGAAATCTCTTCCGGGAAAAATTAACCTTTTACAACCGATGAAAGAAGATCCCATAGCGGTAATAATCACGGTAAAGAACGGAGAGAAGACCATAGGGAAATGCCTCGATTCCGTTCTGGAAAGTGATTGGAAAAACATTGAGATCATCGTCGTAGACGACGCCTCTACCGACGCTACAGCTGGAATACTGCGTAAATACGGCCCTAAAATCAGGGTTATTACCAATGAGAAGAATATGGGGCCGGCTCTTTCTAGGAATATCGCCGTGGCCGAGTCCAAAAGCGCTTATTTGGCTTTTACCGACAGCGACTGCTTAGTAGATAGATACTGGCTAAATGAACTAGTTTGTTCTTTTAATGATCCGGGTATAGCCGGAGCTGGCGGGTGCCAGATCATGCCTGATGATGAAACGGGGTTCGGCCGGATCATCTCAGCCTTCCTGGATTCGATAAGTTTCGCTTCCGAGTATCTCCGCCGCCCGCGGGCCGAGTCTGTTAAAACGGACCATAATCCTTCCTGCAATGTTATGTATAAAAAGCAGGCATTTTTGGATGTCGGGGGGTTCTCTAAGACTTTGTGGACCGCGGAAGACGTGGATCTGGATTACCGGCTCAGAAAAAACGGCTATTCGCTGGTATTTAATCCCCGGGCCGTCGTTTACCATTATCGCCCCGGCAGCCTGAAAGAATTTGCCGAAAAGATGTTCCGCTACGGCCTGGCCCAGGGGGTGATGGTCAGGAAATACGGATTTTTCAGAAAGGTCCATTATCTTTTCGCAGTTTCAGCGGTTTTGTTGGTCCTTTTCATATTGTCTTTTTATCTCAGTTTAAAAGTGGGATTTGTGTTTTTTTTGATCTTGTTTTCAGTGATATGGCTGTACTTTTTTGTTTTTGTCCGTAAGGTTTCTTTAGCTTTTTATTTTTTAAGGATACTGGTCAGCCTGATATTTTTCTGGGACATCGGGTTTTCGGTCGGGATCATAAAACCCGATCTGAAAAAGCTGGAGTTTTAACGGTTTTTAAGAGAAAATGGAAAAATTCTGGGATAACAAGAAAGTATTGATCACCGGTTATGAGGGGTTTTTAGGTTCAAATCTCACCAAAAGTCTGATTGGACTTAATGCCGGAGTTATCGGGTTAGATATTAAGGTCAACCGTCAAGAGACTGTCTTGGCCAAGAAGGATTACCGGCAGATCAAAATCATTGAAGGAAGCGTTTGTGATCTGGGGCTCTTAAAAATGGTTTTGCGGCGCTACAGTATCGATGTGGTCTTCCATTTGGCGGCTGAGTCCATAGTTAGCAGATGTAATAAAGAACCTCTTTTAAGCTTTGATACTAATATCAGAGGCACCTGGAATCTGCTTGAGGCATGCCGGTGCAGCGGTAATAGAATAAGATCGATCGTTGCGGCTTCCAGCGATAAGGCTTACGGGACATGCCGGAACCTGCCTTACAAGGAGAGCTTTGCCTTGGCGGGAAAGCATCCTTATGACGTCTCGAAAAGCTGCATGGATCTGATCTCTCAGGCTTTCGCCCATACTTACGGTCTTCCTGTGACTATCAGCAGATGTGGCAATATTTACGGCCCGGGAGATTTTAATTTTGCGCGGTTAGTCCCCGACGCTTTTCGTTGTCTAGGCCGTAATAAGACGCTTTTAGTCCGCAGCGACGGTAAATTCGTCAGGGATTACATTTACATAGATGATGTAGTCAAAGCTTACCTGATGCTGGCGCGAAGTTCTGTTGCGCCGGGTCTGGCCGGGCAGGCTTTTAATTTCAGCACTAACCGGCCGGTGGCTGTGACCGCAGTGCTAGAACAAATAAATAAAGTATGTCCGGAAAGAGGCAGGTTGAGGTATCGGATCCTGAACCAGGCTAAATACGAGATCAAAGAACAATATTTGTCATCTGAGAAAGCCCGGAGAATCCTTGGTTGGCGTCCGGAATATTCTTTAAAACAGGGTTTGATCAAAACCGCGGAATGGTATTTGTCTAAATTTCATTAAAGGAGACAAAAGATGAAAACCGTCATACTAGCCGGAGGGTTCGGTTCCAGATTGAGTGAGGAGACCGATATCAAACCAAAGCCGATGTTAGAAATAGGAGGTAAACCGATCATCTGGCACATCATGAAGATGTATTCTCACTACGGATTCAATGATTTTATAGTCTGTCTGGGGTACAAAGGTTATATGATCAAGGAGTATTTCACTAATTATTTTATCCATTCCGAAGATGTGACTATAGATTTGAGCAGAAATAAGATCAAAGTCCTTGGCTCAAAGACTGAACCCTGGAAAGTGACTCTGATCGATACCGGTCTAAATACCATGACCGGAGGAAGGATTAAAAGAGTCCGGGAATATATAGGCGACAAAAGGTTCATGTTGACTTACGGCGACGGCCTGAGTAACGTCAACCTTAAAGAGCTTTTGAGTTTTCATAAGAAAAAATCCCGGAGCGCCACAATTACCGCGGTTGTCCCCTATGCCAGGTTCGGGGCTTTGGATTTGGATAATAATCACACTGTTTTGTCGTTCAAGGAGAAGCCTAAAGGGCAAAGTCTATGGATAAACGGAGGATTTTTTGTCTTAGAACCGGAAATATTTAAATATATCAAAGACGATTCCACCGTATGGGAAAGTGAACCAATAGAAAGGCTTACCGCGCAGAAAGAACTTAATGCTTACAAGCATAACGGATTCTGGAGTTGTATGGATACTTTAAGGGATAAGCTTGAGTTGGAAAGATTATGGCAGACAGGAGATGCCCCTTGGAAGGTCTGGAAGTAAGACAACCTCAACAAATAAACTGCAGGTTCTGTAATTCTCGGTTAGTACATGTTTTTGTTTCTTTGGGTGCTTCACCGCTTTCTAATAGCTACTTGACAAAAGAGCAACTCCAGTGCAAAGAGGTGTTTTATCCTCTTGATGTATATATCTGCGATAATTGTTTTTTGGTGCAGCTGCCGGAGTTTGAGACTCCTGCCGCGATTTTTACCGATTACGCTTATTTCTCCTCATATTCCGATACCTGGTTAAAACACGCTCAGGATTATGTCGAGAAAATCGTTCCTTTGCTGAATATCGGCAAGAATTCTTTTGTAATTGAAATTGCCAGCAACGACGGTTATCTTTTGCAGTATTTTCTTGCTAGAGGTATCCCGGTTTTAGGCATTGAACCCGCTGGCAATGTCGCCAAGGTCGCTCTGCAGAAAAACATTCCTACCGAAATTTCGTTTTTCGGCATTGAGCTGGCTAACCGCCTGTTTCTGGAGGGAAAATCCGCTGATCTGATTTTAGGTAACAACGTATTGGCGCATGTCCCGGATATAAATGATTTTGTCGCGGGGCTGAAAATTATCTTAAAGCCAGGCGGGGCGATCACTATGGAATTTCCGCATCTTATGAGTTTGATCGACAATGTGCAGTTTGACACAATCTACCACGAACATTTTTCATATTTCTCATTTTGCGCTGTAAAAAAGATATTTGAGTCGCACGGTTTAACCATTTTTGATGTTGAAGAATTGCCAACCCACGGAGGCTCTTTGCGCATTTACGCCCGGCATGCCGATAACCGCCTGGATAGAGTTCCGCCGAGTATAGCCGAGCTAGAGAGAAAAGAAAACAGCTCTGGTTATGGGAGTTTGGATTTTTATCTTGGTTTTAAGAATAAGGTTGAACAGGCTAAACGCGATATCCTGGATTTTTTGGTCAGCGCAAAGAGAGAGAATAAAGCCGTTGTCGGTTACGGCGCTCCGGCAAAAGGCAACACCCTGCTTAATTATTGCGGGATCAGAGATGACCTTATCGAATATACGGTTGACCGGAGTCCGTATAAACAAGGGCGGTATCTTCCCGGAAACCATATCTTTATAGATAAACCGGAGAGGATCAGAGAAACAAAACCGGATTATGTTTTTATTCTTCCTTGGAACATAAAAGATGAGATAACGCAACAGTTGTCTTTTATCCGTCAATGGGGAGGCATGTTCGTCATTCCTGTTCCTAAAATATTGATCGTCTAAAATGACTTTTAAACAGACTAAATTAAAAGGTGCTTATATTATCGATACTGGGATAAGAAAAGATGCCCGCGGTTTCTTTGCCCGTTGTTTTTGTCGTAAAGAATTTGCTGCGAAAGGTCTAAGACTACCGATCAAACAAGCCAGTTTTTCTTATAATAAAAAAAGAGGGACTTTGCGCGGTTTGCATTACCAAATAGCCCCCCATAAAGAGTCTAAACTGGTCAACTGTGTCTGTGGCTCGATATACGACGTGATTGTCGATCTAAGAAAGGGTTCTTCGACTTACCTGCAATGGATAGGACTGGAACTGAGCGACCGGAACCATAGAATGCTTTATATTCCGGAAGGGTTCGCTCACGGTTTTCAGACCTTAAAAGACAATACGATTGTTTTTTATCAGATTTCCGAGTTTTATCATTCGGAAAGCTCCAGGGCTCTGAGATGGGATGATCCGGTATTGGCCATTAAATGGCCGGTTAAAAATTTAACGATTTCTTCCAAGGATAAATCCTGCGTTCCTTTAGTTCGCCGCAGGGGCGAAACCGGTCAAGCCGGCCATGAATAAACCATTGGATCTCTATATCGAGATATCCGGAAAATGCAATGCGAAGTGTCCGTATTGCGCCCGGCAGCGTTTTGAGCAAAGGTTTTCCGGCCAGAACATGTCCGCTGAATTGTTTGAGCGGATTTTGGACCGTCTCCTCAAGCTTAAGCTTTTTGATCGCGAGCATGTTTCCACGGTCAAGCTATATAATTGGGGAGAGCCTTTCTTGAATCCCGAGATTAACTCTATTCTCAGTATTTTGAAGAAGAACGGATTGTATGCCGACATCAGTTCTAACTTTATCGCTATGCCTGAGATAGACAAGGATCTGCTTTCCGTGATCAGCGGCGTGATATTCAGCTTGTCCGGTTTTAGCCAGGAAAGTTATGGCCGGATCCACGGCGCGTCGTTATACAAAACCCTGGAAAATTTCGAGGACCTTTATATAAAGATACGTAAAGCCTCGCCCGATACGAAAATAAGTATTTCCTGGCATCGTTATAGATTCAATGAAAACGAGCTTTGGCAAGCTTACAAGTATTTTGACCGTCCGGGTATCCGTTTTCTTCCGAATGTCGCTTATTTAAATGATTTGTCGGAAATGCTGAGTTTTTCCCAAGGACGATTGGCCGGAGCCAGACAAGTACAGGCCCAGAAAGATCTTTTTCTTGATTATATATACCGTGAGCTGGATTATCATAAACAGCGTTCACAAGAGTATCTCTGTTTTATGAAGGATCAGCTTGTTATCGATGAGAACGGGCAAGTATTGCTTTGTTGCGGCATGAGTTCTTTTGATCGGGAGCATGTTCTGGGCAATATTCTTGAAATGTCCTCGGAGGAGATTTTTAGGAAAAAATCACTCGATCCGATCTGTCCGATTTGTGTTGCTTCGGGTTTGCCCAGGGCTATCGGCGCGGCCAGAAGTAAAACTTTACCGCCAGGCGGAAAAAGAAAGTACTTTAAATTGTGGTTACGTTGTAACTTGGCAGATCCATGTTTGAAATATCTGTATTTGAATTTTGGCGCAGCTGTAAAGAATCTTCCGGCAGGAGGGGAAATATTTAGAAGAATAAGAAAGATGGTATAGGTATAAACTGATGGTCAGCGAAGAACAAAGGAAGATAATAAGAGCTCTTAAAGATATGGGGTTTCCTGATGGGGGGGGGAATATCCCGGTCATTAACGATAAAAAAGCGATAATCGGGTCTTTGTGCCCCATCAATAACCGGTCATGTCTCGATCAGGAAGTTATTTCGGCGTTGACCCGATGGAGAAAAAGATTTGCCGGTAATTTCTTTTCGCAGTTTGTTCCTAGCGATGAAAGAACAAAAAAATGGTTGGAGAGTGTTATTGTCAGTGATGATGCCAGGATCATCTTCTTGATGAGAGACGAAAAAAACAAAGCCATAGGCAATGTGGGTGTTTGCAATATTTCGGATGATAGCGCTGAGTTCGATAATTTAATCCGTGGAGAGAGGGGCGGTGATGGCAAACTTGTGTTTTTTTCAGTTGTATCCTTTATAAATTGGATATATAAGACTCTTAAGGTCGACCGTATATGCCTGCATGTTTTCTCGAATAATCTTAAAGCGATCGCTCTCTATGAATCTGTCGGTTTTTCGCGCGACAAAATCTATAAATGCATAAAGAAACAGGAGCATGGGGAAACGCATTATGTTATTGATCGTTTAAATAAGGCTGTCGATGGCGAATTATGCATAGCAAGAATGAGTTTGGTGAAACGGAAATTTTTTAACAACCATTCCTGGCTGAAGGAGTAATTATGAATTTCTGGGCGGATTTCACTTTAAAGCGCTCAATAGATATCAACAAAATGTCTAAGGATCAGAAAGCCAAGAAACTGGGGCTAGAATTTCTTAATTATACCGCCAAGTATAAATATACTTACAATTTTACCTGGTTGGGAAGTCCGATTATCCAATTTCCTCAGGATATGGTGGCGATACAGGAGATCGTTTGGAAGGTGAAGCCGGATTTGATCGTAGAGACTGGAATTGCCCATGGCGGTTCCCTGATTTTCTACGCTTCTCTGTTGGAACTGATCGGCAATAAAGGAAAAGTGATCGGGATTGATGTTGATATTCGTAAGCACAATAGAACAGAGATCGAGAAACATCCTATGTTTAAAAGGATAGTTCTGCTGCAGGGATCATCCCTGGAACCTGATATTGTCCAGAAAGTCAATAGCTTTGCGAAAAAAAGAAAGAAAGTCTTGGTTGCGCTGGATTCCAATCACACGCACAACCACGTATTGAGAGAACTGCAGTTGTATTCGCCGCTAGTTACAAAAGGAAGTTATTTGGTGGTTTTTGATACGGTGATTGAGGATATGGACGAAGATTCATTTCCTGACCGCCCTTGGAATAAGCAGAATAATCCCAAAATAGCGGTCAGGCAATTTCTGAAATCGAACAGCAGGTTCGTTGTGGATCGGGATATCGAGAATAAATTGCTGATTACGGTAGCGCCAGGCGGTTATTTAAAATGTATAGAAGATCTAGGGAGGAAATAATGGATCGAATACCCGTTGCTGGTCCATGGATCACCTCGAAAGAGATAAAATACGTTACAGATGCAATAAAGAATGCCTGGTACAATAACGCAGGTGTTTATCACCAGCGGTTCGAAAAGGCATTTGCCGATTACGTGGGGAAAAAATACGCGATCGCTCTTCCTTCTTGCACTTCGGCGATCCATCTTTCTTTACTGGCATTGGGTATCGGAGCTCAAGATGAAGTTATAGTTCCCGATATTACATGGATCGCCACGGCGGCGCCGATCAGTTATGTCGGAGCGAAGCCGGTTTTCGCCGATATCGAGCGCCATACTTGGTGTTTATCGGCTTCCAGCTTTGATAAAATGATCAACAAAAGGACTAAAGCGGTCATACCGGTTGACCTTTATGGCAACATGCCGGATATGAAAGCAATACGCAGTATTGCAAAAAGCGCCGGAATAGCTGTTATTGAAGATGCCGCGGAAGCAATGGGCGCGCAATATGAAAAAGGCATGGCCGGGAGTTTCGGCGATACGGGTGTTTTTAGCTTTCATGGCTCTAAAACTATGACTACTGGTGAAGGGGGCATGCTGGTCACAGACCGCAAGGATATTTACCAGCGCTGTCTTTTTCTGCGCGACCACGGTCGAAAACCAGGGCGCAGAATGTTCTTTAATTCGGAAATAGCTTATAAATACAAAATGAGCGCCCTTCAGGCTGCGCTTGGTTTAGCTCAATTGGAGCGGATCGACGAGATTCTGGAACGTAAACGCAGAATTTTTGACTTGTATGCTCGGGAATTATCCGGTCTGCCGGGCATCGAACTGAATTATCAGGACCCGGGAACTAAGAATGTTTATTGGATGGTAACTGCCATTATCGGAAAAAGATACAATATCTCAAAGGAAGTGTTGATCGATTATTTGAGCAAGAGAAAAATCGATAGCCGGCCGTTTTTTTACCCTTTGAGCTCCCTGCCCGCTTATAAGCATTTAAAGCAAGCGAATATAGCAAAGAAAGATAATAAGGTCAGCTATGATATATCCAAATCCGGAATTAATCTGCCTAGCGGTTTAAATCTATCCCAAAAAGAAATTAAATATATTTGTTCTTCCTTAAAATCGATTTTAAAAATATAACTCCTGATATCTGAAAAAGATGAACGATCTTTTAAGCGAGAGAAGACCTGTTCCAAAAGTAAGCATAGGTATGCCGGTTTTTAATGGGGCAGAACTGATTTGCAGGGCTCTGGATTCGCTTTTAGCCCAGAAATTCACTGATTTTGAGTTGATTCTTTCCGATAATGGATCAACCGACAATACCGAAGAAATATGCAAAAGATATGAATCTCGAGATAACAGGATAATCTATTTCAGGCAGGCCCAAAACATGGGGGCTTTATGGAATTTTAATTATGTCTTAAAGCAGTCCCGGGGAGAATATTTTATGTGGGCAGGCGTGGATGATATCTGGGATCCGGATTTTTTATCTGAAAATCTAAAGTCGTTCAGCAAGGACGCGAACATTATCGCCAGCATATCGAAAGTCAGGTTTTTTAACAACGCCTTTATTTCTAAACGCCTTTGGCATGTCCCCAGAGATACATATCCGTTGATGTCCGGAGTCATTAGCAATATTGTAAAGTACCTTTATGCTTGGCGGGACAATTCCCGTTTTTATTCTCTTTATAAAAGGGATATCCTATCAAAGTGCGTGGATGAGCAGGATTTTCACGCTAAAGATCTGGCCATAGTAGCTAAAACGCTTGTTTATGGAAAATACTATGAAATTGATAAATTCCTTTTTTCCAGAGCGCATAAAAGACAATTAAAAAGAGGTTTGCTTAATAATCTCGCCTCCGGATCGAAATCGATTGATAAGATTTTTCCGCTTTTTAGATTTTCGAAAGAAATATTGACCTGCGAGCAGATCCCCGTTACGGCAAAATTACTGAGCTTTCCCGTGCTTTTAATCCATAATATCGGCTATGCCTTATTGATTGTATTAGAGCGGATCGTTTTTAGGTATAAAACAAATAGTTAAGATATTTTGCGGCTAAAACTTTCTTATGATATAATATCGCCGATATTCAGCAGGGGATATGAATTTAGGTAAATACTTAGGATAATTGCAATATTTGGGGCTGTAGCTCAGTTGGGAGAGCATTTC
>JBFZAG010000161.1:0-14174 GCA_041309145.1 Candidatus Omnitrophota bacterium | reverse complement strand
CAACTACGCCGAGAAAATGGAAGGCTTCCAGCTGGGTCTGGTCAACTATACAAAATCGCTTAACGGCCTGCAGATCGGTTTGGGGAACTACAACGGAAATAAAAAACCTTTTGAGATCATGGTCATCGCTAACTGGTCGTTCTGATAGTTTTTTGTTAAATTGCAAAGGCTCTTTTTTGGCTCTGACGAGTCAGGAAAGAGCCTTTGCTTTCTCAAATTTGATTGAATTAAAAACAATCGATGCTATACTGATCCTATGTTTATCGAAAAAGCCAGGAAAACGATCCACAGATACAGAATGCTGGAAAAAGGCGATTCTGTAGTTATCGGGGTATCCGGAGGACCGGATTCGCTGGCTTTACTTCATACTTTGAACTTTCTAAAAAAGGAATTCCGGCTAAAACTGCATATTGCCCACCTGGACCATATGCTGCGCCGCGGCTCTGCTTGTGACCGGAAATTCGTGGAAAAGACAGCTAAAAGCTTGAATATCCCGGTGACCTCCGCAAAGATAAATATCAAAGAAATATCCGGGAAAGGCTCGCTGGAAGAGATCTGCCGGAACGCCCGTCTGGGTTTTATCTTTAAAGTTGCTAAAGATACAAAGGCGGATAAGATCGCTTTAGGCCACAATCTCGATGACCAGGCGGAAACCGTGCTGATGCGGATCTTGCGGGGATCAGGCCTTTCCGGACTTTCCGGGATACTGCCTAAAAAAGAGATCTACGGCTTCCCGGTCATCCGCCCGTTGATCGAGATCAAACGCAAAGAGATCAACGCTTTTTTAAAAAGAAAAAAACTCGTTCCCAGGCTCGACCCCACAAACCGCCAGGATATCTATTTGCGCAATAAGATCCGCAATAAATTACTGCCCGAGCTTGAGAGGGATTATAACCGGAATATCAAAGAGATCCTCAGCCATACCGCGGAAAGCACCTCCCAGGATTATGACTTTATCAATAATGCCGGAATTCAAGCCGCGAAACTGCTGGGGCGCAACATCGTGCTTAAAAAATTTTTTCGCCTTCATCCGGCTTTGCAAAGGATGGTTTTACGCTGGCATATCTCCCGCTTAAAAGGCAACACCCGCAGGATCGGTTTCACCCATATACAGGAGATCGAAGACATGCTTTTAAACCGCCCGGAAAACTCCGCGGTTGATCTTCCCGGCAATATCCGGGTTAAAAAAAATAAAGCTTGTCTGGTTTTTTCCCTTCGCAAATCCTGAAGACCTATCGCGAATAACTTCTTGATTTCAAAGGTAATTACGTATATAATACTTGTTTAAACGAGGAGAAAAATGGCAAATAATAACGGTCATAAATCAAAAAGAAATAAAACATTGAAACGCATGCCTTGGGGATGGCTTTTACTGATAATCTTAGGCTGGTTCATGATCTTCGGGCCGGGATTACTCTCTACCGGAATGACCTCCAAAGAGATTACTTACCTGGACTTTTACAACATGCTCAGAGACTCACCCGGCCAGATAAAAGCCGTGGTCAAGTCGGACAGCGTGCTTATAGGAGAATTCACCAACGGCGCGAAATTCAAATTGACTATTCCCGAGAACGACCCGGAACTTCTCAGTCTGATGCGTTCCAACCTGAAGAATTTCGACGTCAAACCTCCTCAGACGCTCTTGGCCGGGATAATCCTCAACCTCTTGCCGGTCGGCCTGTTGATATTCTTCTGGTGGATGATGGCATCAAGAGGGGAACAGATCGGCAACCGGATCATGACTTTCGGCAAAGTCAATCCCAAGATCCATTCCGAAAAAAACGAGAAAGTCACCTTTAGCGACGTGGCCGGGGTCGACGAGGCCAAAGAAGAGCTCAAAGAAGTCATCGAATTCCTCCGCGACCCTAAAAAATTCCAGAAATTAGGCGGCAAGATCCCTAAAGGCGTTCTATTGGTCGGGCCTCCGGGATGCGGAAAAACTTTGATCGCCCGGGCAGTGGCCGGAGAAGCGGGAGTGCCGTTTTTCAGCATTTCCGGTTCGGATTTTGTCGAGATGTTCGTCGGAGTCGGGGCCAGCAGGGTGCGCGATCTTTTTGAACAGGGGCGCAAAGCCGGAAGGGCTTCGGGAAAAGGGGCGATAATCTTCATCGATGAGATCGACGCCGTAGGCCAGCTGCGCTTTTCGGGCATCGGCGGCGGCCACGACGAAAGGAACCAGACCTTGAACGCGCTACTGGTGGAAATGGACGGCTTTGATACCGCACAGGGCTTGATCCTGATCGCCGCCACCAACCGGCCGGACACCCTGGACCCGGCGCTTTTGCGGCCGGGGCGGTTCGACCGCAATGTCATCGTGAATCTGCCGGATATCAAGGGCCGGGAAGAGATCCTGATCGTGCATACCCGCAAGCTCAAGCTCGCTGCGAACGTTGATTTCAAATCGATCGCCGGCCAGACTCCGGGATTTTCCGGGGCGGACCTGGCAAATCTCTGCAACGAGGCGGCGCTTTTGGCCGCGAGGTTCAATAAAGAAGCCATTGAAATAATCGATTTTGAAAAATCCGTGGAAAGGGTCTTGATGGGGCCGGAAAAGAAAAGCCGGATCATGTCGATCAAAGAAAAAGAGATCACCGCTTACCACGAATCAGGACACTCACTGCTCTCGCTTATTCTTCCCGGGGTCAACCCCCTGAAAAAAGTTTCCATAATTCCCCGCGGACTGGCCGGAGGGTATACTTTTACCCCACCGATGGAGGACCGCCATTACTGGACTAAAAACGAGCTGATCTCCGAGATCACCATGATGCTCGGAGGCCGGGCGGCCGAAGAGATCATTTTGCACGAAGTGACTACGGGAGCGCAGAGCGACCTGGAGCAGGCCACGTCCATGGCCAGGCGCATGGTCACTCAGTTCGGGATGTCCGAAAAGCTGGGGAATGTCTCTTTGGGCAAAAGCGACGGCCCAGTGTTCCTGGGGCTGGATATTTCCGAAAAAAAGAATTACAGCGATTCCACCGCCCGTTTTATCGATGAGGAGGTCAGGTATATAGTCGAAGAGGCTTATCATAAAGCCAAAGACCTGCTCAAAGTCAATCAGGATAAGTTGCTGATCCTTTCCAAAGCTCTGATGGAAAAAGAAGTGATGGACGGGGAAGAAGTCAAAACACTGCTGGGGATTCAAAAAGTCGATACCTCTTAGCCATATGCCGATCCGGATTTTGCAGATCACCGAAACCCGAGAACTCGACCGGCTTTTCGCGGAAATGAAAGTCGATCCTTACGGGATCCGGATCATGTCCCCTAAAGCGGAAAATTTCCTGGTCAAATTAGAGGGAATAAGCGCTATTACGGCTAATATCCTCAAACAGGAAACTCTTTCCTGCGGCGGAGACCTGGCTCTTCCCCGTAACGCGGTCACGGGCAAAACCAAAAAAACCGAATGCGTTTTGATCGCTACCCTGGCCCAATTCAACCGGCTCAAGGAAAAGCTCATTTTACAGCCTTTCGGATTAAGCCAGCTGGGCCGCCAGATCGACGCAGTTATCCGAAATTACCGCCAAGACGATTTTAAGCTGGCCCTCGGCAGACACAAGTTCGATCTCGGCAAACGCCCGCTGGTCATGGGGATCATGAATCTGACTCCGGACTCTTTTAGCGGAGACGGGCTCCTGGGCAAAGATCCCGCCGAGATCGTTGAGCTCGCGGAGGAAATGGCCGCTGACGGCGCGGATATCCTTGATCTGGGAGGTGAGTCCAGCCGGCCGGGAGCGGAAAAGATCAGTTTAAAAGAAGAATTATCCCGGACGATCCCGGTCATCAGGAAGCTCGCCCGCTCCAGCCGTATGCCGATTTCCATAGATACTTATAAACCGGAAGTGGCTAAAGCTGCTCTGGATAACGGAGCGTCGTTGGTCAATGACATTTCCGGATTAAAAGACCCGGCCATGGCCAGGATCTGCGCCGGATATAAAGCGGCGGTGGTGATCATGCATATGAAGGGCGATCCCCGGACCATGCAGAAGAACCCTTCTTACGCTTCGCTGATGGGCGAGATCATCGATTATTTAGCCAAAAGCGCGGAAACAGCGCTTAATGCCGGAGTGAAAAAAGAAAAGATCATCGTCGACCCGGGCATAGGCT
The DNA here is from genome assembly GCA_041309145.1 of Candidatus Omnitrophota bacterium. Classification (GTDB taxonomy): domain Bacteria; phylum Omnitrophota; class Gorgyraeia; order Gygaellales; family Profunditerraquicolaceae; genus JAPLLS01. The sequence continues at coordinate 10,073 of JBFZAG010000161.1, read as the reverse complement.
TCGGAAAAACTCTGGAACATAATCTGGAGATCCTGAAAAATTTAAGAGAACTCAAAGTTTTGGGCGCTCCGATCCTGGTGGGAACTTCCCGGAAAAAATTCATCGGAAAAATACTCGATGCCGAACCGCAACAAAGATTGTCCGGCACTTTGGCCGCTTGCGTTTTAGCCTGCGCCAACGGAGCAAATATCCTGCGGGTCCATGATGTCAAACCGCTAGCCCAGGCCTTAAAAATAAGCCAGGCGATACTGAACTGAGGAAAAAATGTTCGCACCTGTATTTGAGTTTGTGAGCCTAAGCTGGAAGCCGGCGCTGGAGATCATTATTCTCTGGGCTTTGATCTACCATATCCTGCGTTTTTTTGAAGGGACCAGGGCTATCCAGGTCTTGCGCGGGATATTCATTCTGATTTTTTTGTTTTTGCTGACCCAGACCTTGAAGCTGGAGGTGATCAATAGCCTGCTCAACAGCCTGTTCACCATTTCGGTGATCGCGGTCTTGATAATCTTCCACCCCGAGATCAGGCAGGGGCTGGCCCGGCTCGGGCAGCAGAATCTTTTCGCCGTCAGCTTAAAAGTCCAGGAATGGGAGGATATTCTCAAACAAATAGGCAAAGCTACGGATAACCTTTGTAAATCCAAGGTCGGCGCTTTGCTGGCAATAGAAAACAAGGATTCCCTGGCTAATTACGCCGAAAAAGGCGTGGCCATAGATGCCCGGGTCAGCGCTGAAATGATCGAAACTATTTTTACCCCGAACAGCCTGCTTCATGACGGGGGATTGATCATCCGTAACGGCCGGATCGCCAGCGCGGGATGCATATTCCCTCTGACCGAAAACCAGGACCTCAGCCGTGTGTTCGGTACCCGCCACCGGGCGGCTTTGGGCTTGAGCGAAGAGTGCGACGCGATAATCATCGTCATCTCAGAAGAAAGAAGCGATGTGTCTCTGGTCTATCATGCCCGGCTTTACAAGGATCTAAGCAAAGAAGAGCTGTTCTCTAAGGTAAAGGAATTTATCAGTATCCCGGAAGAAAATCCCGAAAAATGAAAAAAGAAAATGTGACCCTGAGTTCCAGGATCAAACATCTTTTCACCCGCCACACCTGGCTGAAGATCGTTTCCCTGGCTTTAGCCGTAATGGTCTGGTTCTATGTTGCGGAAAAAATAAGATATTAACATGCCTGAATTGGGAGTGAACATCGACCATATCGCCAGCATCAGGCAGATCAGGAAACATAAAGATCCTGAACCTGTTGCCGCGGCTTTTATCTGCGAGCGATCCGGCGCCGACAGCATAGTCGTGCATTTGCGCGAAGACCGCAGGCACATAAATGACAGCGATGTTTCGGCTTTAAAAAAATCCATAAAAACCCGCCTTAACCTGGAAATGTCCGTTGCCCGGGATATCGTCGAATTCTCCTGCAGGATAAAGCCTGACCAGGTTACGCTCGTCCCGGAAAAAAGAAAAGAAGTGACCACCGAAGGCGGCCTGGACGTTACGGCGAATTTAAAAAAACTGGAACCGGTCTGCGCTAAATTGAAAAAAAAGCGCATCCCCGTCAGCCTGTTCATTGACCCGGATAAAGTTCAGATCGCGGCCGCGGTTCGGCTGGGGATCAAAAGAATAGAGCTGCATACCGGCAGGTACGCTGACGCCGGGAATGCGCGGCAACGGAAAAAATTCCTGAAACAGATAAAAGACGCCGCGGCAATGGCCCGCAAAAACGGGTTACGGGTTTTTGCCGGCCACGGCCTGGATTATCAGAATGTCCAAGAGATCGTTAAAATAAAAGAGATCGAAGAGCTGAATATCGGTTATTCTATTATCTGCCGGGCGGCTCTGGTCGGACTGGGGCAGGCGGTCCGGGAAATGAAAGCTTTATTATAAAATAAGAGAGGCCGGAGAGTGAAGATAATCGGAACAGGAGTGGATATAACCGAAGTGACCCGTTTGCGCAAAGCGATCGAGAAGTGGGGGCCGAGTTTCCTGGACCGGGTGTTCACCAAAAAAGAAATGGAAAATTCCCGGACCCGGGGCAGCCTTTATCTGCATCTTGCCGGAAGGTTTGCCGCCAAAGAAGCGGTGTTCAAAGCTTTGGGAAACATGAAATTGAATCTTAAGGAAGTCCAGATCCTGAACGACAAGAACGGCAAGCCCTTTTGCGAAGTCCTCAATAACAAGGCCAAAGACTGCCAGATCCTGGTTTCCATATCACATGTGAAAAATTATGCGGTTGCCAACGCGATTATTACCAAGGAAGCCTGATTCTCATAAAGGCGATTTCGGCCATGTCTTGATCCTGGCCGGGAGCGCAAAATACAGCGGCGCCGCGGTATTATCCGCGAAAGCCTGCCTGTTCTCCGGAGCGGGATCAGTTACGATCGGCATCCCTGAAAGTTTAAATAAGTCTTTTATCAAGATCAAACCCTTAGAAGCAATGACCTTGCCTTTGCCGGAGACAAGGGAAGCCAGCTTAAGTCTGGGGGCCTGGAGCAAGATCAGGGAATTTGTTGAGAAAATCGATGTCCTGGTGATCGGCCCGGGACTTTCACAAAACAAATCCACCCAGTCTTTGGTCAGAAAAGCGGTCAAAAGCTCTGATAAGGCTTTGGTCATAGACGCTGACGGGTTAAACGCTTTAGCCGGCCATTTGAAGGATTTACCGGCTAAAATCCCGGCGGTTCTAACCCCGCATCCCGGGGAAATGGCCAGGCTTGTGAACCTGAAAGTTAGCCTGGTGCAAAAAGATAGAAAAAAAGTTGCCAAAGATTTCGTTAATAGGTATAATGTAATACTTGTGCTGAAAGGCTTTCAAACTCTTGTCTCGGAAAAGAATAAGGGGACTTATCTCAATAAGACCGGCAATCCGGGAATGGCCAAAGCCGGAAGCGGAGATGTGCTGGCCGGGATAATCGCGGCTTTTCTGGCTCAGGGATTAAGCGGATTTGAAGCCGCTAAATACGGGGTTTATTTGCACGGCTTGGCCGGTGATCTGGCGGCTAAAGAAAAATCGCAACTGGCGATGGTCGCTTCGGATATTATCGCGAAGATCCCAAAGGCGATCAAAATTTCTTCTTGATAAGATTGCTGGCGTAGCTCAGTTGGTAGAGCTCCTCACTTGTAATGAGGAGGTCGCCCGTTCAATTCGGGCCGCCAGCTTAATAAAAGTTTCAAGTCGCACCTAACAAGTCGCACGTTAAAGGCTATTTGTGATATTTGTCTTGTGACATGTGACGTAAAACTTGTGACTTTATTCGAGTTCTTTAATAGAATACGTGGGCAGGTACCTAAGTGGCTAAAAGGGACAGACTGTACAAATGCAGCGCATAGCAGTAATGCTATGTGGAAAAGCGGGTGAATTCAGGGAACTCCTTCTACAAAAGGACAATCCTGAGCCAAGCCCGATCGATTCAGATCGGGAAGGTGCAGAGACTAAGCGCCCGCCATCCTACAAAAGTAGGATGATGAGATAGTCCAAGCCTCGGGGTAACTCGAGGGCACTTGAAATCTGTTGGGCTACGCCCTTCAGGGGTTCGAATCCTCTCCTGCCCACCACTTTAAAGTCACACGTTACAAGTCACATGTCACAAGTAAAATTTTTCTTTTGACGTGTGACTTGTGACGTGCAACTTGTGACATTTTGCGGGAGTAGTTCAGTGGTAGAACAATAGCCTTCCAAGCTATATATGAGGGTTCGATTCCCTTCTCCCGCTCCAGTATTTAACAAGTTCAAACAAGAGGATCTATGGCAGAAAGAGATTTTTTAGAGCCGGTGTTCATCGACGCTTTTGACCTGGACGACGCCTGGTTCCAGTGTCTGAGCGCTATCCTGGACAAAGGACACGTTTACACCATCACCCGCGGCAGTTACAAAGACCAGAAGCGGCTGGAATTCGATTTTGTCTCCGTCAGGGTCAAGAACCCCGGCCACCAGATCATTCCGATCATTCCCGAAGGCATGAGCATTCCCGCTCCGACGGACATGGATTATATCCAGGGCTACCTGAGCTATCTGATGACCGGAGCCAAGACCGGCACCGAAGATTACACTTACGGCGAGCGCCTGGTCGAACCTAAAGCCAGGGTCAAAGAACAGGTTAACGGCAAGGAAATGGTCAAAGAGATCCCGCTGGATTGCAACCAGATCGAAGAAGTGATCAAAATGTACAAAGAAAAAGGCTTCGGCACCAACCAGGCCACTATGGAGATCGGGATGCCTTCGGACCTGAAATTAGATGATCCGCCTTGTTTAAGGATAATCGATACCCGGGTCCGCTACGGCAAACTGCATTTTATTTTATATTTCCGCTCCTGGGATCTTTGGGGCGGATTTCCTTCCAATCTGGGAGGGCTGCAGCTGGTCAAACAGTACATGGCTGAAGAGATCGGAGTGGGAGACGGCGAAATAATCGCGGTCAGCAAAGGCCTGCATCTTTATGATTACAGCTGGGAGCTGGCAAAAATGCGCACCAATAAGAACAACCTGGTGATCGCCTGAATATAGAGGATAAATTATGGAAGAAACTTATTCGGATCTTGAAAAAAGAGAGTTCACCCGTCTTCCTTTCGCCAAGCCGCTGGCTTATAAGGTTTGCAAACAGGAGACTCTTTCTAAACTTCTCCAGGGTTACACCGTCAACATCAGCCAGGCCGGCCTGCTTTGCAACATCAATGACAAGGTCAATCTGGAAGATATCCTCTGGCTGAACTTTGACAAGAGCATCCTGGTCATCTGCTCGGAAATGGAAAGAAGAAGCCTTATTTACCAGAACGGGGTGATCGGCAAAGTGCTGCGCATCGACAGAAACGAAAACCAGACTTATGACGTGGGGATAAAATTCATCACCAGGGTGGAAAATGACGATCCGGAAGTCATGTCCAGGATCTCCTTGTTAAAAAATGAAGAAACTTAGAATATCGGTCCTCGGTGACGGCGGGTGGGGGACCACCCTGGCGATCTTGCTCCAGAAAAAAGGTTTTTCGGTCAGCCTTTGGGGAGCTTTTCCCGAATATGTGAAGTCACTCAATAAAACCAGGATTAATGCCCGGTTCCTGCCGAAAGTCAAGATCCCCCGGCAGATCGAAATTATTGATTCCCTGGAATCCGCGGTCGCCTCTAAAGACCTGATAGTTTTAGCCATCCCTTCGGAATATATCCGGGGCGTGCTGGAAAAGATCAAGAATATCGGGTTCGATCCCCGGTGCGCGTATATCAGCGTGAGCAAAGGCATAGAAATCGGCTCGCTTAAAAGGATCTCCGAGATCATCCGCGAAGAGCTGGGTAACGTGAAGCTGGGGGTTCTCTCCGGGCCGACCATTGTCCGGGAAGTCATCGCCGGCAAACCCGCGACCGCGATAGTCGCTTCCGCGAATCCGGATCTGGCTAAATGGCTTCAAGATATTTTTATGTCCGGTAATTTCCGGGTGTATACCAGCTCCGACGTGGTGGGGGTTGAATTAGGGGGAAGCCTTAAAAACGTCATCGCTATTGCCTGCGGTATTGCCGACGGATTGGAGTTAGGCAGTAACGCCAAAGCGGCTTTGCTTTCCCGCGGTTTGGCGGAGATCTGCCGGCTGGGCGGGAAAATGGGGGCTCAAGCCCAGACTTTCAGCGGCTTAAGCGGTTTAGGCGACCTGGTTACCACCTGTTTCAGCCCTTACAGCCGTAATCGCAGCCTGGGAGAAGAGATCGCCCGCGGGAAAACCCTGGCCCAGATCAAAAAAACCATGAAAATGGTGGCTGAAGGAGTGCCTACGGCTAAATCAGCGTATATGTTAAGCAAAAAATTTTCGGTGGAAATGCCGATCACCGAGCAGGTTTACTCAGTTCTTTATCAGAATAAAAGACCTTTTCCGGCCGTTAAGGAGCTCATGGCCAGGCAGAGGAAAGAAGAATAGACAGTTTTCACGGGGCGTGGCTCAGTTTGGCTAGAGCGCTTGAATGGGGTTCAAGAGGTCACAGGTTCAAGTCCTGTCGCCCCGATAAATAAAAACCGGCGGGCTCCTGACATGATCAAGCATATGATCACAGGTTCCCCGCCGGAGTATTAAGTCGGAAGCGGGACTTCGTCGCCGATAAGAGAGCGAAAGCTCCTCGCAAGTCCTGTCGCCCCGATAAAATTACGGCGGGTCCATGACAAACAGCATGGGTGAAGAAAGACGTAAAGCTTTCAGGGTGAAAACGTCTTTGTTCGTGCAATACTGTTTCGACGATAAAAGCGAACAGAAGAAATGGGATATCACCACGGTCAAAGATCTGAGCGAAAGCGGAGTCTGCCTGCAGACCGGAAAGCTTTTTGACAACGGCTCGGATATCCGCCTGCGGTTCAAGATCCCGTCCCGGCCTCTTGAACCGACCGAGATCAGCGCTACAGTGGTCAGCTGTCAGCCTATCGGACAGTCCAACACTTTTCTGATCAGGGCCAGATTCATAAATCTTAACGACGATATTGTCAAAGTCCTGCGTGATTATGTCCTTTGGATGGTTAAAAACCGGGGTTCCAGATAGCCTGCCGAGTTCGGCTTAAAAGAAAGGGGTGAAAAATGAATTATTCCGGAGAAGAAAGACGCAAAGTTCCCCGGGTCAGAGGCAGATTCATTGTTTCTTACCGGATCATGACCGAGATCGACAATATCGATATCACTCAGACTAAAAATATCTGCCTGGGCGGAATGCTCCTCACCACCAACCGGATATTTGAAAAAGGCACGTCTTTGGCTGTGGAGATCAGGCTGCCTTTCGAAAAAAACCCCATAATGCTTATCGGCCGGGTGATCGATTCCCGGGAAATCACCAAAGACCTGATCTATGATACCAGGCTGGAGTTCGTCGCAATAGACGAAAACCACCGGGGAATAATCAATAAAACCGTTGATTACTATTTAAGCAAATAATAACCATGAAAAAAATAAATGTCGGTATAATCGGTTTCGGCAATGTCGGAAGCGGTGTGGTTCGGATCCTGCGTGACCGCAAGATCATGCTCAGCACAAAGATCGCCACGCAGATCAATATCAAAAAGATCTGCGACGCCGATATCAGCTCCAAAAGAAACGTCAGCGTCGATAAAAGCCTGCTGACCAGAAAAGTCTCGGATATCCTCGACGACCCCCAGATCGATGTGGTCGTGGAGCTGGTGGGAGGGATCCATCCCGCCAAGGAGTTCATCTCTGACGCCCTCAAAAAAGGCAAACATGTGGTCACCGCCAACAAAGCGCTTCTGGCCGAGCACGGCCGGGAACTTTTCGCTTTAGCCCAGGATTGCGGAAAAACCATTTATTTCGAGGCTTCGGTGGGAGCGGGAATACCGATCATAAAATCTCTGCGCGAAGGCCTGGTGGCCAATAAATTCAACAGCGTTTTCGGCATCGTGAACGGCACCTCGAATTACGTGCTAACCGCCATGTCCGGGAACAACTGCTCTTTCAGCGAGGCTTTGCGGGAAGCCAAACTCAAAGGCTTCGCGGAAAAAGACCCCACTTTCGACATTGAAGGGATCGACTCCGCCCATAAATTGATCATCCTGGTCTACCTCTGTTTCGGAAAATTCGTCGGACCTAACGAAGTTTTTGTCGAAGGGATATCTTCGGTCTCCAATCTGGATATCAATTACGCCAAAGAGCTGGGTTTTTCCATCAAATTGCTGGCTATCGCCAAAAGAGAAGCCGACAGCCTGGAAGTGAGAGTCCACCCCACTTTAGTCCGGGATTCCCACATGCTGGCGTCTGTGGACGGCGTGTTTAACGCCATCCACGTATCTTCGGACCTGGCCGGAGACCTGCTTTTTTACGGCCCGGGCGCGGGACAGCTTTCCGCGGCTTCCGCGGTGGTCTCTGACCTGATCGACCTGGCCCAGGACCTTAAAGCCGGGATGTTCCGTCCTACTTTCAACACTATAGCCGACCCGGCCATCAAAAAACTGCGCAAGACCGATGAATTCGAGTCCCGCTATTACATCCGGTTTTCCGCTCTGGACAAACCCGGCGTGCTGGCCAAGATCTCCGGAGTGCTTTCTAAATTCGGGATAAGCATCGCCTCGGTTACCCAGAAAGAAAGAGCCAAAGCCAAATCCGTTCCGATCGTGATGGTCATCCATCAGGCCAAGGAAAAAAACCTGCGTTCTGCTCTGGAAATAATCGACCGGCTCAACATCATCAAGGAAAAATCCGTAGCCATAAGGATCGAGGACATTTAAATCATGATCTATCAGGGAATAATCCGCAAATACCGCAAGTATCTTCCGGTCACCGACAAAACCCCGATAATCAGTCTTAACGAAGGCAATACGCCTTTGATCTACTCTTGCTATTTAAGCGGGCTGATGGGAAAAGGTTTTGAAGTCTATTTGAAATATGAAGGAGCCAACCCTACCGGCTCTTTTAAGGACAGGGGCATGACCATGGCTATTTCTAAAGCCGTGGAAGCCGGATCCAAAGCGGTGATGTGCGCTTCTACCGGAAATACTTCCGCTTCCGCGGCCGCTTACGCCGCCCGGGCCGGGATAAAATGCGCGGTGCTTATACCCAACGGCCATATTGCCCTGGGAAAATTAAGCCAGGCCTTGATCCACGGCGCCAAAGTGCTGGCTGTGGACGGAAATTTCGACGACGCTTTGAACCTGGTCAGGGAGATCACCGCCCAATATCCGATCACCATGGTCAACTCGCTGAACCCTTTCCGGATCGAAGGACAGAAATCCGGGGCTTTTGAGATCTGCGACGCTTTGGAACAGGCGCCTGACCTGCATTTTATTCCCGTAGGCAACGCCGGCAATATTACCGCTTACTGGAAAGGCTACAAAGAATATAAGGCGGAAGGAAAGATCAGATCCTTGCCCAGAATGATCGGTTTTCAGGCCAAAGGCGCGGCTCCGATAGTCAGGGGCCGGCCAATCGAGAATCCGGAGACTATCGCTACCGCTATCCGGATCGGCAATCCGGCCAGCTGGGTTCAGGCCGAAGCGGCCCGCGACGAATCCCGGGGGCTGATCGACATGGTTTCCGATCAGGAGATCCTTTACGCTTATAAATTATTAGCGGCTAAAGACGGGGTATTCGCCGAGCCGGCGTCCTGCGCTTCAGTGGCGGGGCTGTTAAAATTAAAGAAAAGCGGTTATCTGTCCCGTTTCCGAAAGCAAAGATCCGCCAAGTTTGTCAAGATCGTTTGTATCCTGACCGGCCACGGGTTAAAAGACCCGGACCGGGCCATAAAATCGGTCAAGTCTCCTAAGGTGATCAAGCCGAACCTTAAGGCGATCTTAAAAGAAACAGGTTACTAAAAAAACAAATGAGTCTAAAAGGCAAACATATCATGATCACCGCCGGGCCGACCTGGGTGGCTCTGGATAAAGTCCGGGTCTTAAGCAACATGTCCACCGGAGAAAACGGGATCAGGATGGCTGAACAGCTGTCCCGCGAGGGAGCGAAAGTTACTTTGGTGCTGGGCCCGATCAAATTCGAAATGAAAAACAAAAAGATCCGCCTGATCAGGTTCACTTTCTTTGATCAGCTTAAAGATATCGTGATCAAGGAATTAAAGACCGGTAAATACGATTGGCTGATCCATTCCGCGGCGATCTCCGACTACGAGCCGGAAAAGTACATTCCCAGAAAAGTCGGGTCGGATAAAAGATCCTGGATGATCAAACTTGTCCCCACTCCCAAAATAATCGACCTGGCCAGAAAAGCGGATAAAAAACTGTTCCTGGTCGGTTTTAAATTCGAGCCGGACACCGCTAAACGCGTGCTTTTAAAAGACGCCAAGAACTTCATGGTCCGTTCCGGCTCAAATCTGGTCGTGGCCAATTCCTACAAAGGAAACGTGTATGAAGGCAAAGGCTACCGGGCTTTTATTACCGACGGCAGCGAAGTCGCCGGTCCGTTTAAAAGCAAGAAGATCCTGGCTAAAGAGCTCATAGTGCTGATGAAAAGGTTCTACGGAAAAATTTAAAGAAAGATATTAAAATGAAATATATCGTATTAGTCGGCGACGGAATGGCGGACTACCCGGTCAAAGAGCTTGGGGACCAGACGCCTTTAGAGGCCGCGCGAACCCCTAATATGGATTTTAT
>JBFZAG010000160.1:0-30347 GCA_041309145.1 Candidatus Omnitrophota bacterium | reverse complement strand
AGCATTACTTTCTGGAGCGGCGCCTATTTCCTCTGGCAGACCGCGCAGAATCCTACCAGGGCTTTACTGTATGTCCGTTTACTGTCGATCGGATCTGTCTTTATCCCGTCAATGTTCTTGTACTTTATCCTGAGCTTCCTTCATAAACAGAAAAATTACCAAAAACTCATCGCGTCCAGCCTTGGTTTGAGCGTATGTTTTACGCTTTTTTCCTTCACCCGCGCCTTTATCCCGATGATCGAGCCTAAACTTGGTTTCCGTTTCTGGCCGGTTGCCGGCTTCTTATACTCGGTTTTTTTATGTTTCTTTTTTGCCTGCATTAGCTTTGCGGTCTACCTTTTGGCCCGCGCATCCCGCGACAAAACTCAATCTGAATACCGTTTGCGCCAGATCCGTTATGTTTTAATGGCGTCGTTGGTGGGTTTTATCGGCGGCTCAACAAACTACCCGCTCTGGTACAATGTCTTGATCCCGCCTGTTTTAAACTTTTTTGTCGGCTTACACGTATTGATCCTGGCTTACGCTATCATCAAATACCGGCTCCTGGACATTCGGGTCGCCATTACTCGGACCATGATCTTTGTCACTGTCTACGCATTTGTCCTGGGCATCCCGTTTATTCTTGCGACCTCGGGCAAAGCCTGGCTGATCAAAACATACGGAGTATTGTGGTGGCTGAGCCCGCTGGTATTAATGGCTTTTCTGGGAACTACCGGGCCGTTCGTGTATCTTTTCCTTAAAAACAGGGCAGAAGCCATACTATTGCGCAAACAGCGCAAATATCAGGCCGCGCTCAAACAAGCTTCGGTGGACCTGACCAGGATCCGCAACCTGCAGAACCTGCTGGATTTTATTGCCCGGACTCTGAGCGATTCGGTGCAGATCACCCATACCGCGATCTATTTTTTTGATGCCAAGAAGAACGAGTTCATACTGCAATCGGGCGTCAACCTGCCGCCGAAACAACCGCAGTCCATTGCGATCGATAGCCCTTTAGTGTCATACCTGAACCAATCGCATGATGCCCTGGTCTTAAATGAATTCAAGCGTATAGAAGAGGAATCCGGAAACAAGTCCTATCGAAAGTTGGAAAATGTTTTAAACGGCCTCTCGGCGGATATGGTCATTCCCTGTTTCCTGGAAAATAAACTACTCGACATTTTTATTCTGGGAGAGAAAATCTCAGGACAGATATATTCGCAGGAAGACATCGATCATTTCCTGGTCCTGGCGCAGGAAACAGCGCTGGCTACGGAAAACGCGCAATTATACGAAAAAATCGAGAACGAGGTCAAAGAGCGGACCCAGGAACTGGTCGAAACCCAAAAACAGCTGGTCCACGCCGAAAAGCTGGCTACGGTGGGCACCTTAGCCGGAGGGGTCGCCCACGAGATCAATAATCCCCTGGCCGCGATCATGACTAATGTCCAGATGCTTCTGGCCGGAGACGAGCTGGACCGGGAATCCCTGGAGATGATCGAAGAAGCGACCAAGCGCTGCAAAACCATAGTCCAGAAACTGATGACTTTTTCTCAAAAGCCCATGGCCAACACCATGATGTACCAGATCGACCTTCTTGATGTCATCCGGCACACAGTTGATTTTTTAAAATTCCAGTTGGAGCAGGAAAATATCACTTTAGAAGTTAAAGCGGATAAAAAATCTTACCCGGCTCGGGCTAACCACGATGAACTGGGACAAGTTGTGACCAACATCGTCTTAAACGCCAAAGACGCGATCAAACAGATCAAGAAAAGCGGCACGGTCTATATAACTATTTCCGAAAACGAAACCCAAACCATGATCAGCATTAAAGATGAAGGAACCGGAATACCGAAAACAATATTAAACCGGATCTTTGATCCTTTTTATACCACCAAGGAAGTCGGCAAAGGGTTAGGGCTGGGATTATCAATTTCTCAAACCATTATTGAAAAACATAAAGGCAAGATATTAGTAGAGTCGCAGGTCGACAAAGGTTCGACATTTATCATACAACTGCCCAAGTTTAAACAACAATCTAAAAATAGCGAAGCGTTAAAATAACGGAAAGGACGGTTAAACATGGCCAAGAAGATCCTGGTAATCGACGACGAAGCAATGATCACCAAAAGCCTGCAAAAACTGCTCAAAAAAGAAGGATACGAGGCAACAATAGTTTCCAACGGAGTGGAAGCTTTGGAAAAGATCAAAGTAGAAGATTTTGACCTGTTAGTCCTGGATATCCGAATGCCCAAGATGGACGGCATTGAGACTATCAGAGGCGCCCGGGAGATCCGCTCCCAGCAATCTAAGCCGCAGATCCCGGAAGTAGTGATCACCGGATACGCCGATGAAGAGAAATATAAGAGCGCCGTAGAGTTAAAAGTCTCGGCCTACTTATATAAACCTTTTGATACCAGCGAATTTCTTGCTATAATAAAACAGGCCTTAAAATGACGCTTAAAGATAAAATAGCCATAATCAGCGGAGCTTCGCGGGGGATCGGCCGCGCCATAGCCTTGGAACTGGCCAAAGAAGGCTGCCATATCTCTTTTAGTTACCGAAGCAACGTTACCGAAGCCAAAAAGCTGGAAGAGGAGATAGCTAAACTCGGCCGAAAAACCAAAGCTTATTGCGTGGATATTAAAGATTTCGAAGCTGTAACTGACTGGGTTAGCCAGACCAAAGAACATTTCCAGGGGCTGGATATCCTGGTTAACAATGCCGGCATAACTAAAGATAAAGCTCTTATGGGGATGGATAAATCCGATTGGCAAGAAGTCATCGAGACCAACCTCACGGGAACATACAATCTCTGTCGCGCTGCAATCATCGGCCTGCTTAAACAGAAAAGCGGCAGTATCATCAATATCAGCTCGGTAAGCGGGGTGATCGGTTTGCCGCGCCAGACGAATTACTCGGCTTCGAAAGCCGGAGTGATCGGATTTACCAAAGCCCTGGCCAAAGAAGTCGCGCCTTACAACATCCGGGTCAACGCCATTGCCGCGGGTTTTATTGAGACGGACATGACCAAAGACCTCAAAGAAACGCTTAAAACCAAAATGCTGGCCCAAATTCCTCTGGCCAGGTTCGGAAAAGCCGAAGAAGTAGCCCACGCGGCAAAATTCCTGGCCAGCGACGCCTCCAACTACATAACCGGAGAGGTCATCGTCATCGACGGCGGCCTGGCGATGCAGTAAAAAATAGATCCTTGACAATAGGGATTTCTTTGTGTATACTAGTTCTTAGTTAGTATACAATTATGTTTACTTAAGGTGAACGTATGGAGAAAGATTTCGCCCTGCAGGAAGCCGCGCGGATCGGCATCGACGTGCAGCAGGTCATCCGGGAAGAAGCTGAACTAATCGTGCTCAAAGCGCTGTTTGAGTCAGTGATCTCCGACGCGCTTGTTTTTAAGGGCGGAACCGCTCTGCGTTTGATCTACAACTCGCCGCGTTTCTCCGAAGATCTTGATTTTTCAAGCACAACCCCCATAAGCGCTCGTGATTTTAAAACCGTAATCCATAAAATAATCGCCTCCGACAGCCGTTTTTCGCTCAAGGACCTGGCGAGCAAATATTACACCCACCTTGCAGAGATCCGCATCAAAGAAACCTGGCAGAATATGGCTTTATCGCTTAAAATTGAGGTTTCACGAAGGCCTGAAATAAAGAAAAAGAATGATTTTTCAAACGCTTTAGCCAAGTCCTCAGTAACTAACCTGACGATTTTAACCACTGCTTTTACTCTGGAACGCATCCTTAAAGATAAATTGCTTATGCTCAAAGAGCGCAAAATGCCGCGGGACATTTTTGATTCCTGGTTTATCTGTCAGAAAACCGGGGTAAAGTTTGATCAAAATAAATTCGGTTATCCCAAAGGCAAGATCCGCCAGGAATTGAGAAAATTCCTGCCGCGCAGTTATTATCCGGTGGTGGAAGAACTGGAGGCGCGCAATGCGTAATGTCTATGAAACTCTGCTCGCTTCTGAAAAACGTTTTTTAAGCTCGCGCGAGCTCGGCCGGCTGCTTGGTCTCAAACCGGCAAATAGAAAAGTAACCCTGAGCCGGCTGACCAAACAGAAGATCTTACGCCGGCTGCGACGCGACCTTTATGAAATCGCCTTAAAACCTTCAGATGTACTTGAAGCCGCCAATAGCATTTATCAGCCCAGCTATCTTTCTTTTACCTATGGCTTGGGAAAACTCGGGCTACTTAACCAGATCGCTTATGAAATCGAATTCGCCACACCCAGGAGAACAAAACATCTCAAGATAAGCGACCGCAGCGTTGTCTTCCGCCAGATCAAAAAGGAGCTATTTTTCGGCTATACACTTAAGGATGGCGTATTTATTGCCGATCCGGCTAAAGCGCTTCTAGACACGCTATATCTTAAAAATAAAGGCCTCACCGACCTTAGCCCGGAGGAGTTGAACCTCAAAGGGATCAATAAAAATAAATTCCTGGCGCTGAGCAAAAAATTCCCCCTTAAGGTTCAACAAGATGCCTTAAAACTGGCAAAAAACATGGTTAAACGATGAAAAAAAGAGTAGTTATAACCGGAGTGGGAGTTGTCGCTCCTAATGGCATCGGTAAAGAAAATTTCTGGAAGGCCTTAAAAGAAGGCCGCTCCGGGATCAAGCCGATCTCTTTATTTGACACCGCTTTTTTTAAAACCAAGACCGCCGGAGAATGCTCGGATTTTAATGCCGAAGAATTCCTGGGCGTTAAAGGTTTACGCAACCTCGACCGGGCCACGAAATTAGTTTTATCCGCGGCCAAACTGGCAATTGAAGATTCTAAATTGGCGATAATTGAAGAAAACACAGACGATGTGGGAGTGGTCACCGGAACCACGCTTTCTTCGCTCTGGGATCTGGCGGAATTCAGCAAAGAAGTGCATGAAGAGGGCCCGCAGTTCGCCAGCCCCGGGCTTTTTCCGCCCACTACCATGAATTTCCCCTCCAGCCAGATCTCGATCTGGTATAAAATCAAAGGATTTAACACGACAATTTCCACCGGATTTACCGCCGGCCTGGACAGCCTTAAATACGCCTTTGATTTTATCCAGGCGGAGAGGGCTAAAGCTATTTTAGTCGCCGGAGTAGAAGGTTTATCTTTCCCGGGATTTGTAGGTTTTAATAAGATCGATTTCCTGGCCGGGATCAAAGGAGAAGAGATCTGCTGCCCTTTTGATTTGCGCCGCAACGGTATAATCCTGGGAGAAGGAGCCGCAGTCCTGATAGTTGAGGATGAAGAATCCGCCAAAGCCCGTAATGCCAACATCCTGGCTGAAGTGCTTTCCGTAGAATCAACTTTTGACGCCTTTAGGGCCGCCAAGTATGCGCCTAAATCTGAAGGGTTGATCGAATCCATGTCCCGGGCCATAAAGAAATCCGGCTTAAGCGAAGAGGAGATCGACTATGTTTGTTCCGCGGCGAATTCAGTTGTCCTGCAAGATAAACTGGAAACCGCGGCGATCAAGAATGTTTTCAGCATGTACTCTAAAACTATTCCCATCAGCGCCATTAAATCAATGATCGGAGAAAGCGTAAGCGCCAGCGGTTGCTTTCAGCTAGCCGCTTCTGTAGCAGCTTTAGGGGAAAATTTAATCCCTCCGACGATAAATTATAAAGAAAAAGATCCGGAATGCGACTTAGATTATGTTCCCAATAAAGCCCGGAAACAGGAACTTAATAACATCATGGTAAATTGTTTCGGACCCGGCGGCAATAATGCCACGGCAATTATCTCTAAATACAACTAAAAGAGGTGTAAAATGGCAGACAGTATGGAGAAGGAAATAGCGAAACTCGTCTCGGAAGTCATCGAGATCCCTGAGGCTGACATTAAGCCTGACGCGGATTTCGCCAATGACCTGGGAGTTGACTCAATGAAAGCCATTGAGATCGTGGCGGTGATTGAAAAAAAGTATAAAATCATCATCCCCGAAAAAGAGATTCCCAAAATCAGAAACCTTAACCAGGTTATCGCCTTAGCGAAAAATCTGATAAAGGCATAAAAAGATGATCTGGGGAAAAGAAAAAATTAAAACTATTTTGCCTCATCGCGAGCCTTTTCTTTTTATAGACAAAGTTACTAAAATTGAAAAAGGTAAGCATATAACCGCCGAGAAATTCATTGACCCCGGGTCTGACTTTCTTAAAGGCCATTTTCCTGATCAGCCGGTAATGCCTGGAGTTTTAACCATAGAAGCCATGGCTCAGGCGGGAATTATTTTATTTTACACCACTAAACCTAAAGTTGCTAGATCTCATCCATATTATTACTTTGCTAAAGTGCAAGCTGAATTTATGAGTCCAATTTTTCCAAATGATACTTTAATTCTTGACGCTTACAATATAAAGATACTTGATTACGCCGGAATAATTAAAACTGTTGCTACCATAAAAGGAAAAATCGTTGCAGAAGCGACTTGTTCATTTGCGGTCAAAAAAAAGAAATGAGAAATAAAAGACGCGTAGTAGTTACGGGTTTAGGTGCTGTTACCTCTATCGGTATAGGAAAGGGTCATTTTTGGCAAGGACTCTTAGACGGAAAATCCGGGATATCCGAAGTAACTGCTTTTGATACTACCGCGTTCAAATGCCACATGGGCGGCGAAGTAAAAAAATTTGATCCCGAAGAATTTATTCCTAAAAGAAAAGTTAAATTCCTGGGGCGGGCTTCCCAGTTGGCGATTGCTGCCGCAACCTTAGCTCTTAAAGAAGCAAATATCTCCAGTAAAGATATACCCAACAAAAAAGTCGGAGTAATTCTCGGCACTACCACTGGCGAAAGGCCGATGGAAGACTTGGTTCAGGCCTGGGCCAAAAGCGGGCTCAAGGATCTAGACCGTTCAAAAATCTTCCAAGCCGCGGTAAATAATATTTCCGCCAACGTAGGCATAGAATTTAACGCCACAGGGATAAATTATCTTATTCCCACAGCCTGCGCCGCGGGAAATTACGCTTTAGGTTATGCTTATGACCAGATCCAAAACGGCGATCTGAATTTCGCTTTGGCAGGAGGAGCGGACGCTTTTTCCCATTTCGCTTTTGCCGGATTCCAAAGATTATACGCTATGTCCCCGGATATCTGCCGGCCTTTTGATAAAAATAGGAAGGGAATGCTTTTAGGGGAGGGAGCGGGAATATTGCTCCTGGAATCATTTGAAAGCGCCAAAAAAAGGAATGCCGAAGTTTACGCTGAAGTTATCGGCTACGGATTATCCTGTGATGCTTTTCATCCTACTATACCCAAACTAGAAGGGATCAAGAAAGTAATGGAAAAAACCTTCAAGGACGCCGCAATTTCTCCTGATGAAATAGATTACATCTGCGCCCACGGCACCGGCACCACCCAGAATGACAAAGAAGAATCTACAGCGATCAACGCCTTATTCGGCGGAAGAAAAGTCCCGGTTAGCTCGATCAAATCCATGTTAGGCCATACTATGGGCGCGGCATCGGCCTTGGAATCAATCGCCTGCTGCCTTGCTATTAAAAACGGATTGATCCCGCCAACAATAAATTATGAAACTCCTGATCCTGAATGCGACATAGATTGTGTTCCCAATACTCCTCGCGAAGCCGAACTGAAAGTAGTCCTGAATAACAGTTATGCTTTCGGAGGAAACAACTGCTGCGTAGCTTTTGGAAAAATTTAAAATGAAATCCTACAAAAAAAAGAGAATAGTTATAACCGGCATTGGTCCAATAGCTTCGGTTGGAACCGGAAAAAATGATTTTTGGCAGGGGCTAGTCTCCAGAAAAACAGGGTTGAGATTAGAAAACCTTGTTTCAGAAGGAGAATCGTGGGGGAAATTTCACCTGCATAAAATCAAAGATTTCGACATTAATAATTTCGGAATTGAAAAAAGATACCTGCAGGATATAAAAACCTGGAAAGAAAACAAAGAAATACCTGATCTTTATTTACTAATAGCTGCGGTAAAATTGGCTTTAGACGATAGCAGACTAAAATATCCCAAAGATAATAATAATATTGGTTTAGTTATTACTCATGAAAACCCGGGATTAGAACCGTATTTTAATCAAATTATCGATATTGCCGAAGGGATATTTAAAGATAAGAAAATCTCCACAAAAAAACAGATCTTTGAAGAACTTTATCCCGCGATGATGAAAAGCTCTTATGAATTACAAACATTCATGCCGGTATTTCATATCGCAAAAACATTTGGAATCCATGGTTTCTCACTATTTATCAATAATGCCTGCGCCTCTGGACTTTACGGAATTGAAACAGCCAGCCAAATAATCAAAAGTGGAAAATGCCCAGCTATTGTTGTAGCTTCTTCCGATTATCCCGGAATTTATAAATACCTTTGGTTCAAACAATTAGACATGTACGCTCAGGACGGCTTAATAAAACCATTTAGCAAAGATGCAAATGGTTTTGTAATGGGCGAGTGCGGGATCGGGCTATTATTGGAAGATCTCGACTATGCCCGAGAAAGAAAAGCACATATATACGCAGAATACTTAGGAGGCGGTTTTTCCCTGGAATCATGGAAAGTTACAATACCGGCTGTAGGGAACAATTTTCTCGGCTTTTCTATTCAAGAAGCATTAAAGAAAAGCCAAGTAAAAAAAGAGGAAGTTGACTTAATATGTGTGCATGGAGTAGGAAATACAGTGATTGACCGTTATGAAGCAAGAGCTATTACGAAAATATTCGGCGATTATCCTAAAAAACCTTTAATTACGGCTTTTAAATCTTATATCGGCCATACTTTAGGAGCGAGTTCTTTGTTGGAAACAGCTATCTCTGTACTATGTATGGAGAAAAACACCGTTATCCCCGCTCTTAATTATAAAGAATCTGCTCCCGGAATAAACATAAAGTTAATTAAGGAAAAACTTTCAAAAAAAATAAATATAGTCTTAAAAACTTGCAGCGCATTCGCCGGCTTTACCGCGGCAGCGGTTTTTAAAAAATTAAAATAGGGACTTTGTCATGTCATTAAACCCATTTGCTTTTGCCGGCCTTTTGTTAGGATTCACGTGTTTAGTTGTCACGATCATACTCGTAAAATTCGGCAAAAGCCACATTCATCGCACTTGGGCGCTTTTTAACATCGCAGTAGCTGTATGGGGTATAGGCGCTTTTCTTATAGGCACAGCAACGGATATTACTAAGGCCGAATTTTACTGGAAACTTGCTCATGTCGGAATAATTTTCATCCCGGTTTTTCTGTTTCATGTTATTTATATTTTGTGCGATTTAAACCAGAAAAAACTACTTTTTTCGGTTTATTTTCTTGCCTCAATCTTTTTATTATTAAATCTTTTCGCTCCAAAAGGAGTTTTTACTTCCGATCTCTATTTCGCTTTTTCTTCTTTTTATTATGCTTCTCAAGGATATACATATATTTACTTTTTTATTTTTTGGTCGGTGTTAGTACTATACAGTCATTTTAGATTATTTTTAATTTATCGAAATTCCCATGGCACCCAAAGAAACCAAATACTTTACTTTTTTTTAGGCGTCGTCGCGGGTTTTTCTGGCGGAATTACTAATTTCTTACCAGTCTTCGGTATTCCTCTTTATCCTTTTGGGAATTTTACTATTCCTCTTTATTGCATAATTGTAACTTACGCAATACTGAAGTATAAACTTCTTGATATAAAACTTACTATTACCAGAGCTGGTTTGTTTATTTTCGTATATACAATAATTTTAGGGATTCCTTTTGCTATCACCGGTTACTCAAAAGATATTCTTATTAAAACTTTTGGCTCTAATTGGTGGATATGGCCATTGGGGCTTATGTCGATTCTTGCCACTGTCGGACCTTTTCTTTATATTAGATTACAACAAAAAGCGGAAGATAGACTGCTTCATGAGCAAAGACGCTATCAAAATACTCTCAAGCACGCGGCGATCGGGATGACCCGGATCCGCAGTTTAATAAAACTTCTGACCATGATCACCCATATCGTTACCAAAACCGTGCGGATCTCTTTTGCCGCGATCTATCTTCATGACAGACAAACCAATGAATATTCTCTGCAGGTCTTTCGCGGCAAAAATCAGGCTCCTTTAGCCACGCTGTCTTCTGATTCCACTTTGGTTAAATGGCTTTCCCAGAAACGCGAACCATTGATCTACGAAGAAGTCAAACGCCAGATGCAGGATTCCGGGGATAATGCCTTTAAAGCTTTGGAAGCAAATATGCGGCTCTTAAATGCCTCGGTTATTATTCCCATTTTACTTGACCATACTTTAACCGGCTTTGTCATATTGGGAGATAAATTATCCGGCCAAATGTACACTCCCGAAGATTTAAGTGTCTTCCAGGTCCTGGCCAGCCAGGCAGCCCTGGCCATTGAAAACGCCCAGTTCTACGAAGAAGCCAAAGAAATGCAGGCCCAGATCGGCCAGGCCGAGAAGATGGCTACCATAGGAACCATGGCTGACGGGCTTTCTCACCAGATCAACAACCGTTTTTACGCCCTTTCTTTGATCTCCGGGGACTCAATTGATACCATCAAGATGACTGATACCTCCGGATGCTCTCCTGAAATAAAAGCCATGATCAGCCAGATATACGCCGCCCTGGAGCGGATCCAGTCCAATGTCATGCAAGGAGGAGAGGTGGTCAAAGGCATCCTCAAATACACCCGAAAGGGAGACGAGGGGCTGGAGCCGCTGACCATTGACCAGGTCCTGGACGGGACTATCGACATGGTCCAGTTCAAAGTGAAATTATCGGAAATCGACATTATCCGTAATTATCCCAAAGAAATCCCTAAGGTCAAAGCTAACCTGGTCCAGATGCAGGAAGTCTTCTTCAACTTCATTGACAACGCTTATGACGCCATCGTTGAACGCCGGACGACTTTAAAAGAAGAAAACTATCGCGGCAGCATTACCATTACCGCCGCTCCTAAAGACAATGTTATGCAAATAATCGTCCAGGATAACGGCATGGGAGTGAGAAGCGAGGATGTTAAAAAGATCTTCACCCCGTTTTTTACCACCAAAGCTTCTTCGCGCAAAGGCACCGGCCTGGGCTTGTATGTTATTCGCAGCATTATCCTGGAAACGCATAAAGGAACGATCAATTTTCATTCCGAATACCGCGCGGGGACCCGCTTTACCATAGAAATACCCTTATCGGCCCAGGTTTAGATACCTTGACAATTATCAGGCAGGTATTATAATTAAACCTATTATTTGGGGTAAAAAAGCAACGGAAAGGCTGGAAAGATGGCTAAATTACTGATAGTTGACGATGAAATCGATGTGCGGGAATTTGCCGCGAATTTTTTCCGCAAGCGCAAACTCGAAGTTGCTATTGCCGGAAGCGGAGAGGAAGCTCTGGAAAAAGTCAAACAGGATAAGCCGGATATCGTCCTCCTGGACATCCGCATGGGCGCCATGAACGGTATCCAGACCCTGGAAGAGATCAAAAAGATCGACCAGGGGATCAAGGTAGTCATGGTCACCGGCACCAAGCCCGAAGAAAACGAAGCTTACGCCAAATGCATAGAGCTGGGAGCCAGCAATTACGTGCATAAACCCTTAAAATTGGAAGAGCTGGAACAGGTAGTAATGGAAATCCTGAAAGCACTAAATAAATCCTAAAAAATGGCCATAGATTACAAAAAAGAGCTGGAAGTCGCCTCGCGGACCATGATCCTGGTCCACGACCCGGATATTCTGATCAAAATGATGATCCGGATGATCGTCCAGAAGATCAAAGTCACTCATTGCAGCGTGCTTCTGCATAATCGGGCCAGGGATTCCTATATTCTGAAAGTTTCCCGCGGCCGCAGCGGATTGAAAGTGCCGGAAGGTTTCACCCGCATGGACCTGGACAACCCGCTGATCCGCTTTTTCCGGGAACACAAGACCACATTGCTTTTTAACAGCGATGTCCTGCTTTATGACGAAGCCAAAAAATTCTTGGCCCTGATCGGCGATTCGGAAGTCAAGGATCTCCTGGGCAAAGTCCTTTACCAGATGGAGCTGTTCGAGACTGTTTCCTGCATCCCCAGCTATTTCCGGGAAGACCTGGTGGGCATCCTTTTATTAGGCAAGAAAAATGACGAAACCCGCTTTGACCGCAATGAGCTGGATTTTTTTATTGCCCTCAACCAGGACGCGGCTATGGCGATCAGGAACGCCCAGCTCTTCTCCGACCTGACCGATGAGCTCAAGAAAAAAGAAAGCCTGTTCATCCATACTACCGTAGCAATGGCCGCGGCGATCGAAGCTAAAGACCGCTACACCCACGGCCACACTACCCGGGTGACTAACTTTTCCCTGGAGATCGCCAAAAAACTGGGCCAGAAAAATTTGATCCCCAAAGACAGCCCTAAGTTCTTTGAAGATATCCACATCGCCAGCCTCTTGCACGATATCGGAAAGATCGGGGTCCCGGAATCGATCTTGAACAAGGAAGGGGCTCTGGATCCCGAGGAAAGAAAAAAGATCAACGAGCATCCCATGATCGGAGTAAATATTTTACAGCCGATCCACGAATTAAAAACCGTGCTGCTGGGAGTAAAATACCACCACGAAAGATTTGACGGCAACGGCTACCCGGAAGGGTTAAAAGGCGGACAGATCCCCGTGATCGCCGCGATAATCGCGGTAGCCGACTCCTACGACGCCATGACCTCTGACCGGCCTTACCGCAAAGGCTTTCCCAAGGAAAAGGCGATAGATATAATAAAAGGGGAAAGCGGCAAGCAATTTGACCCCGCCATCGTGGAAGCATTCCTGGAAGTGATCGCGGAAAACAAGATCTGAATTATGTCCAAGAAAAATATCCTCCTATTATACATCACCGAGGTTTCCGGCCACCATAGCGCGTCTTTAGCGATAGAGAAGAGCCTGAAGATGCTTTCCCCGGACTCAAAAATAATGAACTTGAACGCCTTCCGCTACACCAGCCCGATCTCGGAAAAAATAGTAAACCGGATCTATGCCACGGTGATCAAGCGCACGCCCAAGATCTGGGATTTTGTCTACGATAACCTCCAGGTCAAAAAAAGCATCGATAGCTTCAAGAACGCGATCAATAAACTGAATTCCCCGAAATTAAAAAGGCTTTTTGACCAGTTCCAGCCTGACGTGATCGTCTGCACCCAAGCCTATCCCTGCGGAATGGTCGCCGAGTTTAAAAATGCCTATCAAGTCAAAACTCCTTTGATCGGGGTGCTTACCGATTATGTTCCTCACGCTTACTGGCTTTACGACAATGTGAACTACTATGTCTGCCCTTCGGAAGAGATCAGCCATCGGCTGACCAAAAACGGGATCCCTCAGCATAAAATAAAGCCTTTAGGCATACCTTTTGATCCCGCGTTCACCGCCGCGGAGGTGAACAAAACCGCGGTACTGGAAAAATTAGGCTTGGCGCCTGAAAAAAAGACTGTTCTGATCATGGGCGGAGGCCAGGGGCTGGGCCCGATCAAGACTATCGTCCATTCATTGGATAAGGTTAAAGCCGACTTTCAGGAGATCATTGTCACCGGGACCAATAAAAAACTGTATAAAAGCCTTAAAAGCGGCCTCAAAAAGCACAAGAAAAAGATCGCTCTTTTAGGATATGTCCATAACGTCAATGAGCTGATGAGCGTTTCGGATCTGGTCATCACCAAGCCCGGAGGGATCACTACTTCGGAAGCCCTGTCCAAAAAACTGCCCATGCTGATCATCAAGCCTATTCCCGGGCAGGAAGCCAACAATACCGTATATCTGACCGAACAAAAAGCGGCGATCAAAGTCGATAAGCCCCAGAAAATAAATCTGATCGCGGAAGACTTATTCAATAACCCGGAGAAACTGAAACTGCTTTCCGAATCCTGCGGCCGTATATCCAAGCCCAATGCCGGTCTGGATATCGCCCGGTTCATCTTGAGCCTTTAAATGTTCAATTATTGCCTTTATATGATCGGCCAGTTCATCGCGGTGAATACCCCGTTAAAACTGGCTTATAAGATAGCGATCGTTTTTTCGGATATCCATTTCGTCTTCGCGGATAAAGACCGGGCAGAAGTGTTCGCCAATTTAAAAGCGATCTTCCCCGAAAAAAGCATAAAAGAGATCAAAAAGATCCGGATCCAGATCTTCCGCAACTTCGCCAAATACCTGGTCGATTTTTTGCGCTTCCAGGAAGTGGATAAAGAATATATTAATCGCCGGATCAAGATCGACAATATCCGTTATCTCGACGAAGCTCTTAAAAAGGGAAAAGGGGTGGTGATCCTTTCCGCGCATATCGGCAACTGGGAGCTGGGAGGCATAGTGGTTTCCTCTTTAGGTTATCCGTTATCCGGAGTGGCCATGCCGCACAAATCCAAAAAAGTGAATGAGTTTTTCAACACCCAGAGGCAAAGAAAAGGGCTGAAAGTCATCTCTTTCGGCAAGGCGGCGAGAACCTGCCTGAGGCTGCTTGAAGAAAATAAAATGATCGCTCTTGTCGGCGATAAAGATTTCACCAAAGAAGCCGGAGTGGTTACAGATTTCTTCGGCCGGCCGTCGTATATGCCCAAAGGCCCGGCGGCTTTTGCCTTAAAGAACGGCTCAACGATCATCCCGGTTTTTGTCCTCAGGAACCCGGACGATACTTTCATCATCAAAATCAATAAGCCGATCGACTGCAGCTCAAACTCTATTGAAGAGATAACTTCCAAATGCACAAAAGAAATCGAGCAAATCGTTAAAAACCACCCCGAACAATGGTATATGTTCAAGAAATTCTGGATACAGGAAAAGCTTTGAAACCCTGTATTATTATCCCCGCCTTTAACGAATCCGGAGCCATTTCCCGGCTGGTCCGGAAAATCAGCGATTTAAAATTTAATTTTATAGTCGTTGACGACGGGTCTACTGACGATACCGCGGACATCGCCGAGAAAAGCGGAGCGTTGGTGCTGCGCAGCAAAATAAACCAGGGCAAAGGCGCGGCGCTTATCCGCGGCTTTGAGTACTGCCTGAACAACAATTTCGACTCCGCGATCACCATGGACGGCGACGGCCAGCATTTGCCCGAAGATATAGCGGATTTTATCCGGCTGGCCGACCGGGAAAAAAACCTGGGAATGATCATCGGCAACCGAATGGCCAACCGCCGGAATATGCCTTTTATCCGGGTGATGACCAATAAATTCATGTCCTGGCTGTTATCCCGGTTGACCGGACAGAAGATCTCTGATTCCCAATGCGGCTTCCGGCTGATCAAAAAAGAAGTTTTGGAAAAACTATCGCTCAAGACCAACAAATTCGAGATCGAATCGGAAATGATAATCGAGGCCGCCAAAAACGGCTTTAAAATAGGCTCGATCCCCATCCAGACCGTTTACCGGAAAGAGCGCAGCCACATAAATCCCGTGATCGACACGGTCAGGTTTTTCCGGTTCATTTTTAAAAAAATACGGCTTAAACAATGAACTTTGACCTTTCAAGAAAAAAAAATGGTCGAAGAGCAGCTGATCAGAAGGCAGATCTGCGACCAGCGGGTCCTTAATGCCTTTTATAAAGTCGCCCGCCACAAATTCGTGCCGGAGGAAGAGCTGGATAATGCTTATGGCGATTTCCCTCTGCCCATCGGAGAGAACCAGACCATCTCCCAGCCGTATATTGTGGCTTTGATGACCGAGCTTTTGGAACTGAGCGGAAAAGAAAAGATCCTGGAGATCGGGACCGGCTCAGGTTACCAATCCGCGATCCTGGCTGAACTGGCTAAAGAAGTTTATTCCGTGGAAAGGATCCGGGTTTTGTCGGAAAAAGCCCAAAAGCTCCTCAAAGAATCGGGATACAAAAATATTTTTTTAAAAGTGAGCGACGGGACTCTGGGCTGGAAAGAAGAAGCGCCCTTTGACCGGATAATCCTGACCGGATATTGCCCGGAGATCCCGGCCGGTTTAGTCGAGCAATTAAGCGATCCGGGAAAGATCATTGTCCCTTTAGGCGATACATTCAACCAGATACTCACTTTAGCGGAAAAGAAAAACAGAATTTTAACTTATAAAAGTATAGCCCAGTGCGTATTTGTGCCATTGGTCGGTCAATTCGGAGCCAAACTTAAATGATCCAGGTCTATACAGGGAACGGGAAAGGAAAGACAACCGCGGCTTTAGGGCTGGCCGTAAGGGCAGCCGGAGCGGGCAAGAATGTTTATATCGGCCAATTCATCAAAGGCCAAAGTTACTGCGAACTGCGCGCCCTTAAGAAATTCAAAAATATTAAAATAGACCAGTTCGGCCGAGGCTGTTTCATCAAGAAAAATCCGGCTGGCAAAGACATAGAACTGGCCTGCGCGGGGCTGGAAAAAGCCAAAAAAATTGCCGAAAAACAGAAATTCGAGCTGATCATTCTTGACGAGATAAATGTGGCTCTGGACCTTAAACTTTTGGAATGCCGGAAAGTGCTGAAGTTCATCAAAAGCGTTCCCCAAAAAACCGAGCTGGTCCTGACCGGACGCAACGCTCCCCGGGCCATAATAAAAGCGGCTGACCTGGTCAGCCGGATCAATGAAGTAAAACATTATTTCCAAAAAGGTTTGAAAGCCCGACGGGGGATTGAATACTGACCTGTTCCGCTTTAAAATTATCCTTGACACAAATTTGATAAAAGACTTATAATACAGCTTCAGAATAAAGGGGACGCTTCTATTTATTTTCCCGGAAAGAATTCTATTAAAAACAACAGGAGGTTTGAATGTTAGCGCTCAGTTTGATCATTTTCGGCATATTGCTGCGGTTTGTGCCCCACGCCCCGAATTTTACCCCCGTAGCGGCGATAGCCTTGTTTGGCGGGGCTTATTTGAGCCGGAGGAACGCTTTGATCGTGCCGCTTATCCTGATGATCGCCAGCGACGCGGTTATCGGAATGCATAACGTGGTAATTTTTACCTGGGGAGGCTTCCTGCTGGTGACTTTACTGGGCCTTGGCCTGCAGAAAAAAACCAGCCCGAGAAAAATCATATCTTTATCCCTGGCTTCTTCCCTGGTATTCTTTATCGTCTCCAACTTCGGGGTCTGGGCAATGGGCTGGTATCCGTTGACATTCAGCGGCCTGGTCCGGTGCTTTGTCATGGCTCTGCCTTTCTTGCGCGATCTTACGGTTTCGACTGTAATATACTCAGCTATATTTTTCGGCGCTTATGAAATTATTGCCCGCTCGATAAAAAACGAAAAATTAGCCTCGGTTCTTTTAAAGAAGTAATTTTCTAATTTATACGGTTAGGGAAGGCCGTGAGATGCGGCCACAGTCCCGCTGCTGTATCCCTGCGTTTTTAAGGCTTGAACTTACGTTCAGAACGGAAAAAACCACTGGCGATTTGCCGGGAAGGTTAGTCCAGGCCAGCAGGGGAGTCAGAAGACCTGCCGTAATAAATATAGATGCTGGTTCCTGATTCGCGGAGAAATCGGGGGGAAATAACAGGGTACCCTTGATTTTAGCCTTATTAAGGCTAGGATCAAGGTTTTTTTTTGGAGAAAGCGCATGAAAAGTTTTATTCGGAAACTGGTTTTGTTTTTTCTGGCTTTGAGCGCTACTTTTATTTTAGTCGGCTTTTTGTTCGCCCAGGAGAACCTGGACCTGGAAAAGATCGTGGTCACGCCCTATCGTTACGAAGACGAAGTCAATAAAGCTCCCGTTGCGCTCACTGTTATCGGCCAGGCGCAGATCCAACAATCAAACGCCCAGGCTATACCTGATCTTTTACGCAGCCAGACCGGCATAGTCGTGCGCGACTGGTACGGAAACGGCACAAAAGTAACAGCTGATATAAGAGGATTCGGAGAACAGTCTCTGGTCAATACGGTCGTTCTCGTCGACGGCCGCAGGATAAATGAGGTCGATCTATCAGGCTCTGACTGGACACAGATCCCCCTTAATCAGGTCGAAAAAATAGAAGTCCTGCGCGGTTCCGCGGGCGCTGTGCTTTACGGCGAAAACGCATCCGGCGGGGTCATCAATATAATCACCAAAAAAGGGAGAGGCTTGCCGGCCTGGGAGCTTGAGACGCAGGCAGGAAGTTACGATCTGAACAAACAAATGGTCAGCGTCAGCGGTTCTCAAAAAGCGCTCTCATACTTTATATCAACCAGCCGCGACTCAACCCACGGCTACCGGGAGAACAGCCATTATAAAGCTGAAGACTTCGCCTCCCGGCTCAACTTTGAAATCAACCCCGAGCTTTCATTGCGCCTGAGTAACGGATTGCATTATTCCAATTACGGATTGCCGGGAGAGCTCTCGGACGCGGATCTGCAGACCATGGAGCGCACTTCCTCAAAATACGGGGATGACTACGCCAAAGACCGCGACTGGTTCGTGAATGCCGGAGCGACTGGATCATTTGAGGATTGGGGCAAATTTGATTTGGACGCGTCATTCCGCAGCAGGGATGTCAATACATTCTGGAGGGTGTTTTACGGAGGGTTCGGAAATCCCATCCGCAAAGAACAGATCAATACATTCGGATTGACTCCCAAATATGTCCTAAAAAAGCCTCTGGCGAACCACGGCAACACGCTCATTGCCGGCATAGATCTTTACCGCGCGGATTATTCTTCGGACGCCTACGATTATTCGGATGTGGCCCAGGAATTCACCCGAATTAACAAAATATCAAAGGGATATTACCTGCATGATGAGTTCGCCATTCTGGAAGATCTTTTCGCCTCAGGCGGGTGGCGTTACGAGAAGGCTGAGTACGAGTTTGATTACCACAACCAGCCCGGAACCGATACCCTCGACAGGAATATCAGCCCTTCGAAAAAGGCGTATAATGCCGGCCTGGCCTGGAAATACCGGAAAGACGCCAGCGTATTCGGCAATATCAGTCAGAGTTTCCGGTTCCCGGCTACTGACGAATACGCGATAACCTGGCCCAGCCACGGCATAGACACCACCCTGAAGCCGCAAGAAGCAAAAGACTATGAGATCGGGATCAAGCACCGTTTTAATTCCCGGCTCAAAGCTGACCTGACGATCTTCAGGATGGATATAGAAAATGAGCTTTACTATGATTACGCGTCGTACTCAAATAAAAATTACGATAAAACCCGGCATGAGGGAGGAGAGCTGGGGCTGGAAGCAGGCCTGGGCCGGAATTTTATTTTGACAGGAAATTATTCTTATACCCGCGGGCTGTTTCACGGCGGAGCGTATGCCGGCAAAACCATACCGATGGTCCCGCGCGACAAAGCCAGCGCCGGACTGAGCTATTTGTTCGCCAAGGGCGCGAGGATCAATTTCACGGGCAATTATGTGGGCGAGCGCTTTTTTATCAACGATCAGGCTAATGCCCTCTCGCGGTTAAACGGTTATTTTACCGCCGACATGAACGTTTCCTATGTATACCAAAGCCTGACCGCCACATTCGGGATCAACAATATGCTCAACAGGAAATATTCGGAATACGCCACATGTAACCCGACAACCGGCAAGAAAGTATATTATCCTTCGCCCGAGCGCAACTTTTTCGCAAAACTTTCCTACCGCTTTTAAGGAAAATAATGGGGACGTTTCTATTTATTCCAGTGAAATAATGGGGACAGGTCCATTTATTTTTAGGAAAAGATCTGCCTGAAAATAAATGGACCTGTCCCCATTATTTTATGATAAAATAGGTTAATTAAACAGAGAAGAGATATGTCCTCCAATAGAACTTTCCAGATAGCTTTGGTTTTTTCCCTGATCTGCCACACCGCGGCTTTGATCAATTATCCCGTATTGAGTTTCCTGCCTGTTCCCAAGAAAAAAATGATGGTCAAGATCTCCTATCTTAAAAACCCGCCGCAATTGACCGAAGCCCAGAAGAGGATGCTGTCCCAAAAACAAGCCCAGATAAAATTGCCCTCGCAATCGAACAATTTGAATAAAAACAGCCTGATCCCGCCGGAAAACAAAGACAATCTCCTCAAGCGCAGCCTTCCGGCGATCACCCGCCAGCAGCCGGTGATCAAACCGGCGATCATCCGGCCGGACATAATCGCCGTAAAAAAGAAGATCACCCTTCCTCCGGTGGATATGGAGAAGATGAACAACCCGACTTATGTCAGTTATTACCAATTTGTCCGGGAAAAGATCCGCCGGGCGGCTTACCAGAACTACAGCCGCAGCGAAACCGGAGAGGTGTACCTGGCTTTTGTCATCTCCTCGAACGGGATCTTGAGGGACGTGCGTTTGCTCGAAGACAAATCTTCGAACAATTACTATCTGCGGGAAACCGCGCGGAGAAGCATCCGCGACGCTTCGCCTTTTCCGCTTTTTCCCAAGGACCTGGATTACCCCCAATTATCGTTTAACGTGATCATTTCCTTTGAGATAGAGTAGCGGCAATATACCCACCCCAGGGGTGTGTATATTGCGGGTTTGACGGGTTGACATAGCTGTAATTTATGTTATAATCATCATATATAGATGGAAAAGCCACGGTTCATCTGTTAAAAAATCATTCCAATGAATAACAGATTAAAAGAATTGCGGCTGTTTCCCAGGTTAAATTTCTCCGGGCCTTTACGCTGCCAGGTCAGAGGTTCCCAAGAGATCGTGGGCACTGTCGGCGAAGATCTGAGCGCATCCGGAGTGAAATTTGTTTCCGACAAGTTCATCCCGCCGCATACTCCGGTCATGCTGGAGATCAACCTGCTCTCACAAGTAGTAAGGCCGATAGCGCAAATCATCTGGTCAACGCCTTTTCCCAGACAGGATAAATTCCATTTAGGGGCGCGTTTTCTGGAATGGAACCCCCAGGAGAAAAAAAGTCTTTCTGATTTTTTAAACATGAAGTTAAACAGTAAAGGAGTTTAAAACCGCCATGGCAGACACTGAACAAAAAGCAGCAGCGCAAGAAAAACCGGTAGTCGAAAAACAGACCAACTGTCTGGGCTGCAACAAGCCCTTGAAAAAATTAAGAAGCTATTACCGCAACGGCAAATTTTTTTGCACCAAGAAATGCTGGCTTAAATCCATAAAAAAG
The DNA here is from genome assembly GCA_041309145.1 of Candidatus Omnitrophota bacterium. Lineage (GTDB taxonomy): Bacteria > Omnitrophota > Gorgyraeia > Gygaellales > Profunditerraquicolaceae > JAPLLS01. The sequence goes on along the minus strand of JBFZAG010000160.1, from coordinate 9,391 downwards.
AAGGAAACCGCGGAAGGGGAAGGTGCCAAATAAAATGAGAAAACAGGAGAGAAGATTAAATCCGCGCATCGATCAGAAGCTTCCGATCAGCGTAGTCACCAACGGATACGATTTTGTCACCAACACTCATAACATAAGCTGCCTGGGCGCGTATTGCACCCTGGACAAATATGTTCCGCCTTTTACCAAGGTCAAGGTCAGACTTAACCTGCCCATCAACCACAACGGCGTGAGGGAAAACTGCGACGTCAACTGCAGCGGAGTGGTCGTCAGAAGCGAGGATGACCCGGCAGGAAAATTCAATGTCGCCATATTTTTTAACGAGATCAAAGAGCAGCCCCGCCAGAAGATAGCCCAATACGTCAAGCAATTTATCGGCTAACTATTCATGGGAAAGCTTACTTGCCCGATCCCGGTAAAGCTTGTTATAGGATTAATTTTCAAAGACGAAGGATCCCTGAAAAAAACTGAAGGGATCCTTCGCCGCCATTTCGGGCCCATCGATTACCAGAGCAAGATCATCGCCTTTACTGACACCGATTATTACCGGAAAGAGATCGGCTCAGAACTCTCCCGGAAATTCCTCAGCTTTAAAAAATTGATCCCCTCCGAGCGGCTGGCCGCGGTAAAAATACTCACCAACAAGATCGAGGACAAATTTTCCCAAAACGGTCTGCGCAAAATAAATATCGACCCCGGCTACCTGACCATGGCCAAGCTGGTGCTGGCTTCGACTAAAGATTATAACCACCGCATCCACTTAGATAAGGGGATTTTCGCGGAGATCACCCTTTGTTACCAGAATAAAAGTTTTCAGCCCCGGGAATGGACTTACCCGGATTACCGGTCCGCGGAATATCTGCGCATCTTCCGGGAGATCAGGGATATCTATGGCCAGCAGATCAAGTAAATTCATACTGACAGCGATTTTGGGATCTTTGATCTTTTTCTTTTGCGGCTGCGCCACTATTTACAACCCGGCCACCGGAAGAAAAGAAACCATGCTTATCAGCACCCAGCAGGAAGTCGCCCTGGGAACTGACATGGATAAAGAACTTTATGCTAAACTCAAGATAACAAATTCCCCGCGATTGAACATCCGTTTAAACTTCATCGGAGCAAAACTGGCCAAAATTTCCGACCGCCAGGACCTGGCTTATCATTTCCGGGTCGTAGAAGATAAAGAGCTCAATGCTTTTGCCACTCCCGGAGGATTTATTTACGTCAACACCGGGCTTATGGAAACCGCTAATGATGATGAGCTGGCAGGGGTCGTGGCCCATGAAATAGGCCATGTCGCTGCCCGGCACAGCGCCAAACGTCTGCAGAGCGCGTTAGGTTACCAGCTTATTCTGGGGATAATCAGCGGCGTGACCGGCCAGCCGGCCATGGGCGACGCCATAAACATCGTTTTTAACCTGGTCAATCTCGGGTATAGCCGCAAAGACGAGCTTCTGGCGGACAAATTAGCGGTCCGATATGTCAGGAGGGCGGGTTACAGCCCCATAGGGCTGGTCACTTTCTTCGAAAAGCTCAAAAAAGAAGGAGAGAAGAAGGGGGCGAGCGGCAAACTGGTATTCTTAAGCTCCCACCCGCAGATAGAAGAGAGGATCAGCCGGATCCAGGAAGAAATGAACCTCAACCCTTATTAAAATCCTCCCTATGGAACCTGTCTATATAGAAGCTTTTCGCAGCGGAAAATTAAATCAAATCTCTGAAAAAGCCTTTAAATTGCTGGGATCCTGCGCAATTTGTCCGCAAAGATGCCAGGTTAACCGCATAAAAGACCAGAAAGGATTCTGTAAAACCGGGCTGAAAGCCAGAGTCTACAGCTTCCTGGCTCATCACGGAGAAGAGCCGGCGATCTCCGGAGAAAACGGCTCCGGCACAATATTTTTTGCCGGATGCAACATGGCCTGTGTTTACTGCCAGAATTTTGAATTCAGCCAGAAACCTAGCCCGGCTAAAGAAATGACTGACCGGGACCTGGCCAATATAATGCTCGAGCTCCAGAACTGCGGCTGCCATAATATAAATTTTGTCAGCCCTACCCACGTCATGCCCCAAATATTAAAAGCCCTGCTCATCGCCATCCCCGAAGGGCTGAACATTCCTTTAGTTTACAACACCAGCGGCTACGAACTCGCGGAAATGATCAAACTGCTTGAAGGCATAATCGATATTTATCTGCCGGATATGCGCTACGCCGACAGCGGAATTTCCAAGAAATATTCTTCGGCCCTTTATTATCCCGATTACAACCAGAAAGCTTTGCTGGAGATACAGCGCCAGGTAGGAGTTGCCCAAATAAACAAATCAGGTATAATGGAAAAAGGCCTGGTCATCCGCCATCTGGTTTTGCCGGAGGGGATCTCGGGAACCCGGGAAATAATGAAATTTATCGCTGAGAAAATTTCTCCGGAAACTTATATCAGCCTGATGAGCCAGTATACGCCCTGTTATAACGCCGGGAAATTCCCGGAATTGACCCGCAGGATCAGCCTGGAAGAATACGATAAAGCCCGGAAGATCATGGAAGAACGCGGTTTGTACAACGGCTGGATCCAGGAGTCCGGCGGTTTGGACAGGTTCATCGGAACAAATATCAAGCCAATTTAAAATGCTCCCCAAAGATCTGGCTCAATTACTCTGCTTTAGCGCCCAGGAAAATCCTCAGCGCGTTGCCATTGTTTTCGGCCAAAAAAAGATCTCCTATAAAACCCTTAATGACACCGCTGACCATATCGCCGCGGGCCTCTTGCATCTGGGGATCAAGAAAGGAGAGAGGGTGGCGATCTTCCTGGACAACTGCCCGGAATTCATCATCGCCTATTTCTCCGTTCTTAAAGCCGGAGCGATCGTAGTGCCCATAAATTACATGTACAAGACCGAAGAAGCCAAATTCATCCTCCAGGACAGCCAGGTAAAAACTATTATCACCTCCCGGCCTTATGTGGAAATGATGGAAGAGCTCAGGCTGCGGGTGGACAGCCTCAAGCACATTATTTGCACCGGTGCGGTCACAAAAGATCACATCCTGGACCTGCATAAGCTCAAAAAAGAAAATCCTGCGGCCTTGAACAAAATAACGATCGACCCCGGGGATATCGCGGTGATCCTTTACACTTCAGGGACCACCGGCCATCCTAAGGGAGCGATGTTATCCCACTGCAACCTGGTTTCCAACGCCTTGGACTGCGCGGCCAACCTCAAGCCCGATACCCGGGACACTTTTATCTGCATCCTGCCGTTATTCCATTCTTTTGCCGCTACGGTCTGCATGAACCTGCCTTTATTAACCGGCTCTAAGATCGTGGTCATGAAATCTTTAAAGCCTTTCAAGCGGGTGATCCGGGCAGTGCGCAAAAACCGGGTGAGCATATTTACCGGGATCCCTTCGATCTACGCGGTCTTAAAAAACATTAAACTGCCCAAAATATTCGCGACCCCTTTGATCAGATTATTCAACCCGGTCAGATTCTGCATTTCCGGGGCCGCTGCTCTGCCTGAAGAAACCTTCCGGACCTTTGAAAAGAAATTCCGCGTGCCTTTGGTCGAAGGCTACGGCCTGACCGAAGCCTCACCGGTTGTGACCCTCAACCCCTTAAAAGGCATCCGCAAATCCGGGTCCATAGGATTATCTTTGTCCCGGCAAGTAGAGCTGAAGATCGTTGACGATAAAGGCATTTCCTTAAGCTCAGGTAAAGTCGGAGAACTTCTGGTCAAAGGCCCCAATGTAATGTCCGGCTATCTCAATCAGGAACAAGCTACCCGGGAAACCTTGAAAAACGGCTGGCTGTATACCGGGGACATGGCCAAAACCGACAAAGACGGCTATGTTTATATAGTAGGCCGGAGAAAGGAAATGGTCAATGTCCGCGGCCTGAATGTCTACCCCAGGGAGATAGAAGAGGTGCTCTACCTCAACCCCAAGGTCAAAGAAACCGCGGTGATCGGCATAGCTGATGAACATAAAGGAGAGGTGCCCAAGGGTTTTATTGTCCTTAAAGATGACGCCCGGGCCACTGAGCGGGAAATGATCCAGTATTTGCGGGAGCGCCTGGCTCCGTATAAGATCCCCAAATATATCGAATTCAGGAAGTCTTTGCCTAAAAACTCCACAGGAAAGATCCTTAAACGCCTACTCCAAGATGAAGAAAAAAAATAATAAGTTCTTTTTGAGAACCTTCAAGTATCTTTACCTGAAATTATTCCGCACTAATGATACCCCCCAAAGAACAGCCTGCGGTTTCGGGATCGGGATATTCCTGGGAATAATGCCGGGTTTAGGCCCGCTTGCCGGGCTGATCGCGGCTTCGCTATTCCGGGTAAACAAAGCTGCCGCGGTGGTCGGCGCTCTGCTGACCAATACCTGGACCAGCCTTTTAACCGCGATTTTATCGATCAAGATCGGTGCCGGAATAATGCATTTAAACTGGCAAGAATTGTATTCTCAATGGCGGAATTTATTGTCCGATTTTCACTGGAGATCTCTGCTGCAATCATCGTTTTTAGAGATTTTAATTCCGGTTTTGGTCGGTTATTTAGTGATCGCCGCGATCTTTGGATTAACAGCTTACCTGATAATCTTCCTCATTCTCTCCGCAAAAAAAGCCGCTAAAAAGGTCAAAACTAAAGCTTCCTCCGGAAAAACAGAATAGATAGAAGGGGGGCTAAAATCAGAGTATAGTCCCTCTTTTTTATTTAATTTTCTCCATCCTCCAGACACACCCATCGTCATTGTTGCCAGGTTCGCCTTACAGCGGGCTTCCTAGGCCCTACAAAACAATCATTACAATCATTTACTTCGATCTGCATATACTTAAAAATCCAAGTAAATCCGAGTAAGTTCGACTGACGATATTCACAGATAAATAACAACCTCATTTAACCCCTTTATCAACAACAAGTTGAAGCATATTCGCCCATATACACAAGTTAACATAAGATATATTATACCCCCAAGTGCGACATTCAAGATTAAATAAAAAGAAGGTTTATATGGGCTCTTTGGGGGTTTCTTTGTTTTCTAGGTACCGGCTGATCTTGGCTAATTGCTTATCATTGGGCTTTGTTTTTTCTTTGAGCCATCTCTGGATCGTTCTTTCGCTCACTCCAATAAATTCAGCCAGATCTTTTGTTTCATAACTGCCGCTATACATATGAAACTTATGCAACTGGTACCAATCTTCAAGCTCTTTATCCATTTTCAGCCTCCTTCAAACCTTCCAAGAACTTATTATACTTTCGTTCTAAAAATAGCCTGTTTTGGGCACTTTGATATAAAATTTGAAATAAAGTGGCGCTGTCATTATGTTCGTAAATAAACATAAAACTCCAGCCATTTTTTGTTTTTTGCTTATAAATACTCCTGGCAGGCATACCTAATAATTCCAGACTCCTGGCAAGCTCTTTAATAAAATCTTCCGAACTACTCATAAATTTTGCCCTTAATGGCGATTTCTTGCGGCGTTTATCAAAAAAAATACTGCCATCACCGTCAAAAACGCCTCTTATAAAATCAGGCAAATATTCAGCGGGAATGTCGGGAAACTTAACCGTTAAACTCTTTCTGGGTGTCACTCCTAAGGCAAAAAGCCGATCAACCATATGTTGCCTTGCAAAACTAAACCTAAATAGATTGGGCTGGCTCTTAGAGGGCAAAATACTATGCGCTGAGCCCAAAACATTCTTAACTTTCTCAAGCAATTCTAGATCATTAATACACAAAGAAACTACGCCGGTTTTTGATACGCAGCCATCCGTAATCAACAACCCAAGAACATAAGCCATTTCCTGAGACCAGCTATCAAAAAAACTCTCATTGATTTCAAAGAAATCCTGGGGCAGCTTATGTTGCTTTTGAGCCTCAAGCCGGGCCTCGGATTTTGAACGATTATTAATGCCTAATTTTTTAAGTTTCTTGTAAATGGCAACCCGCGAAACGCCGTATAAAACTGCTATATCTTGTAAAGATTTCTTGTTTTTTAGATATAAATCCGCCAAAATTTCCTTACTTAAAGCCTCAAGTTTCATAATAACACCTGTTTTTCTTTATTCTATCATATTTCCGGCTAATTTTGCCGAAATTATACCGATTATGCATTTATATAAAGCCGAATTCCTTCTGTTTCTGCTTGCTTTGGGGATCTTTGTCGAAAGTTTTGTCGACAACTTTCTGGTGAGCGCTGATTATGTAATGGCCTCCCTGGATCTTTAAGATCTTGCCATTCACCAATGCTTCAGCGATTATTTTGCGGGCCTTCTTTAATATCCGGCTGAATGTCTGCTGGGATATATGCATGGCCTGGGCTGCCATTTTCTGGTCCTGGCCCAGGCAATCTGTCAGTCTGATAGCTTCAAATTCCTCCATAGCCAGATCAGCCTCATCAGGCCGTCCCGGCTTGCCCCTGGGGCTGAATTGAACGATCTTAGGGTCATCCTTGACCAATCTGCGCTTTTTCGGCCTTCCTTTAGCCTTCATATTTAACCTTTGTGTCAACCGCGTAGGTTGACCAAAGTCAACCTACGCGGTTGACACGGTTGAACAATTTGCCTTAAACTACCCTAATAAACCCCTGGGTTATTTTGAGTACCTACTCATTATTAATATAGTAGATTATAGCCCATTTTTTGTCAAGTAATAAATAAAGGGGACGTTTCTATTTATTTTTCCAAAACGCTTTTTGCCGGAATAAATAGAAGCGTCCCCTTTATTTTGCTGAAACTGGGGCGGCTTGCTTTAGGGGGTTTTTGTGCTATACTAAATACCATATGGAACTCAGGCAGAAATTAGAACTGCGAAAACTGTTGGCTCCGGAAATGCGCCAGTCTTTAAAGATCCTGGCGTTGCCGCTATTGGACCTGAAGACCCTGGTTGACGCTGAATTGCTGGACAATCCGCTGCTGGAAGAATACCAGCCGGAAACCCTGCAGGAAAAGACCAAATCCCAGGAAAACCTGGAAAGATTGCTCGATTCCCTCCCCCCTGCCGAAGAAGACTACGGAAAACCCCTTGATTCCAATCCAGTTGAAGAAAAAGAGTCCAAACACGACTTCTCCCTGGGCCTGATCACCAAGAAAATCTCGCTTTTAGACATCCTTTTAAGGCAGTTAGGCATGTTCGCGGAAACCGATGAAGAGCTGCGCATCGGCCAGGAAATCATCGGAAATATTGATGAAAACGGCTATCTTAAGGCTTCTTTAGAGCAGATCTGCCTGAACCTGAATGTTTCCTTGGAACAAGCTGAAAAAACCCTGGCCTTGATCCAGCAGTTCGAGCCAGCCGGCGTAGCCTGCCGGGATATTCAGGAATGCCTGCTCATCCAGCTTAAACTGACCAATTTCAATGATCCGGTATTAGAACAGATCATCAAATTTCATTTGGATGACGTAGCCAAGAAGAACTACTCCAAGATCGCCAAAGAGCTCAAAGAGCCCCAGGAAAAGATCGATCTTTTGATCAAAAAGATCCATAAACTCAACCCCAAACCCGGCCGGGATTATTCCACTGACGCCATCCAGCAGATCATTCCGGATGTGGTGATCGAAGAAGTCGAAGGCCAATTAAAGATCCTCATCAACAATGAAAACATTCCCCATCTGGTGATCAATAAATCCTACCGGGAAATGATCAAAAAAGGCAACCTGGACCAGCAGACCCGGGAATTCCTGACCAGCAAACTCCAGCGGGCCTATGAAATGCTCCGGGCGGTTTCCAAACGCCAAAGCACCTTAAGAATGGTCATGGAAAACATCGTCCAGATCCAGGAACAGGCTATCCGCGAAGATCTGTCATTTCTCAAGCCGCTTACTTTCGCCCAGGTCGCAGAAAAGATCAATATGCACGAAACCACGGTTTGCCGGGTTGTGATGAACAAATATGCCCAAACTCCTGCCGGAACAGTCGCTCTTAAGGATTTCTTCCCCAGCAAAATGCGCCAGAACAACGACCAGGGCGAAAGCGTCTCATCCCAGCAGATCAAAAGCCTGATCCAGGAGCTGGTTGAGGAAGAAAACAAAAAACAGCCCTTAAGCGATGAAGATATCGTCAAATCAGTCAAAGAAAGATACAGCCTGACCGTAGCCCGCCGCACCATCGCCAAATACCGCGAAGAACTGAAGATCCTCTCTTCCACCTACAGAAAAGAAAGATAAAATAAAGGGGACGCTTCTATTTATTCTAAATAAAGGGGACGTTTCTCTTTTTTTTAAGCTCGAAAGATCGCAGCCAAAAAAAAAGAGAAACGTCCCCTTTATTTAAATAGAAGCGTCCCCTTTATTTTAAAGGAGTTGTTCGAGGTAGGCGGCTTTGTCGGGGACTTGCTTTTTGAACGGGGTGTATAAAGCGTCGATGGCCAGATTGACCACTTTGTTCATCGATTCCAGGTTATCGGAATTAAACCTTACCGGCGAAACTTCCAGGGCGCCCAGGTTAATCGCGCCAATAGCTTTATCCTGGGTACCTATAGGCAAAACCATCGATGATTTTAAGTACGGCCGGTTAAGATATTTTTGGATCCGGTTATCCGCCAGCCGGTCATCGATCAATATCGGCCGGTTCTCCATCACCGCGGTGCCGGAAATCCCGTTTCCCACCTTCAGCCTAGTGTCTTTAATCACCTTATCCGATAATCCCCGGGCCGCGCGAATAGTCAAGTCTTCTTTATTTTTATCCAAAAGCATGATCGAACCCATATCCGCGCCGCTGATCTGCAAAGCCAGATCCAGAATAATGTTCAGAACTTCTTCAAATTTTGCCGGCAGCAGCCCGGATAATTTCTTTCCAATGATGATATTCTCGTAAGCCAGGGTCAGGATGAACTCGCTGATCTTAACCAATAACTCCATCAAAGTCTGGGCGCGGTGGAACGATATCACCCTGACCTCAACGATCGCCCCCCAGAGATCACCCAGGTCGACATTCAGCTCATCGGCGAGTTTCTGGTATTGTTCTTTGGGCTTGCGCATCACCAGGATCACCGGGCCTAAAACAACATAAGCCGCGACCTGGGAATCCAATCTCAACGGCGAGAAAAAATGATGAAAACCCGGCGGGCAGGCAAAACTCAAATTCCGGTCGACCACGGCTTTTCCGCCGAGAAAAGTCGGAAAAGAATGGCCGCACAGCTCCAGTCCGTAAGTCGAGTTTTTAAGGAATTTTTCGCAGAAAGTTGACGTTCCGCTGGGCGCGGTCAAAAGATTGCCCTCGGGGTCTAAAGTGCGCAGATTTATGCTGGTAACGGCAGAAAACATATCCTGCATTTTCTGCCAGTCAGGAATGCTGACTAGATCCTTGAAATATGGCTGCTTCCGGGGCCGATTGAACATTTCGCTTTAAGTTTTGCTTTTTCTTTGCTTTAACAAGCCGTATCGGAGCATTTTCTGTTTC
>JBFZAG010000159.1:0-12491 GCA_041309145.1 Candidatus Omnitrophota bacterium | reverse complement strand
CACCAACAAGCGCGCTTTCCGGGACTACGCGGTCCTGGAAACTGTGGAAGCTGGGATCGAGCTTAAGGGCGGAGAAGTAAAATCTTTGCGGGCCGGCCAGGTCAATCTCAGCGATAGTTTTGCCCGCATAGAGGACGGCCAGGCTTTTTTGTATAACACGCACATAAGTCCTTACGCTCAGGCCAGTTATTTGAATGTTGATTCCACCAGGTCGCGGCGGCTTTTGCTGCATAAAAAGCAGATCTTGAAATTAGATATGGAGCTGGCCCAAAAAGGGCTGACTCTTGTTCCATTGAAGATGTATTTCAACGCCAAAGGTTTTGCCAAGCTGGAGCTTGCTCTTTGCAAAGGCAAAAAATCCTATGACCATCGCGAAGACGTCAAGCGCCGGGAAGTTGACCGGAAGATCCGCCAGACGATGAAGGACCGTAACAGAAGATAGTCGCCTCGCCGTATCTCGGCTCGGCGTCAATTTTTTTCTGGAATAACGTATGAAAGAAAAATTTTCTCCACCTCGCGCCATCTGCGCTCGGGGTCAAATTTTTCTTCTATACTGACGTTTGAAAAAATTTGAGGGGGTGAAAGGGCTCGACTTAGGTATGCCGGGTAAAAGTTGCATGCCGCGGACGCATGGTTGGCCGCGTTATCAATCCGTGCACAAATAATCGCAAACACAAACGTGTTGAACCGCTTAGCAGCGACACCCATGGTTACACCCATGATGCCGCTGTCAACGGGCGTATTCGCCTTAGCTAACTAATTTAGCTAAGCCTCAAACCTTCCTGCCTAAGGGGAGGATTTGAGACCTTAATTTAGGCTAGTCCCTGCCTGTGCCTTTAAGGCGGGGGCGAGAGCAGTCAAAGGCTGCTGTTTTTCCGATCCTGTCTGCCGGAGCGGGAAAGCCTAAGCGCAATAAACAGACTAAGCATGTAGTATCTTTTATCTGATTATCTAGGGACGGCGGTTCAATTCCGCCCACCTCCACCAAAATTTCCACGTTTGAGCTATTCAAGATGAAGATTGCGTTCAGCCCGGTTTTTCAGGATGTTTTTCCTTTTGCCGCATTTGTATTTTTTTTCCTTGTTCTTCTGGCGTTTGAATATCTCGGGACTAGAAAACAGAGGCAGGCTTTAAAGATTATTGCCCAGCAATTTTGGGGTTCGTGTTCGAAGGTGTTCGTTAACTGTTCATTTAAAGGCAAATTCCAGGGGATAGCTTTATCGATAGTCTATGCCCCCGCCCGGAAAAACTCGCCGGCTTATTTGCGGATCGCGCTGGAAAAAGATTCCCGTTTAAAATTAAGGGTATACCGGGAGTCGTTTATCAGCCGAGCGGGTAAAAAAATGCGTCTGGTGCGCGAAGTGGAGATTTTTGACGGGTCATTTGACAAGGATTTTTTGATTTTTTCCAATGATCCCGGAGGGACGTCAATGTACCTGTCCAGCCCGGACAGGAAAAATGCCATAAAAGAGTTATTTACCCGCGGTTTTGAATCTTTGATCATAGACGGCAGGAAGCTCCTGATCCAAAAAACTTACAGCTACAAAAATGATTCGCTAAAAGACCTTTCTTTGCAGAAAGTCAAAGAAGTCCTGGATTTGCTGTTTAAGTTAACAGCGGGGATTTAATAAACGGTATAAGTCTTACTATTGAACGCTTATGGAAAAACCTAAGAAACTATTGAATGCTTCTTATTATTTATTTGTTTTGTTTATTGTGGGATTATTCCTTGGCGGCTGCGCCACCGTTTCCCGCAAAGGGGGTGTCGCTTCATATACCATTTCCGGCGAAACCTATTTTTCGCTGGTTTCTTTATGCGACCGGAACAATATTAAATGGGATTACGACCCTTTGACCCGGACCGCTGATTTGAACCGGGATGACCGCCGGATAAAACTCCAGGCCGGCGGAAAGGTGATTTTTGTGAACGGAAGCTTTCGTAAATTGAGCCAGCCGGTGGATATTTACCGGGGGATGCTGGTTGTTTCTTCCCAATTCCGCAAGATCTTCGAAGAAGTATTCCCGGATCATATTTCCCGTCCGGAGAGCATCAGTTTCTACAGGGTAAAGAAAGTGATCATCGATCCCGGCCACGGAGGCAAGGATCCCGGCGCTCCCGGAAGGAACGGCCTCCCGGAAAAAGATATTGTTCTGGATATCGCCAAGCGTTTGAGCCGGATTTTAAAAGGATACGGTGTGGAAACCGTTCTTACCCGTTCTACCGATAAATTCATCACTTTGGAAAAACGCGCTGAGCTGACCGAAAACTCCCAAGCCGATCTTTTTATCAGCATTCACGCCAACGCTAACAAAGCGCGCTCCTTGAGCGGCTTTGAGGTTTATTGTCTTTCCCCGGAGGTCAGCGATTACAAGCGGGCTTTAAATTCAGCCAGGAATTCGTCTTTAGATCTAGAAGGCGGTTCTCGGGCGAATGCGAACATGAATCTCAAAGCTATCCTTTGGGACATGACTCACACTTACAACCGGGGAGAAGCGATACAATTATCCCGGGATATTTGTCAGTCCATAGGGCATTTTGTAGATACCCGGATAATCGGGGTAAAAAAAGCTAATTATTCCGTTCTAAGAGGATCGTGCATTCCGGCGATCCTGGTTGAAGTAGGGTTTCTTTCCAATGCTAAAGAGGAGCGCTCCCTTAACGATCCGCTTTACCGTCAAAACATCGCCGAGGGGATCAGAAAGGGGATCCAGAATTATGCTGCGGGAGCAGCAGTTGTCAAAACCGAAAAGCACGATTCGAACTTTGCTAAATCAAAAGAGGGGCGATGAACAAACCGATAGGAGTATTTGATTCAGGCGTAGGCGGGTTGACAGTGGTCAAAGAGCTGATCTCTCAACTGCCGGGAGAAGATCTGATTTACTTCGGGGATACCGCCCGCGTGCCTTACGGCATCAAGTCGCAGGAGACGGTGATCAAGTTCTCGATCGAGAATATTCTTTTTCTTCTAAAGCAAGACGTGAAACTGATCTGCGTGGCTTGCAACACGGTTTCCGGATTTGCTTTGCCGGTGATCCGGAATCATTTTAAGATCCCGCTCGTCGGAGTGATCACTCCCGCGGTAAGGGAGGCGGTCTACGCCACCCAGAATAAAAAGATCGGGGTCATCGGAACCAGAGGGACTATCCGCTCCTTGGCTTACGAGAACGAGATCAAGGCGCTGGACCGGGAAATAAAAGTTACGGCTTTATCCTGCCCGCTTTTTGTGCCTTTTGCCGAAGAAGGACTGTTGGCCGGCAACGCGGTCCTGGAAGTAGCTAAGAATTATTTAAAACCTCTTCAAGAGGAAGGGGTGGATACGGTCATCCTGGGTTGCACTCATTATCCGCTTCTAAAACCCGTGATCAGGAAAGTCCTGGGCCCGGAAGTCAAACTCATCGATTCCGCAAAGCAGGTGGCTATGGAGGTAAAAAGAATACTTGCCGCGGAGAATATCTTAAGCAGATCCCGTAAAGGAAAGCACCGGTTTTATGTCAGCGATAATCCGGAGTGGTTCACCGGGCTGGCTAAGAGTTTTCTCGGCCAGCCGATAAAAGGAGCGAAGAAAGTCAGTGTATAACTTAAAAGTCGAATCGAATTTCAGTTCCGCCCACAACCTTCGGGAGTATAAAGGCAAATGCGAAGAGCTCCACGGCCATAACTGGAAGATCGAGGCGGTGGTGCAAAGCGAAACGCTGGATCGGACCGGAATGGTCATGGATTTTAAATTCATTAAAGACGAGCTTAACAAAATCCTCGAAAAGCTCGACCATAAATACCTGAACAAGATCAAGCCGTTCGATAAGACCAATCCCACTTCGGAAAATATCGCACGCTTCATCTACGAAACTCTTAAGGCTGAAGTCGCGGGCTTAAGATCAATAACGGTCTGGGAAAACCCGACCAGCTCAGCTACTTATTATGAGTAAAAGGTTGGCTTTGCGCAAGCGCGCTATCGTCCTTCTTTCCGGAGGGCTGGATTCGGCTACGGCTTTATATGTTGCCCGGGGAAAAGGTTTCTTTCCGGTCTGTCTGATCTTCGATTACGGGCAGAAGCACAGGCGGGAAATAGAAAGCGCCAAAAACATTGCCCGGGCAGCGGGATGCCCTTATAAGCTGGTCAAGATCGTTTTGCCCTGGCAGGGGTCAAGTCTTTTGGATAAACAGATCAAAGTGCCGGTTATGGCCGCGGGGGGGACAAAATCCCGCGGCGCGATACCCAGCACTTACGTGCCGGCCAGGAATACTATTTTCTTGAGTTTCGCGGTTTCTTTCGCCGAGGCTGTCGCAGCAGAGGCAATATTCATCGGCGCCAACGCGCTGGATTACAGCGGCTATCCTGACTGCCGGCCGGAGTTTTACCGGGCTTTTAAAAAAGTGATCGCCAGCGGGACAAAGGCCGGGGTGGGAAAAAAGAAGATCAGGGTCCTGACCCCTTTGATAAAGCTGACTAAAGCCAAGATCATTAAGCTGGGAACGCGTCTCGGCGTGCCTTACGGATTGACCTGGTCGTGTTACCGCGGAAAAACAAGACCTTGCGGCAATTGCGAAAGCTGCTTTTACCGGGCTAAAGGCTTCCGGCAGGCCGGGCTCAAAGACCCGGCATTGAAAGGCGAATGAAAGGAAGAATCGCGGAGATCTTTCTGAGCATCCAGGGCGAAGGCCTTTATGTCGGAGAAAGGCAGGTGTTCGTGCGCCTTGCGGATTGCAATCTTAATTGCCGCTACTGCGACACTAAAACCGATTTTTTCCGGGAATACGAGCCTGAAGTCCTTCTCGCGGAGCTGAACTATTACCGCAATAATTATCCCTCGGTAACCTTTACCGGCGGTGAGCCGCTGGTGCAAAAAGATTTTTTGAAAGAGATCCTGGCGCTTACCCGTAACTCGGGATTTAAAAATTATCTGGAAACCAACGGCACGCTTGTCGAGGCCCTGGAAGAGGTTATCGAAAACGTGGACATCGTGGCCATGGATTTTAAATTTCCCAGCTCTACCGGGGGCCGGGGATTCTGGAACGAGCACCGCCGATTCCTGAAAGTAGCTTGCCGGAAAGACGTTTTTATAAAAGCCGTGGTCTGCGCTTCGACCCTGGAAAGCGATCTGCGGGAAGCGGTCCGAGTGATCAGGGAAATCGATCCTGCTTCGATCTTGGTGCTTCAGCCGGACAGCAGCGCCGATTATTCTGATATCGAGGAGAAGATCAGAAGATTCAAATATATCTGCATCAGCGAAAACATCGCGGTCTGCATTATTCCGCAGATCCACAAACTTGTCGGGGTAAAATAACCGTCTGCCCACCCCTGGGGTGGGCAAGAGCGTTAAGGAGCCAGTTTGATGAAAAAGCAATCAAGTTATGAAAATTTGCAAAAAAATGTCAGGACGCTTAAGACTCCGGAGATCGAGGTTTGGGAAAACCGGTATCCGGACAAGCTTTATTCCATAACTCTGGATATCCCGGAGTTCACTTGTATCTGCCCGAAGACCGGGCTGCCGGATTTCGCCCAGATAAAGATCGAATATTTTCCGCGTAAATTCTGCATTGAGCTTAAATCTTTTAAGATGTACACCTTGTTTTACCGGGATGTCGGGATCTTTCACGAGCACCTGATCAACAGAATGCTTGAGGATTTTGTTTCTGCTTCTAAACCGCGCCAGGTCCGGATAACCGGAGTTTTTAACCCGCGCGGCGGGATCACCACTACGGTCTCCAGAGAATATAAGCAGAAATGATAAGGAGTAATTCAGATATAATTTCAAGTTCCAGACTAATACGGGGATAGGATTATGAGGACAATAAGCGCTGGCAAAATAACCGAAACAGTGCGTGATCTTTGTATCCAGGCTAACCGGCAGCTAAGGGGCGATATTGTCTCCGGGTTAAAACAGGCTTACGGCCGAGAAACCGACCGTCGCTCAAAAAATATGATCCAAGCCATCCTGGAAAATGCCCGGATCGCCAAAAAAGAAAAACTTTCGATCTGTCAGGATACCGGATTGCCCAGTGTTTTCCTGGAGCTGGGCCAGGACTTACATATCAAAGGCGATCTTAACCAGGCGGTTAACAGGGGCGTAGAAGCGGGTTATAAAAAAGGTTTTTTCCGGTCTTCGGTAGTGGCTGATCCGCTCAGGCGGGGCAGGTCCGGGTACGCTCCGGCGGTCATACATGTGGATTTGGTGAAGGGGAACAAATTAAAGATCGTTGTTTTGCCCAAAGGTTTCGGCTGCGAGAATAAAAGCCAGCTGAAGATGTTCAATCCTACTGCCAGCTGGTCAGAGATCAGCAAATTCATAGTCGACGCGGTGGAAACCGCGGGAGCGGATGCCTGTCCGCCATATATAGTGGGGGTGGGGATAGGCGGGACTGCGGATTACGCCTGCCTTCTGTCCAAGAAAGCTTTGCTGGCCAGGATCGACGCTAAAAGAAGCAAGCTGGAAGAGCAGCTGCTTAAAGAAATCAATAAATTAAAAATAGGCGCGATGGGGATGGGCGGAAAAATAACCGCCCTTGGGGTCAAGATCGAAGAGTATCCCACGCATATCGCGGGGCTGCCGGTGGCGGTCAGTGTCAGCTGCCACGCCACCAGAAGCGCAACAGCGGTATTATGAAAAAGATCATTTCTACGCCTTTAACTTCCAAAGTTATTTCCGGGATCAAAGCCGGAGAGATGCTTTTTTTGACTGGAGTCATTTTTACCGCCAGGGATCAGGCGCATCAGAGATTATGCCGGCTGCTGGCTAAAGGCCAGAAATTGCCTGTCGAGCTTAAGGGGCAGGTCATTTACTACTGCGGCCCGGCTCAGACTCCCAAAGGCAAGATCATCGGCTCTTGCGGCCCGACCACCAGCCGGCGTATGGATGAGTTTTGCCCCCGGCTGCATAAAGCCGGGCTGGCGGCAACCATCGGCAAGGGGGGGCGTTCCCGGCAAGTCCGAGAGGCGATAAAAAAATATCGCGGGGTCTATTTTCTGACCTATGCCGGCTGCGGGGCGCTGATCTCAAAGTATGTCCGCAGCGTCAAGATAGTCGCTTTCCCTGAGCTGGGGCCGGAAGCGGTTCGGAGGCTGGAAGTCAAAGATTTCCCGCTTATTGCGGCTATAGACTGCCAAGGCCGGAATATTTTTCCGGAGAAAGAAAAATGAAAAAATTACAGGTTAAGCTTTTTCGGACGCTGGTATTTACTTCCACTTTTCCTTTGATCATCGTGGGTTTTATCACTGTTGTTTTTTTGGGCAGGATGGCGGTAAGCGACGCCGAGCAGAGGATAAACAGCAATCTCAAGATCGCGCTTAACACCTACCAGAGCGCGCAGGAACAGCTTAAATACGTGGTGCGCGACCAGAACAGAAGGATCTATACTTTGATGGCCGATGATCAGCTGGACCTTCTGAGAAACGAATATGCCAAGGTCATCGCCAGAAACGATCTTGATTTTTTCCTGGTAACCGATAATTTCGGCAAGATCGTCATTTCCATGTCCAGCCCTCAGTTAGAAGGAAGCGACTACAGCCGGGATTTTTTTGTGCGCAAAGCTCTGCGCGGCCAGATCTATGTTTCTACTGAAGCGCTGAACGAAAAAGAGCTGGAAACGTTCGGGCTTCTGGAAAAAGCCCGGATCTCCGGGATGAGCCCGGTCCAGGGGCTGGTGGTCAAGACATCCATGCCGGTCATCAACAATAATGAGATAATCGTCGGCACGATGACCGCGGGCTATCTTTTAAACAATAACAATTCGGTGATCATTGACCGGATCAACAAGGATGCGGACCTGGTTTCTTCGATTTTTCTGGGAGATGTCCGGGTCTGTTCGAACTTGCCTTTGTTAAAAGGGGTTAGCCCGGTCGGAACCAGGCTTAGCCCGCAAGCCGCCCGGCAGATCCTGGAAAATAAAGATCGTTATCTGGGCAAGGTCGAAGCGGTCGGCAAATCTTACCTGGCCGGGTACAGCCCGCTTTATAACTCCCAGAAAGAAATAATCGCGATCTTGGGCGTAGGGATCGCGGAAAAAAAGATCTTCGCTTTGCGCGATGAGCTGATCAAGCTTTTTATTATAGCTGTCGGGCTTTCCATGCTTCTGTCTTTGCTGATCGGGATGATCAGCGGAGCAGGAGTGATCAAATCCGTGAATAAACTTTACTGGGGTATTGAAGCTTTCGCCCGCGGCGATTATACCCACAGGCTGGAGATCCGCTCCCAGGACGAGATCCAGGAGCTCGGGGAATTTTTCAATAAGACCATGACCCAGCTGATGGCTACCCGGCAAGAGCTGGAGGCCTGTTCGCTTAATGTCCAGGATCTGGAAACCAGGGTCAGCCAGGGAGCCGCGCAGTTGGAAGCGGCGCAAAAACAGCTGGTGGAGTATGAGCGCATGGCGGCAATGGGCAGAATGGCCACCTCTTTAAGCCACGAATTGCGCAATATCTTCGCCGAGATCCAATCCGGACTGTATAATCTCAGGACTAAAATGAACAAGGATTGCCCTCAGTTCTCGGGCTCTTTAAAGGGCATCGAAGACAGCATTAATCACGCCAATGAAACTTTGTCCAATGTGTTGAGGTTCAGCTATCCTAAAAAACTTGTTTTCAGCGATGTGGATATCAATTATCTGGTGGATAGTATTTTGTCTTTGTCGAACATCCAGGCCCAGATCAAAGACAGCAGGATCGAAGTGGTCAGGGATCTCAATCCCGGGCTGGCCCGGCTCAAAGCCGACGGTATGCAGTTGAGGGAAGCGGTGCTGAATTTGGTTTCCAATTCCGTTCAGGCTATGCCGGAAGGAGGGAAGCTGGCGATATTCACCGACATGGACCGGAACGCGGTGCGGATCAAAGTGGTCGATACTGGTCCGGGCATGTCAAAAGAAGCGCAGGCTAATCTTTTTACCCCGTTCTTCACCACTAAGAGCCGGGGTTTAGGGCTGGGGCTGTGTATCACCAAGACGATCGTCCAGGAGCACGGAGGCTCGATCCAGGTTTTTTCCGAGCCGGGTAGAGGGACTACGTTTATTGTCATTTTGCCGGTTGACCGATAGCTTTTTAAGGATGGGAGGGGCTTTATGTTCAATAAAGAGCGGATTCTGATAGTCGATGACGACAAGATACTTGCCGAACATCTTAAATCCGGTCTGTTTGAAGAAGATTATGAGATAGTCTCGGTAGCTAAAGGATCGATCGCCATAGAGCTGGCCAAGAAAAACCCGTTCAGCCTGGCGATCTTAGATCTGGTTTTACCGGATATCCAGGGCATAGAATTGATGAAAGCTTTGAACAAGCTTTCTCCCTACACTATTTTTATTGTTTTGACCGGCTACGCCACTATATCTTCGGCTATCGAAGCGCTTAAAGTCGGAGCTTACGATTATCTGATCAAGCCTTTTGATATGGAGCACCTTAAACTGGTCATCAGGCGGGGGCTGGAAAAACAGCGCCTTATGATAAAGAACATCGAGCTTATCGGGCAGCTGGAAAAAGAAAAGATCAAGCTGGGGATCATTATGGACGCTTATAACCATATCAGCGAGATCTACGGGCTGGAGGATCTGGCTGATTTTGTTTCCGACAAGGCGGTTCTGATCGCCGAAGCTGAGAGGGCTTCGCTGATGATGATCGACGAAAGTGCCGGAGAACTGGTCATGCAGGGCTCTAAAGGTCTGGACAAAGAGACTAAAGGTTTAAGGATAAAGATCGGACAATTGGTCGCCGGCTGGGTGGCTCTGGAGGGTAAAGCGCTGCTGGTCAGGGATATCGAAACCGACCCCCGGATGAAATTCCAGCTGAGAAATCCCCAGTACAAGACAAAATCTTTTATTTCGCTTCCCTTAAAGCAGGATAATCATGTTTTGGGAGTGATAAATGTCACCGATAAGCTGGCCAAAATGGAAGTTTTCACCGATGAAGATCTGAAGTACCTGTCCCTTTTGGCGCATCAAACCGTGACCCAAATAGAGAACATCAAGCTCTGCGAAAAACTTTCATCATTGGCCGTCACTGACGCCCTGACCGGGATCTTTAACCACCGTTATTTCCAGGAAGGGCTGAATATAGAGATCCTGCGCTCCCAGCGTTACAAGCACAGCCTGAGCCTGATAATCTTCGATATCGACGGTTTTAAGAATTATAACGATCAGTACGGCCATCAGGAAGGGGACAGGGTGTTGAAACATGTGGTCCAGGAAATCCGCAAGAACGTCCGCCAGGTCGATATTATCTGCCGTTACGGCGGAGACGAATTTGTGGTGATCCTGCCTTCCACTCATGCCCGGGGGGCCAAGTTTGTGGCGGAAAAAGTGAGGAATTCGGTAGCTTCTCTGGATCTGTTGAACGCCGAAAATCATAAGATCATCCGGGTCACTATAAGCGGCGGAGTCGCGGAATTTAAAGAGGGGATGAATAAAGAAGGTCTGATCAGCCGGGCTGACCGGGCGCTGTATTTAGCAAAGTCGGAAGGAAAAAACAGGATTTGCGTTAACGAATGATCCTTTAGGATCGAAAGGAGTCTTAGTGGCAAGAATCGACGGCCGCAGCAGGGATGAAATGCGCAAGGTCAAGATCAGCAGGCATTTTAACAAGTACGCCGAAGGGTCTTGTTTGATCGAATTGGGCAATACTAAGGTGATCTGCACCGCTTCGGTTGAGGATTCGGTCCCGCCTTTCTTGAAAGGATCGGGCAACGGCTGGGTCACCGCCGAATACGGGATGCTTCCCCGCTCCTGCCAGTCCCGCATTCCCCGGAATAAGGATTCCGGAAGGACTTTTGAGATCCAAAGGCTGGTGGGAAGGTCTTTAAGGTCGGTCACTGATATGCGCTCCCTCGGAGAGCGCAGCATCTGGATCGACTGTGATGTTCTTCAGGGGGACGGCGGAACCCGCACCGCATCGATCACCGGAAGCTTCATTGCCTTGGCCGACGCTTTGAACAAACTGAAAAAAGAAGGCTCGATCCGCAATATCCCTTTGCGCGATTTTGTGGCCGCGACCAGCGTAGGGATAGTCGCCGGCGAAATGATGCTCGACCTCGCATACGATGAGGATTCCAAGGCGGATGTCGACATGAATGTCGTGATGACCTCTAAAGGAGAGTTCATTGAGATCCAGGGTACCGCTGAGAGAAGAACTTTCAGCCGGAAACAAATGGATAAACTCCTGGAATTGGCGGAAAACGGGATCTCCGGACTGATCGAGCTCCAGAAAAGCCTGTTAAAAGATGTTTTCTAAAAAGCTGGTCGTAGCTACCAAAAACAAGAAAAAACTGGAAGAGATCAAAGAGATCTTAAAGGATTTGAATTTAAGAATAAGCTCTTTGGCTGATTATAGCCGGACTCCCAAAATAGTTGAAAACGGTTTGACTTTTAAGGAGAACGCGGTGAAAAAGGCGGTCAAGATCGCCAAATTTTCCGGGCAACTTTCCCTCGGCGAAGACTCCGGGCTCTGCGTTAAAGCTTTAAACAACGCTCCGGGGGTGCGTTCGGCGCGTTTCAGCGGCAAAGAAAAAAACGACGAAAAAAACAACCGGAAACTTTTGAAGGATCTGGAAGGATTACCTTTAAAAGAGCGGTCGGCATATTATGGCTGCGCTGTGGCCTTGGCGGATAAGAATGGTTTGATCGGGACAGCGGAAGGCCGCTGCAGCGGAAAGATCGCTTTTTCCCCTAAGGGCTTTTCCGGATTCGGCTATGACCCGATCTTTATCATTCCCAAATACAAAAAAACGTTCGCTCAACTTGGCCCCGCGGTAAAACACGGGATGAGCCATCGTTTCCGCGCCCTGGAGAAGGCGAAAAAGATACTTAACGCCTATTATAAGCCCGGCAATATTTTTGACAATAAAGTCTGAGGGTGTTATACTTAATGAATTGTTTGCGGGGCGTGGCTCAGTTTGGCTAGAGCGCTTGCTTTGGGAGCAAGAGGTCGACAGTTCAAGTCTGTCCGCCCCGATGTTATTGAGATAGAGGCACAGGTTCCCCGCCCGAGTATTGGTGTAAGTGGCGGGATTTCGCCTCCGGCAAGGGCTTATGCTGTTGGCTGTAAATTTCTGCTTTTCGCACTTAAGTCTTAATAAATTCAAGCGAAAGGGGTCAGAAGATGACTATTGGGCGGATATGCGGGATTTTCTTGGCCGGGTTATTCGCCGCCACGGCTTCTTATGCCGGAGAGCTCGTTCAGGCCCAGGCGGTCAAATATTACAATGAAGGGGTCAAAGCTCAAAAATCCGGGGATTTAGATGCCGCCAAAACCGCCTATCAGAAAGCGATCATGCTCGCCGAAGGGACTAAAAAGGATATCGCCAAGGCGATTTATAATAATTTCGGAGTGATGTCCGTATATGCGGGGAATTGGGAATCGGCCGCGGAAGCTTTTAGTTTAGCCTTGAAAATAGACCCGAAGTACAAAGAGGCGAATTTCAACATAGGTATTCTTTACGCTAAAATGGGAGATGCCGAGAAAGCGCTGGTTTACTGGGCTAAGGCTTTAGAAGAGACCAACAGCTTTATTTTG
>JBFZAG010000158.1:0-19120 GCA_041309145.1 Candidatus Omnitrophota bacterium | reverse complement strand
ATCTTATCCGGGGCGATAGGCAATCTCATCGACCGTTTGTTTTTCGGGTATGTGATCGATTTCCTGGATTTCCGGGTCTGGCCGGTGTTTAACCTGGCGGACAGCGCTATCACTGTCGGCGCGGTAATTCTGGGCTGGCTGTTGCTGGTTGATGCCGGAAAAAAGCCGGCGGAAAAAAACAAGCCTTAAACAAATCATGCAAGAATACAAGATCGTCGTCAGCCTGGAATCCTCGCCAATGCGCCTGGATGCTTTCCTGATCGGATTTTCCGACCAAAACAGCCTCGGGCTCTCCCGGACTTTCCTGCAAAGCCTGATCAAACAGGGCGCGGTGTCCGTGGAAAAAACGGTTGTGACCAAGCCCAACCATAAAGTCAGGCCCGGGCAGGAGATCACGGTCAGCGTTCCCGAGAAAGAGATCCGCAACCTCGCGTCTGAAAACATCCCGCTAAAGATCGTTTACCAGGACGATGACCTGGCGATCATCGATAAACCAGCGGGGCTGGTGGTGCATCCTGCGCCCGGCAATTACGCCCATACCCTGGTCAATGCTTTGATGCATCATTTTAAAAAACTTTCCGATATCAATCCAGAACGGCCGGGCATAGTCCACAGGCTGGATAAAGAGACATCCGGAATAATCGTGGTGGCCAAGAACAACGCCGCTCATCTGAACCTGGTCAAGCAGTTCGCCGAACACAGCATCAAGCGCATTTACGTGGCCCTGGTGAAAGGAAAAGTCGAGTACAACGAGAATGTGATCGAAATGCCCATCGGCCGCCACCCTTTGAAAAGGGAGAATATGTCCGTGGGGTTCACCAAAAGCACAAGATACGCCAAGACTTTTTACCGGACCTTAAAGCGCACGCCTGCCTGGAGCCTGGTGGAGCTGGAGCCTTTCACCGGAAGGACCCATCAGCTTAGAGTGCATCTGGCTTATATCGGCCATCCTATATTAGGGGATTCCAAGTACGGCAAGCAAAATGAGTTTGTGCGCATGGCTTTGCATGCCCGCTACCTGGGGTTTGTCCATCCCGCAAGCGGGAAGTTTTTGGAATTCAATAGCCCGATGCCCAAAGAATTCAGCGACTTCATAAAAGACAAGGGATAAAGTTTTCTCCCTCGCGTGAACGTTCGCAGATTTCTCTGGAAATCTGCTCTCACGCTCGGGATAAATTCGCGCTTATAAGTTGATGTCGCTTAGCGTATTAAATAGCCGGCTCCACAACTTATTCGCTCATTTAAGTTACGGCCTCATTTAAAAATTCCTTGCTTTTTAGCTAAATAATGATATATTAATCAGATAAAAGGGTCAGGTCGAAAGATAAAGGAGGGAAGAAGATGTCAAATAATAAAGGCAAGGCAGCAGTCTTCTTAATCATAATAATCATAATCGCTTTGGGTCTGGGCGGCGGAGCGTATTATCTTTTACAGAAGGAAAAAGCCAAAAGCGCAGACCTCGATCAGCAGCTTAAAAAAGCTGAGGCTGAGCAGCGGGCCACCAAAGCCGAGCTGGATGAGGCCAATAACAGAATTTCCGGCCTTCAGACCAACCTGTCCAACGCGCAGTCGAGGATCTCGGATTTAAACAGCAGCCTGGAGAGAGAAAGGGCCGCCAAAGATATTTCTCTTCTAGACGTAGAAAAATATAAGTCCGAACTGGAAAAAGAAACAGGCTTAAAAGCCGCGATCCAGAAAAAACTTGACGATTCGGCCAAAGGCGTTAAGACCATGGAAGCGCGGTTGAAGGAAATGGAATCCAAGATCGCAGAGCTGGAATCGAAGAAAAAGGCTTTGGAAGAAAAAGTGAAAGGTCTTGAGGAAAAAGTCCAGAACGTAGAGCTGGGCAAGATCGTGGTCAGCCCCGATCAGACCAAGTCTGAAACTCCGGCTCCCGCCAAACTGGAAGGCAAGATCGCTGTGATAAACAAAGAATATAGTTTTGCCGTGATCAACCTCGGGAATAAAGACGGGGTGACCGTGGGAAGCGTTTTCGGCGTCAGCCACGCTAATAAATACGTAGGTGATCTGAAAGTCGAAAAAGTCCATGACAACATGTCCGCCGCCGGTTTTGTCAGCCCGGACCTGAAAGACAAGATCGCCGAAGGTGATAAGGTCGAACTGAAGAAATAATGAGTCAATTCAGGATTCAGGGGCCTTGCCGGGTAAAAGGGCTTATCAGCCTGCCCGGCGACAAATCTATCGCCCACCGCTGCGTTATACTAAGCTGCCTTTCTCAGGGACTCACCGAAATAAAAAACTTTCCTTTTAACGACGATTGCCTTTTAACTGCCCGGGCTTTCAAAAGTCTTGGGGTGCAAATATCCGCTTTCCCCCGGGAAAAGACGGTCAAGGTTTTTGGCCGGGGATTGCTGGGGCTGAAAAAACCGATCGCTGCGATCTTTGCGGGAGAATCAGGCACGACCTTGCGTTTATTGCTGGGGGTTTTATCCGGCCAGAATTTTAAGGCCGAACTTACCTGCGCGCCGTCGCTTGCCCGAAGGCCGATGTCCAGGGTAACTCAGCCACTGAGAAAAATGGGCGCCCGGGTAACCTGCCGAAATATTTTTCAAGGAGAGGAATTCCCGCCGATCACTGTTTCCGGAAATAAGCTGAAGGCTGTCAGTTATAAGATGCCGGTCGCTTCGGCTCAGGTCAAATCCGCGATCCTTTTAGCCGGGCTTTATGCCCGGGGTGTCAGCAAAATATATGAACCTGTCCGGACCCGGGATCATACCGAGAGGCTCTTAAAAGCTTTTAAGGCGAAGATCAGGATCCAGGCTGGCCAGGTTTCAGTTCAGGGAGGAAAAGAACTTGTTTCTCCCGGCGTAGTTGTGGTGCCCGGAGATATTTCTTCCGCGGCATTTTTTATGGTCCTGGCTTCTATAAGCGATAATTCGTTTCTGCTTTTAAAAAATGTCAGCCTTAATCCTTCCCGGTCCGGGGTCATCCGGGTTCTGAAGAGGATGGGCGCGGATATACAAGTCACAAGTTCACCTGCCTGCCGGGCAGGCAGGCAAGGTCGCAAAGTCACAAGGTATGAGCCGATGGGAGACATCAAAATCAAGAGTAGTAAGTTAAAAGGAACTGTTATAAGAAAGTCTGAGGTTCCTTCGCTTATTGACGAGCTGCCGATATTGATGGTAGCGGCATGTTTTGCCCAGGGCCAAAGCCGGTTTAAAGGAGTAGGGGAGTTAAGGGTCAAAGAGACCGACCGGATCAAGTCTATGCTGGAAAATCTCAAGAAAATGGGCGCGGATATAAAGCTTGCCGGCCGGGAAGATATAGTGATCCGGGGCGGCTCAGGATTAAAAGGGGCCAGCCTGAAAAGTTTCGGAGACCACCGCACCGCGATGAGCCTGATCGTAGCCGGATCAGCCAGCCGCGGCGCCACCGCCATCGATGACACTGAATGCATCAAGAAATCCTTCCCCGATTTCCTCAAAGTCCTCAAATCAATCACCAAACAAACTTAAGATTTGACAGATCAAGGTGCGGATGAGCGCATCTGGCGGATTGCTCGCTCAGGTCGATTTTACCCTTCGGGCCGCCAAAGGTCTTTCGCGGCTCGGCGCCTGCAGAACTCGCTCTTTTTGCTCTGGCAAAAAGAGCTCGAACAGCTTCGGCGCCCTCGGCCAATAGGCCTCGGTTCCCTCGCCGCTCAAGCTGCTTTGGCTAAAATCGACATTCGCTCGTAATTCCGCCAGATGTACACATCAAACTCATGAGTATAATTTCAGAGATCCTGTTTATGCGGGAGATTTTATAGTTTTGCTTAAAGCGCACAATCAGGAGATTTTCGGCAAAAGCGATCCTCAAGGATAAATGCGGGTGGCAAGGCGTGGTTGGAGGGGCGTGGAGGCAAGGAGAGGGCATGGTTCACCAGCAAGGGAAATTACCGGTGAGAGCGATGAAGCCGACCCGAGCATTGTAGGCCAGAAGGCCATACCGGCCGTTCTGATACGGCCGGGTAATTTGCCGCGCAGGGGCAAATCATGCGTCCCCGGAAACCATGCCTTGACAGGACCCGCATTTAGCGCCGTTATGAATAGCCTTGTAGAGGAGAAAAGAAGCCATCTTTTTGTTTGACATAGGGTTTAATTCCTGATAGAATTGATTTCACGTGACAAGCGCAGTTTTCCTACCTGTTTATTCGCTAAATTATTGCAGGAACGCTCATTCATTAAGGAGACCGAAATGGCTAATTTCAAAGAAATAACCACGAACTTCATCAATTATGTCTGGAGCCTTTTTTCCAATGACATGGGCATTGATCTGGGCACGGCCTCGACTCTGGTCTATGTCAAGGGGGAAGGAGTGGTGCTTTGCGAGCCTTCGGTCGTAGCCATTGAGCGCGGCACATCCAATGTTTTGGCTGTCGGAAATGACGCCAAACGCATGCTTGGCCGCACCCCGGGAAATATCGTGGCCATCAGGCCGATGAAAGACGGGGTTATCGCTGATTTTGAGATCACCGAAGCCATGCTCCGCCATTTCATCAACAAAGTCCACCACCGTTTTGTTCTGGCCCGGCCCAGGATCCTGATCGCTATTCCTTCCGGCATAACCGAAGTCGAGAAGCGGGCGGTCAAGGATTCCGCTGAACGAGCCGGCGCCAGTTCGGTATTCTTGATCGAAGAGCCGATCGCCGCAGCTATCGGCGTGGGCTTGCCGATCCAGGAGCCTATCGGCAATATGATCATCGATATCGGAGGAGGCACTACCGAGATCGCGGTCATTTCTTTGGCCGGAACGGTCTTCTCGAAATCCATCCGGATCGGGGGCGACGAGATGGACCTGGCGATCATAGAATACCTGAGAAAAACTTACAACGTGATGATCGGAGAGCGCACCGCCGAAGACATCAAATGGAAGATCGGGTCAGCCTACCCGATGGATGAAGAGCTGTCTTTGGAAGTAAAAGGCCGGGATCTGGTCGCGGGGCTGCCTAAGACCGTGAGCGTTACCTCGGAAGAGGTCCGCGAAGCTCTCCAGGACCCGATCCGGGCGATATTAGAAAGCACAAAGATCGCTCTGGAAAGGACCCCTCCGGAACTTTCCGCTGACCTTATCGAGCACGGCATTGTCATGGCCGGCGGCGGCTCCTTGCTGCGGGGCATAGATAAACTTATTGCCGAGGAAACGGGATTGCCGGTCCATGTAGCCGAAGATCCTTTGACCGCGGTAGTGCGCGGGACCGGCAAGGTCCTGGACGAAATGAAGTATCTCAAGAAGGTCACTGTTTCGGTCAAATCCGACTTGCGCACATAATTCTGGCAGTTAACGGGGGCTTCTCAGATAGATGTGTTTAAATTCAATAGAAAAAGTTTAATCGCCGCAACTCTGCTTTTGGTTTTTCTTTTTCTTATCTCCGCTTTAATCCCTTCTTTGCGTAAGCCGGCCATCAATATTTTCAAACTTCCGATGACGGTGTTTTCCGCGGTCAGCCAGGAGATCGGAGGGCTGATCTTCTTTCATTCCAATCTGGTCCAGACCCGGAAATTAAAAGCAAAAGTTGATTTTTTGCGCAAGCAGTTAAACGACAAGAACGAACTTCAACTGGAGAATCACCGGCTTAAATCCCTGCTTAGCCTCAAAGAGTCCAGCCCCTACAAAGTCATTGCCGCCGGAGTGATCGGCCGCGATCCTTCCAACTGGTCTTCTACGGTGATCGTCAATAAAGGCAGCTCCAGCGGGATCAAAGAAGGCTGCGTCTGTATTTCTTTTTACGGCCTGGTGGGAAGGGTGGTGGAGACCGGCGGATCGGTTAGTAAAATAATGCTGATCAACGACCCCAACTTGAGCGTTTCCGCTGTTGTCCAGCGCAGCAGGCAGGAGGGGCTGGTCTGCGGATCGCTGGGCGGGACGCTTTTGATGAAGTATCTGCCCAAAGACAGCGATATCAAGATCGGGGATACTATTGTCACTTCAGGGTTGACCCCGGTATATCCTAAAGGGCTGGCCGTAGGAACGGTTATCAGCGTCGGCGTTGAGTTCTCCAGTCTTTCCAGCTACGCTGTCATCAAGCCCGCAGTCGACCTTTCGGCCCTGGAAGAAATCCTGGTGATCTTCCAATGATCAGAAAAAAAAATTTTATTCTGCTTCTGCTGGTTTTTACAATTTTGCAGGTCTCGGTTCTGCATTATTTCCGCATATTCACAGCCAAACCCGATCTGTTATTGATCTGCGCAGTGGCAGCCAGCATTTACTTTGAAGTGGAATCCGCGCTGCTCTTCAGCCTGTTATGCGGGATCTTAAAAGATATTTTCAGCATCAGCCCGTTCGGGCTGAACACTTTTCTTTTGCCGGTTTTCTCTTTTCTGGTCATTAAGTTATCCCGCAGGATCGCTTTGGTCGATACTCCGGTCCTTTGCGCCGCTACTTTCGTGATCGCTTTTTTTTACGCTGTAACCAGCCGTTTAATCCTGGGTTATCTGGGCACAATGATCCCTTTCCGGGCCTTCCTGCGGATATCATTTCTCGAGTCTTTATATACCGCTTTGGTTTTTCCTTTGGTTTTTCGGCTGATCAAGAAAGCGCTCTATTTATGAGAATAAGAATCTTGTTTTTTACGGTTGCGGTGATCTTTATCTTTCTGGCAATCAGTTTAGTCAATCTCACCCTTTTGCAGGGGGAAAAGTTCCGGGGTTTGAGCAACAAAAATTGCATCCGGCTTATCCCGCAGGGAGGCAGCAGAGGAAAGATCCTGGACACCGGCGGCCAGCTGATCGCGGGCAGCGCTATTTCCTATGACGTAGTGGTGCTGCCTCAGGACAGACAATCGTTAAATAAGACTTTTTCCCGGCTGGCAATTACTTTGGGGATCAGCCAGGAGGAGCTCTGGCAGAAATTCCGCCGGGGTTATTCCGAGCCCAGCGTGCCGGTAGCTCTGGTCAAAAATATCGGTCTGGAAAAAGCCGTGGCTTTGGAAGAGCGCAAACTCGATCTGGAAGGCGTAGTCATCCAGTCCGAAGCGCTGAGATATTATCCTCACGCCAGCCTGGCCTGCCATGTCCTGGGATATTTAGGCGAGATCGACCGCTGGCGGCTGACCAAGCTTGCGGATTACGGTTACAAAACTAAAGATATCGTGGGCATGGGCGGAATAGAGGAGAAATACGATTATTACTTGCGCCAGGAAGACGGCGGGTTATCTGTGGAGGTCGATCACCAGGGCAGGTTTTCCCGTGTGTTGGGGTTCCGTCCGGCGCAGAGCGGAAAAGATGTCCAGCTGACCATCGATCTGCGGATCCAGAAGATCGTGGAGCAGGTTTGGGAAGGCCAGACCGGAGCGGTAGTGATAATGGACCCGGAAACCGGAGAGGTCCTGGCCATGTCTTCTTTCCCCAATTTCGACCCTGGCCTGTTCGTCAAAAAAAACAGAAATTCGATCAGTGATCTTTTTTCTGATCCGGCATCGCCTTCTTTGAACCGGGCGATCGCCGGTTTGTACCCTCCGGGCTCGGTGTTCAAGCCGGTCCTCGCCGCCGCCGGTCTGGAAACCGGCAAGATCAATACCTTGACAACCTATTATTGCCCGGGCAGCCTCAAAGTGGGCCGGCGGGAGTTTAAGTGCTGGGATACCCATCAGGATCAAAATCTGGTGCAGGCGCTGGCTCATTCCTGCGACGTTTTTTTCTATAAGACCGGGCTTTCCGTAGGGCCGCAAGTCCTGCATGATTACGCGCTCAGGTTCGGCCTGGCCAGGCCAACGGGGATCGAGCTTCCCTATGAAGAGCAGGGATTCATCCCTAACCCGATCTGGAAAAAGATCTACCGTTTCCAGAAGTGGTACGACGGAGATACCGCTAATTTTGCCATCGGCCAGGGGGAAGTCCTGACCACTCCTTTACAAATATGCCGGATGATGGCTGTTTTCGCCAATCGGGGAAAACTGGTCACCCCGTATTTGATCAAAGCCATAGGCGGCCAGGAAGTCTGGGCTAATCACCGCAGGATATCTCCGGCGCACATTAAAAATTCGTACATAAATAGTATTAACCAGGGGATGCGCGGGGCTGTCGCTGAGCAAAAAGGCACGGCCAGTGTTCTGGCTAATCTGGGAATAAGCGTAGCCGGAAAAACCGGGACCGCCCAGAATCCCCGCGGCCTCTCGCACGGCTGGTTTACCGGCTTCGCTCCTTATGAAAAACCCAAGTATGTGATTTGCGTCTTTATAGAACACGGAGAGCACGGTTATTCCGCGGCGGTAGTGGTCAAAAAGATCTTCGCAGCGATGATGGAACAGGGGGTGTTCTAAAAATGAGCACGACCTTGAGAATTTTAATCGCTGCAGTTTTGATCGCCGTGATCGGGATCCTCTCGATCTATTCCAGCGTCAGCCGGAAAGAGGGAGAGGTCTGGGAGACCATCTGCCTGCGCCAGATAATCTGGGTGGCTCTGGGGATCGTCCTGTTCTGGTTCTTTTCGAAATTCAATTACCGCTGGCTGTGGGATTGGACTTATTTTATTTACGCCATAGTGGTTTTTTTGCTTTTTTTAGTATTTGTTCTGGGAATAGTTCGCCTGGGGGCCCAGCGCTGGCTCAAATTAGCCTGGTTCAACTTCCAGCCTTCGGAAACAGCCAAGCTTATCACCATAATCTTTCTGGCTAAATATTTCAGCATGAAGTCTGTAGACGATGTAGCGCTTAAGGCCAGCAAATTCGGGCTTTGGCGGGCCCTTGTACTTCCGTTTATTTTTGTGGCAATACCCATGTTTCTGATCATCGAGCAGCCCGACCTGGGCAGCGGAGCGATCGTCTTTATGATCTTTTTTATCATGTTGTACTTGAGCAATGTGAAATTGAGGTTCATTATAATTTTTCTGGTGGTCCTGGGATTTTTGATCCCCCTGGGCTGGAATTTCTTAAGGGATTACCAGAGGGACAGGATCATGGTTTTCCTTAATCCGAATATCGATCCCTTAGGCGCCGGTTATACGGTGATCCAGTCCAAGATCGCTATCGGTTCAGGAGGTTTTTTCGGCAAGGGGTGGCTTGCCGGGACCCAGAGCCAGCTGAAGTTCCTGCCGGAATCGCACACCGATTTTATCTTCGCGACCTTCAGCGAAGAGCGGGGATTTTTAGGAGCGCTGATCCTGATAGGTCTCTACTTTTTCATCGTCCAGCAAGGGGTCAGGATCGCCGAAAAGACCAGCGATCATTACGGGAAACTGCTGGCTTTGGGGATCAGTTTGATGTTGGGAATGCAGAGTTGCGTGAATATCGCCATGAATATGGGGCTGGCTCCGGTAGTGGGGCTGCCTTTGCCCCTGATGAGTTACGGCGGATCATCGGTGATCGTGACTTTTATCGCCTTGGGGATACTGGCGAATATTTCCAAGACCCGGGCTGTATTCTAGGCGCTTGCACCATAATGCCTAAGGCGGTTTTCTCGCTCAGGTCGATTTTGCACGCCTGTAAATCTTGGCGTGCCGGCAATGATCTTTCGCATTTCGGCGGCTGCAGAACTCGCGCTTTTTGCTCTAGCAAAAAGCGCTCAAACAGCTTCGCCGTGCCGGTGTTGTCGCTAGCGCTCCACCGGCATTCCCGAAATGCTCAAGCTCCATTGCCTAAAATCGACATTCGCTCGAAAATCCGCCTTAGGCATTCCGAAGCAACCGCCAAGCCACCCGCGGCCTAAGCAGGGCGGCGCGGGTTTTAATAGTTAATCAAAGTTTTATAATAATAGGAAGAATATGATCAGCGATGAAATGTTGTTAGGGATCAGAAAGCCGGCCCAGTATATTGGCGGGGAGTGGAATGTCGGGCATAAAGATTTTGATCAGGCCCGGGTCAAGTTCGCCCTTTGTTTTGCCGATCTTTACGAGGTCGGGATGAGCAATCTCGGGTTAAGGATCCTTTACGGCTTGCTCAACTCCCAGGAGGATGTGGTTTGCGAAAGGTTCTTCAGCCCGAATGCCGACCTGGAAGCGGTTTTGAGGAACAACCGCGAAGAAAGTTTTTCCCTGGAGTCGCGCAAGCACCTTAAGGATTTCGATATCGTCGGGTTTTCCCTGGCTTACGAATTATGCTACACTAATGTGCTTAATATCCTGGAGCTGGGTAATATCCCTTTTTATTCTTCGGCCCGCGATCACAGTTATCCGCTGGTCATCGGAGGCGGGCCGTGCGTGATGAACCCCGAGCCTGTCGCTGATTTTTTTGATCTTTTTGTGGTGGGGGAAGCCGAAGAGGTCCTCTTGGAAATAGTCGAAGTTTACCGGAGATCCAAAGAAAAGTTCAGGTCCGGCCAGCTTAAAAAAGAGGATTTGCTTTTAGCTCTGGCCCAGATCCCGGGAGTATATGTTCCTGCGCTCTATGATGTGGAATACGATGATTCAGGCAAGATCCGGGTTTTCCGTCCGAAAGCCGCAAGCGTCCCGGCTAAGATCAAGAAGCGTTTTGTTCCCGACCTGGACCGGGCTTATTTTCCCGAAGACTGGATGGTTCCCTATATCCAGATCGTGCATGACCGGCTCACTCTGGAGATCATGCGCGGCTGCCCCAACTCCTGCCGTTTCTGCCAGGCCCGCAGCCAGTATTATCCTTTAAGATACCGCCAGCCGCAAACCGTGCTGGAACTTGCGGATCAGCTTTACAAAAGCAGCGGTTATGAAGAGCTTTCTCTTTTGGGCTTATCGGTCAGCGACTACCCTAAATTAGAAGAGATCCTTAAGCCTTTAGTCTGCGTTTTTAAAAGCAAAGGGGTCAACGTGTCTTTACCTTCGATCAAGCCCAAGACCATGCTGGGGGATATGACCGATCTGATCGCGACCGTGAAAAAAACCGGGCTGACTTTCGCTCCGGAAGCCGGCTCGCAAAGGCTGCGCTCCCGGATCGGCAAGGATTTCGACGAGGATGATTTTTTCCAAACTTTGGAGAAGTCATACGCAGCCGGATATCAGCGTGTGAAGCTGTATTTTATGGTCGGTCTGCCTTTTGAAGAAGAAGAGGATCTTGAAGGGATCGCGGATTTCAGCCAGCGGGTATCGTCGCTGAGAAAAGGGATCGCTAAATACCCGGCCCAGGTCAATATCAGCGTCAACACCATGATCCCCAAGCCGCACACCCCTTTACAATGGGCGGCTATGCCGGATCTGGAAAAAATGCGCCAAAAACAGGAGTATCTGCGCTCGCGGATCAAAAACCGCAATCTCAAGATCAGTTTCCATAACCGCCAGATGAGTTTTCTGGAAGGGGTTTTCAGCCGGGGGGACAGAAGGTTATCCGGGGTCATAGTCAGCGCTTTTAAAAAAGGCTGCCGTTTCGACGGATGGGACGAATATTTTAAATTCCAGTTGTGGGAGGAGGCTTTTCGGGAAACCGCTATCGCTTTCGAAGATTATCTCCGGGAGCGCTCGATCGAAGAAAAACTGCCCTGGGATTTCCTGGATGTGGGCATCAGCAAGGAGATCCTGGCCAATGAGTACAGGAAAATAGGGGCGGTCTAAAGCAATTGAATTTGCCTGAATCGCCGGAGCTTAAACAACTAACAAAATAGTTGCCACAAAACAAGATAAAGTGTATAATTAATCCATTAATTAGGGGATAATATGCCTTTAAAAAAGGTCATCAACAAACAATTAGGCGAATTACTTATTGATTTCGGGGTGATCAATCCCAGCCAGCTGGAAAAGGCTTTGGAGACCCAGAAATTAAAAGGCGGATTGGTCGGAGAATTGCTGGTTGATCTGGGCTTCGCCAAAGAAGAAGACATCGCCCAGGCCTTAACCGTTCAGTACGGTTTCCCTTATCTGCCTTTAAGCAGTTACGATATCAACGCGGAAATCCTCAGTTTGATCCCCGTCAAGATCGCCCGTCAATACGTGCTCATACCCATCGACAGGATCGGAAGTAATCTCACTCTGGTAATGGCAAACCCTCTCAATGCCAAAGCGGTTGAAGACGCCGAAGTGGCCAGCGGCTGCAACGTGCAGGTTTTTGTCTCCACGTCTTCCGATATCAAGAAGGCCATTGAAAAATACTATAAATAATGGTTTCGTTAAAAGACCGCCTGACAGAAATATTAATCAAGAACAAACTTATCACTCAGGAACAGCTCGCTAAAGCCCTCGAAGAGCAGAAGAAAAAAGGCGGCACTCTCAGCGAAGTAATTATCTCTCTTAAATTTATCAAAGAAAGCGATCTGGTCTCGGTTTTAAGCGAAGGGCTGAATTTTCCGCTCATAGACCTTAAACGTTTCCGGCTTGACCCGGAAATAGTCAAGCTGATCCCCCGCGACATTGCCAAGCGTTACGGGATCATCGCCATATCCAAGATCGGGGATATCATTACTCTGGCCATGGCCGATCCGATGAACATCTTCGCTATCGATCACGTAGAAGCGCTCACCGGCTACAAGATCAACCCGATAATTTCCCCCAGCCAGGAGATCTTCCAGGCCATCGAAGCTTCTTATCCGGATAATTCCCAGGAACTGATCGGCGACCTGGTCAAAGAAATGACCACATCTCAGATCGAAGTGATCAAGGAGGATTCCGATTTAACCGGCGAACAGGATATGGGCAGGATCAGCGAGGATGCCCCTGTGGTCAAGATCACCGACTGGATCCTGGAAGACGGGGTGAACCGCAAGTCCTCGGATATCCTGATCGAGCCTTTTGAGAAAAAACTGCGGGTCCGTTTCCGCATCGACGGAGTTTTGCAGGAGGCCCAGAATCCTCCCAAGAACCTGCACGCCTCAATAGTTTCCCGGATCAAAGTCATGTCCGTTCTGGATATTGCCGAGCACCGCCTGCCCCAGGACGGCCGCTTTAAAGCCAAGGTCGGAGGCAAAGAAGTGGATTTCCGCGTCTCCATCCTGCCTTCGAGCTTCGGGGAAAAAGTGGCGATCAGGATCCTGGATAAATCCCAGGCCATGCTCGATATCGACAAGCTCGGTTTCAGCGAGGATGTGGTCGCTCAACTCAAGAAGATCGGAAAGCTTCCCCACGGGATGATGATCGTCTGCGGCCCGACCGGTTCCGGCAAGACCACCACCCTTTATTCGCTTTTAAAACACGTGGACAGCCCGGACAAGAATATCATTACCGTCGAAGATCCGGTGGAATACCAGCTGGAGGGGATCAACCAGGTCACGGTTAAAAGCGACGTCGGGCTTACTTTCGGGAGCGCTCTGCGGGCGATCTTGAGGCAGGATCCCAATATCATCATGATCGGCGAGATCCGCGATTTCGAGACCGTGGATATCGCCATTAAAAGCGCTCTTACCGGACATCTGGTGCTCTCCACCATCCATACTACCACCGCCTGCGGCTCGATCGTCCGTTTGATCAACATGGGGGTGGAGCCGTTTTTGATCGATTCCGCGGTGGTCTGCATCCTGGCTCAGAGGCTGGTGCGCAAGATCTGCCCTCACTGCAAAGAAGAACACCCGGTGGCGCAGGATGTCCTGAACAATCTCAAGATCCGCACGGATAAATCCGTTAAAGCTAAATTTTTCCGCGGCAAGGGCTGCTCCCGCTGTTTTAACCTCGGTTACAGCGGAAGGATAAGCATCGCCGAGCTTTTGATCCTGACCCCGAAGATCAGGGAGCTTATTCTCGACCGGGCCCAGGAGCATGTGATCAAAGTTCAGGCCCGCAAAGAGGGGATGAAATCTTTGCGCGAAGACGGGGTGCGGGCGGCCTTATTGGGGATGACCACTCTGGAAGAAGTGGTGCGGATAACCGCGCCGGACGACTAAAAAATGAAAGCGCTCAAAGAAAATATTATCGAAATATTGCTGCAGGACAAGCTGGTGACCAAAGAGCAGCTTGACCGCGCGCTGGAGCTCCAGAAGCAAAAAGGGATATCTTTGCGCAAGGTGCTGGTC
The DNA here is from genome assembly GCA_041309145.1 of Candidatus Omnitrophota bacterium. Classification (GTDB taxonomy): domain Bacteria; phylum Omnitrophota; class Gorgyraeia; order Gygaellales; family Profunditerraquicolaceae; genus JAPLLS01. Next base: position 5,282 of record JBFZAG010000158.1, on the reverse strand, counting down.
CAGGAAAAACTGATCTCCGAGGATGAGCTTTTGTCCTTGTTGTCCAGCCGGCTTTATATCCCGACCCTCCACCTGACTAAATTCAAATTCGACCCGGAGATCGTCAAACTGATCCCGGAGCATACCGCCAGGCAATACCGGGTGATCGCGTTTTCCCGTATCGGCAATACCCTGACCGTAGCCATGGCCGACCCGCTTAATATTTTTGCCGTGGACGATCTGAAAGTGATCACCGGAAGCGATATTGATATAGTCCTGTCTCCTGAGGATGAAATCGACAAGGCGATCGAGACTCAGTACGGCAGCGGGCCCAAGGGGATGGAAGATATACTTCGGGAGGATTCTCTCAGGCAGCAGACCTCCGGGGAGAAGAAGGAAGTGGAACTGCTTAAGGAAGAGGAGATCGAGCTTTCCACCGTGCTCAGGGAGTCCGAGCGGCCGCTGATCGTCAAGCTGGTGGATATAATCCTCACCGAAGCTTTAGCTAAAAGAGCCTCGGATATCCACATCGAGCCGGAAATAGACTGCCTGCGGGTAAGGTACCGGATCGACGGAGCGCTCCACGAAATAATAAAACTGCCCAAGAAGAACCAGAACGCCATTATCGCCCGATTGAAGATCATCGCTAACCTCAATATCACCGAAAGCCGCATCCCTCTTGACGGAAGGTTCAAGGTAAAGTTCGAGGGCAAGGAAATAGATTTCCGGGTTTCCAGCCTTCCCACGACTTTCGGCCAGAAATTCGTTTTGCGCGTCCTGGATAAAGGCAACCTTTCCATCGGCCTGGACAAGCTGGGATTCTCCCCTGATCCTTTGAGGGTTTTCAAGGAGGCCATCACCAAGCCTTTCGGGATGCTTTTGGTCACCGGACCTACCGGTTCCGGCAAGTCCACCACGCTTTACTCGGTCTTAAGCCAGCTCAACACTCCCGAGCGCAACATCATCACTATCGAGGATCCGGTGGAATACCAGCTGGAGGGGATCACCCAGATCCAGGTCAAGCCGGATATCAAGCTGGATTTCGCCATGGCTCTGCGTTCGGTATTAAGGCAGAGCCCGGACGTGATCATGGTCGGGGAGATCCGCGACGCGGAAACCGCGGATATAGCCGTTAAAGCTTCTTTGACCGGCCAGCTGTTTTTATCCACCCTGCACACCAATGATTCGCTCTCCAGTATCAACCGTATCATCGACATGGGGGTTGAGCCTTTTCTGGTGGCCTCCAGCCTGGTCATGGTCTGCGCCCAGCGCCTGGCCCGGAAGATGTGCCCTAAATGCAAGGTGCCGATCCAGGTCACCGAGGAATATTTAAAAGAGATCAATTTTCCCCTCGGGGAGAAAGTCGTTTTCTACAAGTCCCAGGGATGCAAGTATTGCAACAACACCGGATTTTTCGGGAGAATCGCCATACTCGAGGCGGTCTTGATCGACGATCACCTCAGGGAAATGGTCATGAAGCGGGCTTCTTTGGACGCGATCAAGGAGTACGCGCTTAAAGAACTGCAGATGAAGACTCTCCGCGACGACGCTTTTATCAAAGTCAAAGAAGGCCTGACCACACTTGACGAGTCAATAAGGATCACTACCGAAGAATAAAATGGACGAGAACTCTCAGATCCTTTTGGTGATCAACGATGAAGAATCCGCTAAATACCTCATGGAATATCTGATCATCGGCGGAGGGTTTTCGGTTACCGTAGAAAATACCGTAGCTTCGGCTTTAGAGGTTTTCAAGCAGAACTCTTTCAGCCTGGTCATAACCAAGCTGGCGCTTGAGGACCCGGAGATCCCTAAACTTATCAAGGGGCTGATGGAAACAGATCTGGACACCGTGATCCTGGGCTACAGCGAAAAGGCATCTCCGGAATTGTACCAGGAGGCGGTTAAATTCGCTTTTTTTGACCTGGTCGTCAAGCCGATCAATATCGACAAAATTTTTTTCACGGTCAAAAGGGCAATGGATCTGCACGGGCTGTTAGCTTCGCAGCGCCGCCATTTGGGGATCCTCAAAGAGCAGAACAACTCCCTGCAAAAACAGAATATCCTCCTGGCTAAAAGGATCGAAGAATCGACCAGCAACCTGGCCCGTCTTTACGAAGATCTCCGTTCCACTTACCTGCGCACTGTCCGCGCTCTGGCCCAGGCCATTGACGCCCGCGACCACTATACGCACAGCCATTCCCAGAATGTCTCTAAATATTCCGTTCTGATCGCCCAGGAGATGAAACTGAGCGTTAAGGAAGTCGAAGGCATCAGGGAAGCCGCGGAGCTTCACGATATCGGCAAGATCGGGATCTCCGACAGCATCCTGATCAAGCCTTCCAGCTTGACCCCGGAGGAGTGGGCCCAGATCAAGACTCACCCCCAGACCGGCTCGCAGATACTTGAACCTTTGACATTCTTAAGCGACGTGATAGAATTAGTTAAGCAGCACCACGAGCATTTCGACGGAAGCGGCTATCCGGCAGGGCTTAAGAGGGAAGAGATCCTTCTGGGCGCGCGGATCATCCATCTGGCCGACGCTTATGATGCGATGATCTCCGCCCGGTCTTACCGGCAGGTGCCTTTTAGCAAAGAAACAGCGATCGCCGAGATCAAGGATAAGGCCAGCACCCAGTTTGACCCCATAGTGGTGAGCGCTTTTTTAAAGATCGCAGATGGAATTTAAGCTAGATTAAGGAGCTGAAAATATGGCCACATACCAGTATACCGCAAAAGACAACAACGGGCGCACGGTGATCGGGGTTATCGATGCTCCCAACGAAACCGAAGCCGCGAACATTCTGCATAATAAGATGCTCATTGTCATGACGGTCAGTCAGGTCAAGGCCAAAGGCGGAATTTTCGCTCCTTCCAAGGGCAAAGTCAAACTGGACGACCTGGTGGTCTTTTCCCGGCAGTTAGCCACTATGATCGACGCCGGTATTCCTTTAGTCCAGGCTTTGGGGATCTTATCCGAGCAGGTGGATAATAAGGCTTTGCAGAGTATTGTCATGGTCGTGCGCCAGGACATCGAATCTGGGATGAGTTTCTGCGACGCTCTTTCCAAACACCCCCAGGTTTTTTCCGATCTTTTTATCAACATGAGCAAGGCCGGCGAAGCTTCCGGTATGCTTGACGAAGTTCTGGACCGGCTGGCCTCTTACCAGGAAAAAACCGCGGCCCTGCAAAGAAAGATCAGCTCGAGCATGGTTTACCCGATAGTGGTTTTGGGTATGGCTGTGGCGATCACCGCGGTTCTTTTGCTCAAAGTCGTCCCGACTTTTAAAGGGATCTTCGCGATGCTCGGAGGGACTTTACCGCTGCCGACCCAGGTCCTGATCATGGCCAGCGATATTCTCCGCAAGAATTTTATCTGGGCGGTGTTAGTTATCGGCATTATTTCTTTTCTTTTCAAGAAATATATCTCCACCCCCAAAGGCCGGTATAAATTCGATGAAACCCTGTTAAAACTTCCGGTGGTGGGGCCGCTCTTCCAGAAAGTCGCGGTAGCCAGCTTTTCCCGCACCTTTTCCACTCTGGTCAAAAGCGGGGTCTCGGTCTTGAACGCTCTGGACATCGTGGGAAAAACCGCAGGAAATAAAGTGATCGAAGAAGCTATCGCCAATGCCCGCACCGCGGTGCGCGAAGGCGAGCCGATCGCCGACCCTTTGTCCAGAAGCAAGGTCTTTCCGCCTATTGTCTGCCGGATGATCGGAGTAGGCGAGCAGACCGGCCAGCTGGAAAAAATGCTGGCCAAGATCGCCGATTTTTATGATGAGCAGGTAGACTCCGCGGTTTCGGCGATGACCAGCCTGATCGAGCCTCTGGTTATCGCTTTCCTGGGGATCGTCATCGGCGGCATTGTCATCGCTTTGTTCTTGCCCATCTTCAAGCTTTCGGAATTGATCTCGAAATAAACGGAGGTGAAAATGAAAAAAGTGTCGATTCTTCTGCTTATTTTTAGCGGCGCTTTATTTATTCCCGTTTTTTGTTTCGCCCAATCCAACCAGACCGAATCTCTGACCATCACCACCTATTATCCTTCTCCCTACGGGGTTTACAAGAACCTCAGGCTGCATCCTACAGCCGAACCGACGACCGGGGTAGACGCGGGAGTTATGTATTACGATACCGGCTTGGACCTGATCCGGTATTATAACAAAACCAACCAATGGGTTAATTTGACCGGCGGGGGCGGGGGGGGTGCGGATCCTCTGCAAGTCCGCAGGATAGTAGTCGGCGATGTAAACGGCGACGGAAACATTAACGCGGCGGATATTCCGGCTAATTCGCGCCCTTTGTATGTCCAAGGTCCAAGCCCGGGAATTAATACCGCGGCATTCGTGAATACGAACCGCTATGGCGTTGCTATCGGCGGAGAAGATGGATTGACCTACGGCCAAATCCAGTCTGACCGGTTTACGAACGGAGTAGGTAATGATCCCTCAGTTACGAACCTTGTCATTAATGGCATTGGGGGAAACGTGGGCATCGGCACGGCTAACCCGCAGCAGAAACTGGACGTCGCTGGCCAGGTGCATGCTTCGGGGGATATCTGCACCGATGCGGGAGGAGGACAATGTCTGAGTACTTCCGGAGGAAGCATAGGAAAACTTAATTGTATTCCTAGTTACTGTGACACCGGCGGTACGGGGTGTAACATGGTTTGCGGGGCAGGGTATACGGTTACCGGATGCGCTGCGGGCGGTAACGCTTATTCGACGGCGACATTTTCATCTTGTTCGTGCTCTGCTAGCAGCAGCGGTACAGGCAGGTGCACGATGATATGTTGTAAGATTGAACCGTAGCACAGGACGTAATGGCAGTTTTAACAGCTCTTTTAGCCCAAAATGTGCCAGCAGGAACAAGCTACTGGAACTTTACCTTTGGTAAAAAATACGCCAATCCTCCGATTGTGATCCCAACAGCTAATCAGAAAAGGACCTACATAGATAATGCCGCAATGGTCTTTCTGCACGAGGTCACTACTAATCGCGTAGAGTTTGACCTGAATTGCGTCGATTCATCCCACGATCTTTCCGATGTTTGTGCACAGGATATCGACGTCCAGTACATCGTGATCCCTCGATGATAGAAAAAAGGTAAGGGGTGTCTGAAAACAGTCCCGGATAAATATCTCGCTTGCGCTAAAGCATTGTAAATTCCATAACTTGTGCGCGCGTATCTCGTCCTCGGCTTACACTCGCAGATTTTGTTAAAATCCGCTCGTTGCCTCGGACTAAATTCGGCCCAATAACTTATGTCGCTTAGACAAATCTGTAGCGGGCTCCATAAGTTAT
>JBFZAG010000157.1:0-10919 GCA_041309145.1 Candidatus Omnitrophota bacterium | reverse complement strand
GGCACAGCAAGATCAAAGAGATCTCCCCGGATACCGTTGGCTGCTACAACTGCCACCCCGGGAACAAAACCCAGGGCTTGAGGGATGTGATGAGCGGGGATTATAATCTCAATTGCACTACCTGCCACGGAACAATGGAAAAAGTGGCGCTGAACAAAAAACCCTGGCTGAATGAGCCGCGCTGCGACAATCCGGGCTGCCACGGAGCCGGCTATAAACTTGACCAGCCGCTTTACCGGAATTCCAAAGGCAAAGGCGGTATTTACTGCGCGGGCTGCCATGACAGCCCGCATGCCATCGCCCCCAGCAAACAGCCTAACGACTTTTATAAATTCATGGACCTCCAGGGAGAAAAAAGAACATTGTATAAATGCGAGATCTGCCACGATCAAAAACCCAAACACCCCTTTAAGCACAGCCGGTAGACGCTTTACTTAAACTTTTCTAAACCAATAATTTACGGAATTAATACTTCCGTTTTGCGATAAACTTTTTAAGTTTTTTCCATCTGAATCCCATTCTAAAATCTTTGACTTTTGATCCGATTAGTGTTAAAATCAATCTTTATTCAACTTAAAAATAAAAAAGTTTATGGCAATTTCCCAGGAGATCGTTAAATACGTAGCCGACCTTAGCCGCATCGAGCTCAAGCCCGAAGAGCTGGAGAGACTTTCCAGACAGCTCCAGGACATACTCGGATTTATCGACCAGCTGAGTAAAGCTGATATTGCCGGCGTAGCGCCCACAAGCCATATCCTGCCGATCAGCAATGTGTTAAGAGACGATTCCCCGAAAGGATCTTTGCCGATAGAAAAGACTCTGGCTAACGCTCCCCAAAAAAGAACTAATTTCTTTGTCGTTCCCAAGGTGATCGAATAATGGAATTATACAGTTTAACCGCCCACGAACTTCTGGAACAGCTCCGCGGGAAAAAAATCTCCGCTGAGCAATTACGCTCATCTGTGAGCCAACGCATCGACGATACCGACTCTAAAGTCAAAGCTTATGTCCGCTTGTCCGGTTCCCGTCAGGCTCAGGAACAGCCCAAAGCCGATTCCGGAGCTCTGGCCGGTATCCCGATCTCCCTTAAAGATAATCTTTGCACCGAAGGATCCAGCACCGAATGCTGTTCCCGGATCCTGGCCGGTTTTAAACCTCCTTACGACGCCACCGTCATCCGGAAACTAAAAGAAGCCGGAGCGATCATCCTTGAAACTAAGACCAATATGGATGAATTCGCTTTCGGTTCTTCGACGGAGAATTCCTGTTTCGGCCCCACCCATAACCCCTGGGACCTGGACCGCGTCCCCGGCGGCTCTTCCGGAGGCTCAGCCGCCTGCGTGGCTGCCGACGAAGCGATCATGGCTTTAGGATCGGATACCGGGGGCTCGATCAGGCAGCCCGCGGCATTCTGCGGGGTAGTCGGGCTCAAACCCACTTACGGCCGGGTGTCCCGTTACGGACTGATCGCTTTTGCTTCCAGCCTTGACCAGATCGGCCCGTTCACTAAAGACATCCGCGACAGCTGCCTTTTGATGAACGTTATTTCCGGCCATGATCCCATGGATGCCACTTCAGTTGAGCGGGAAGTCCCGGATTACACCCAGTCCCTGGGCAAGGATATTAAAGGCTTGAAAATAGGCATTCCCAAGGAATATTTTATCGAAGGACTGGACCCGGAAGTAAAAAACAGGGTGGAAGAAGCTATAGCCAAGCTTAAAAACCTGGGCGCGGTGATCAAAGACGTCAGCTTGCCGCACACCCAATACGCTGTTCCGGTTTATTATATTCTGGGCACCGCTGAAGCCAGCTCGAACCTGGCCAGGTTCGACGGGTTGCAATACGGCTTTCGGGCCAAAAGCCCTAAACTCATTGAAACCTATAAAAAAACCCGCGGAGAAGGATTCGGCCAGGAAGCCAAAAGAAGGATATTGCTCGGGACATTCGCGCTTTCCCACGGATATTACGACGCCTATTATTTGAAAGCTTTAAAAGTCCGCACTTTGATCAAGAATGATTTTGACGCGGTCTTCAAAGATTGCGATTGCCTGGTCACTCCCACAGCGCCGACCCCGGCGTTCAAGATCGGAGAAAAATCCCAGGACCCGTTGCAGATGTACTTGTCGGATATTTACACTATTTCGGCGAATTTAGCCGGGGTCCCGGCGATATCCGTACCGTGCGGATTTACCCGCGCCGGCCTGCCCGTGGGCTTGCAGATCCTGGCTGAACCGTTCGGGGAAGAAACTCTGTTCCGGCTCGGCCACGCTTATGAGCAAGCGACTGATTGGCATAAAATGAAACCCAAACTCTAAACCAGATGACCTACGAGCCTGTGATCGGATTAGAAGTGCACGTGCAGCTGAAAACCAAGACCAAGGTTTTTTGCGGATGTTCCACTGAATTCGGCGCCGATCCTAACACCCAGGTCTGCCCGGTCTGCCTGGGCTTTCCCGGAGCTTTGCCGGTATTGAACCGGCTGGCTCTGGAATATGCGATCAAAGTGGGGCTGGCCCTTAATTGCGCGGTCCAGGGCTTTACCAAGTTCGACCGCAAACATTACTATTACCCGGACCTGCCTAAGAATTTCCAGATCTCGCAGTATGATCTGCCGATCTCTAAAGACGGGTTTTTGGATGTCGAAGCAGACGGCCTGAACCGCGCAGTAAAGATCCGCCGGGTCCACCTCGAGGAAGACGCGGGCAAACTGATCCATGAAACGCAGGACAGCCTGGTCGATCTTAACCGCACCGGCCAGCCTCTATTGGAAATAGTCACCGAGCCGGATATATTCAGCCCGGAAGAAGCGTATCAGTATCTGACCGGGTTAAAAAGCATTATCCGCTATCTGCAGGTCTCGGATTGCGACATGGAGAAAGGCTCTTTACGCTGCGACGCCAACATTTCCCTCCGCCCTCAGGGATGCGCTGAGCTGGGGGTCAAGTCGGAGATCAAGAATCTCAACTCTTTTAAAGCGGTCAGGGACGCGCTGGGCTACGAGATCAAGAGGCATAACGAGACTTTGGAAAACAAAGAAAAGATCATCCAGGAGACCCGGCTCTGGGATGACAAGACCGGCCGGACCGTTTCTATGCGCAGCAAAGAGGAAGCCAAGGATTACCGCTATTTTCCCGAGCCGGACCTTCCTCCGGTTGTCATATCTAAAGAGAAAATAGCGGAAATACGCGCAAGCATACCTGAATTGCCGAAAGACAAGAAGGCGCGGTTCATCAAAGATTACGGACTGTCGGAATACGACGCCGCAATATTGGTCGCTTCAAAAGAGAGCGCTGATTACGCCGAAGAACGGCTTAAAGCCTGCCCCCGCAACTACAAATCAATAGCGAACTGGCTGATCGGCCCGATGGTTTCAACCGGAGCCAGCCTTAGTTGCGAGATCTACCAGATCAATATCACTCCGGAGAATTTTGCCGAGCTGATCTCTCTGGTAGAGGAAAAACAGGTGATCTCGAATCTCACCGGTAAAGCGGTTTTGGAAAAAATGGCCAGGACAGGGAAATCCGCTTCCGCGATAATCAAGGAAGACAATCTCGCTCAGATCTCTGACGAGGAAAGCCTGGATAAAGAAGTGGATGCGGTGATACAGGCCAATCCTAAAGTGGTCGCGCAGGTCAAAGCCGGCAAAGAGAACTCTATAATGTTTTTAGTGGGGCAAGTGATGAAAAAAACCCAAGGTAAAGCCAACCCCAAAAAGGTCCAGGAAATCTTAAAACGGAGGATAGTCTAGATGAAAAGAAAAGTTTTGATATTTCTCATTGCAATGGCGGCAATATTGGCGCTGTCCAGGTTCGCGCTTTCCGGCGCCGCTGATAAAAAGAAGACCAGCGATCTTTTCAAGCAGGTCGAACTTTTTTCCGATACCCTGGCCACGATCCAGTCCGATTATGTCGACGAAACCAAGCCCAAAGACCTGATCTACGGGGCGTTAAAAGGCATGCTTTCCGCCCTGGACCCGCACAGCCAGTTCATGGACCCGGACACTTATAACGAGCTTAAAGTAGACACCGAGGGAAAATTCGGCGGGCTGGGCATCGAGATCACTCTTAAAGACAACCTTTTGACCGTGGTCACTCCGATCGAAGATACCCCGGCCTGGAAAGCCGGCCTCAAAGCTAAAGACCGGATCGTCAAGATCAATAACGACCTGACCCGCGACATGACCCTTACCGAAGCGGTCAAGAAATTAAGAGGAAAAGTCGGGGAAGCGGTGACTATAACCGTGCTCAGAGAATCCGAGAAGAAACTTCTGGAATTCAAGATCGTCCGCGGGGTGATCAAGATCCAGAATATAAAAGGCGCCAGGATCCTGGAGGACGGAATCGGCTATATCCGTTTGGTCGAATTCCGGGAAAATACCGCTTCCGAAATGGACAAAGCCCTGGACAAAATGAAAAAATCCGGGTTGAACGCTTTGATCATGGACCTGCGCAATAACCCCGGCGGGCTGTTGGACTCGGCGGTGGAAGTCGCGGAAAGATTCCTGGAAAAAGGAAAGATCATCGTCTCCACTAAAGGCCGGTTAGTTTCCCAGAACATGGAGTTTACCGCCGGATTTTCCAAGCCTATCCTTGACCTGCCAATGGTGGTCTTGATCAATGAAGGATCAGCCTCTGGAAGCGAGATCGTCGCGGGAGCGATGAAAGACTACAACCGGGCGATCATACTCGGAATGAAATCTTTCGGCAAAGGCTCGGTCCAGACCATAATCCCTCTTTCGGACGGCTCGGCTCTGCGGCTTACTACCAGCAAATATTTTACCCCGGCGAATAAACTGATCCACGGTATTGGGATCATCCCGGATATCACGGTTGAAGAAACCAAAGAGGCCTCTTTGGAAAAAGATGAAGAACTCAAAGATGCAGAGCCTAATGACCCTAAAGAGGGGAAAGAAGTAAAACCCCAGGACGTCTTTGACCAGATAGAGAATAAAGATAAAAAACCGGCAGAAAACGAAGATACTGAGTATAAAAAAGACAACCAGCTCAGCCGGGCTGTAGATGTTTTAAAAGGGATAAAGATCTACAAAAACATAAAAAAATAGCATGGATAAAGAACGTTTTTATAAGACTGTGATCGTGCTCCTTGCGGGATTGGTTTTGGTCATGGGGCTCGCGCTTTTATTGAGGCCGCCTTCCCGGGTAACCTTGCCCCGGACGGCCGCCAAACCGGCCAGGCCGAGCAAAGCCTTGGCAGGAAAAATCGCCATCGTTATCGATGATGTCGGCTACAGCCAGGCTAACCTGGAGATCGTCGAAGATATAAAACACCCTTTGACATTCGCGGTCCTGCCCGGGCTTAATTTTTCCCAAAGCGTGTCAAACGAATTAATTTCGCGCGGTTTTCAGATCATCCTTCATCTGCCGATGGAACCCAAAGAAAAAGTCGAGCTGGAGAACAATACCGTTTTGACTGAAATGAATGAAGAGCAGATAAAATCAATAATCGAAGCTGACCTGGCCAGCGTTCCCAAGGCTAAAGGCATTTCCAATCACATGGGCTCTTTGGCCACCGAGGACGCTAAAACCATGGATGCGGTTCTGAATCTGGTAAAAAACAAACATCTTTTTTTTCTGGACAGTTTTGTTACCGCTGACTCAACGGCCGAAGCGCTCGCCCGGGAAAAACGGATCAAATTCGTCAAAAGAGACGTGTTTCTGGATAATACCCTTAACCCGGCTTACATCCGGCAGCAGCTCGGACAATTAAAGAAAAAAGCCAGACAAAAAGGCCAGGCGGTGGGCATCGGCCATGACCGCAAAGTCACTCTTGAGGTCTTAAGGGAGGAAATGCCCAAGATAGAGAAAGAGGGCTTTAAATTCGTTTTTGTCTCTGACCTTGCCCGTTAAAAGGGCCGAGAAAGCTTAATATGAAAGTCTTAGGGATCGAAACTTCCTGCGATGAGACCGCTGCCGCGATAGTCGAAAACGGCGGAAAAGTCTGTTCCAGCACTGTGAGCTCCAGCGTAAATTTTCATAAAAAATACGGGGGGATCGTCCCGGAGATCGCTTTCCGCAAACAGCTGGAAACTATTGCCGAAGTAGTTGATTGCGCCTTGAACGAAGCCGGGATAAAGCTGAAAGATATCGGCTTGATCAGCGTTACCGAAGGCCCCGGACTTATGGGGTCTCTTTTAGTCGGGATCTCTTTCGCCAAGGCCTTGAGTTTCAGCCAAGCCATACCTCTAGTGGGGGTCAATCACCTTTACAGCCATATTTATTCCGGATTCTTGAACGGGAATACGGCTGATTTTCCTTTTATCGGCCTGGTCGTTTCAGGAGGCCACACCAGCCTTTACCTGGTCAAATCCTGGGATAAGATCCGGCTTTTAGGGGCCAGCCAGGACGACGCCTGCGGTGAAGCTTTTGACAAAGCGGCTAAAATCCTGGCTCTCGGCTACCCCGGAGGACCGGCTATCGAAAAAGCCGCCAAAACCGGAGATCCCCGGAAAATAAAATTCGCCTGTTCCAACACCAAGCAGCCCCTGGATTTCAGCTTCAGCGGCATAAAAACCGCGGTGCTTTATTATACAAGATCGCATGTCACAAGTAACAAGTCACAAGTTAAAGATGTCTGCGCTTCTTTTCAGGAATCCGCTTTGAATGTTTTAGCGGAAAAAGCTTTTCTGGCCGTGGCCGGGAAAAAAGCGAGAACTTTAGTTGTCGGAGGGGGGGTCGCGGCGAATTCGTCCTTGAGGGAAAAATTACTTGCTCAAGCGGCCACAACAGGGATCAAAGTAATCTTTCCGGCCAAAGAGTTTTGCATGGATAATGCGGCAATGGTAGCCGGATTGGGTTATCAGCTCTACAAAACAGGAAAGCGCGCTCAACCGGACTTGAACGCCGTATTCTAGGAAAGGGGAAAAAGATGCTGACTGATTACCAGGTATTTGTTCGCTTGACTCTTTCTTTTGTGCTCGGAGGCCTTATCGGGCTGGAACGCCAGCTTCACCGCAGGGCAGCCGGGCTGCGCACTCATATCCTTGTTTCACTCGGCTCGTGTCTTATAATGTTGACATCCATTTATATTTCTGATATATATAAAAATGGTAGCATTGTCGATCCCAGCAGGATAGCCGCGGGAGTCATAACCGGCATCGGGTTCCTGGGCGCGGGCGCAATAATCAGGGAAAGAGAGAGAGAAGCTGTGAAAGGGCTGACTACCGCCGCCAGCCTTTGGGTCGTCGCCGGCATAGGTCTGGCCACAGGCTGCGGTTTCTTTGTCGCTTCCCTTTACTCGACGACACTTGCGCTGGTTACACTGTTTTTCCTGGGATTCTTCGAAAAAAACATATTGAGCAAACAAACAGACAAACAAGAGGGAGGTGAGGGCTGATGGCTTTCAAAAAAAAGTTGGAAGAAAAGTTCCTCGACGTCGACGCTTCCATGCAGGGAACACTGAGCTTTAAAGACCCCGTCAACCTGAGGATAAACGGTAAATTCGAAGGGATCCTTGACGCTAAAGGCGTCTTGACCATCGGCCCGACCGCCAACGTTACCGCAGACATCACCGGTGACTCTATCGTCATAGAAGGCAAAGTGCGCGGGAAGATCATTGCCAGGACCAGCCTGGAACTTTTAGGGACTGCCATAGTCGACGGCGATATTTATCCCGTCAGGCTGATCGTCGCAGAAGGCGGGATCTTGAACGGCAAGTGCCAGATGCTGGGAGAGATCCTTAACGCCGATGAACTTGCCCGCTACCTGGAAGTAGAAATGAATTCTATTCTGGAGTGGGCTAACCAGGGAAAAATTCCTGCGGTTAAACAGGGGAATGACTGGAAATTCGAAAGAAAAGCTATAGATTCCTGGGTCGCTTCAGGTAAAATAGGAAAATAAGATCATGTCTGAAGAGAAACTTTTAACGGTCAGAGAAGTTTCCCACATATTGAACCTTACTGAAAAAGCGGTTATGGACCTCGCGGAAAGCGGAACGATACCGGCTTATAATGTGGGAGGGGTATATTTGCGTTTCAAACGGGGCCAGGTGGAAGAGTACCGGAAAAAAATAAGCTCCGATCCCAAATTCCGCCAGAAGATCGCTTTCAGTGACCGGCTTTTCGATTTCTTTTATTACAACGATTTCTATATATTATCCCTGCTTTTGATAATCCTGATGCTGTTTATTATCTTTAAATGAGGAAAAGAAGAATAAGGTTTTTTCGGCGAATGTTCAAGTTCCACGGGTTCAAGGAGAGCCTGATGCTCGCCCTGAAAGGGCTGGGGTATCTGTTTTTGTTCCACCGCAACATGCGCATCATCTTTCTTTGCGGGATCGCCGCATTCCTGGCCGGGGTCTACTATCAGCTTTCGGGCATCGCCCTGGTCGCGCTTTGCGTCACGATCACCCTGGTATTCATGGCGGAGATGTTCAACACCGCCATCGAGCTGCTCATCGATATTTCCAAAAGAAAATACCACCCGCTGATCAAGCTGGTCAAAGATATCTCGGCCGCGGTCGTGCTGATCGCCTCTTTAAACTCCATAGGGGTGGGAATAATCCTTTTCTGGCGCCACGTTTTTAAATAAAAAAACCGGCTCCTTTAGGAAGCCCGGTTTTTTAAACTTGCCTTTGCCCTCGATTAAAATCTGGATTTAAAAATATATTTTACGCTTTTAGACTCTCTGTTGAATTCCGGCTTTCCTTTCAGATTGAACAGTTTTACCGAGGTTTTATTCTTCACGTATTCTTCGATCTCCTGAGCTTTAAAATAGGGATAGAAGACATCCAGACCCAGGAATTCTTTCCATTCTTCCCGGATCTTTTTCCTTTCATCGTCGACATTCTTGGTATCGGCAAAAGCTTTGGATTTGAACAACCTGATGATCGAGAATCTGTTTCTAGGGGGAGTATCCGAATCATAGCGTTCGTGGCGCAGATAATCTTTAACTGAATTGTCCAGTGATTCGGCCGTTGTAGAGTTACCCTTGAGAACATAAAGGTCGCTCTGGGCATAAATCGGCAGCGCCAAAAGAAATATAAGAGCCAAAGCTAAAAGGTATTTGCTTTCCTTTTCCATCTTAAGCTCCTTAGGCTTAAAATTGAAACACTACTTCCCCCAATAAAAGTATAACACATAAGCTATGAAATTCCAGCCGCTTAGAAGCAATATTTTCTTTTATAAAGCTTTGATTTTATTATTAAAATATTATGGCGCGGTAAACTGTTTAGGGGTATAATAATAAAAGTTTAGTTAAAACTGAAAAATAACCTAGCACAAAAACTTGCAATTTCTTGATTTAGTGGTAAAATTTTAATCCTACGAATTTTTCTTTCGGCGGAGTAGCTCAGCCTGATAGAGCACGCGGCTCATACCCGCTTGGTCGGTGGTTTAAATCCACTCTCCGCCACTTTACTTTCTATAGTTTTTAACTCGTCACAATCCGACCAAGCCAAACGCTCCATCGACTTAATAGTACTTACTCACTATGTTAGCAATTGTGTAACTATGAAAGAAACGGGTTCAATTAGAATAAAGGAAAATGATGCAAGGTAATAGACTGTTAAGCCTAAGATTAGTTGCAATATTTTCGTTTCTTCTGTTTCTGGAATTCTTATTTTTTAGCTGGTATTTAATCAAAGTTCCGAGTCTTGCAAGTGTTATCTTATTATTTTCCGTTCCGATATGTATCCTGTTTTTGTTTGGCGGTATATTTATTTTAAAGTTCAAGGAAATAGCAAGAGTGTTGCTCATCATTGCCCATTTAACCGTGGGTTCAATCGCTTTATTTTGCACTATACCTGGCGTTGTTGTGGGTTTTATAGATAAAAACCTAACTAGTCAACCGTTGCTTTTACTGTTTTTTTTCGATACTATTATCCCGTTAACCATTGCAGTTTTTCTTACTCGCCCCAAAATAAAAGAACAGTTCAAGTAAATCTTTAAATAATTGAGGAGGAAGGTTACAGTGGACGATTTGATGGGGGGCTGATGTCTCTTATAAGAAAGTGACAAAATGGATTCAGGAACGGCAAAAAAAGGCACTGTAATTGTTGGAATGTTATTAATATTTTAGGGGTTAATTAACTTTGCCGCACTGTTTTGGTATATAGATCCGATTATCAGGCATGATATTTACTTTTATTCATTTCAATCAATTATTCTGATCTTATTATTCAACGCGGCATTATTAATTGCCGGAGCTGGTATTATAAGATTCAAGAGCTGGGCAAATGTGCCGGGAATAGTCTTAGTTGCTATTTTTGCCGCGCGGCGATGGCAATCCTAATTTTCTTGAATTTACCGGAAGTTAGAAAGAAGTTTAAGCAACCTTTTGTCTTGTGAGGAGAAACTGCCTAATGAAAAAAGTAATCGGCATCAAAGTGTGCGCGATTTTGATCACAATCGTATCTGTCCTGTATATACGGAACTGGATATCGAATTGGCATGATCTGGTGGCCCATACGAGCACGTGGGGAAGGTGCCTGTCGTTCTCGATACTGCTCGGCTCGGCGATGCTCTGTTTCAGCGCACCAGGGCTGTTCTTTTTAAAAGAACGGAGCCGGATTATTGCCCTGATCAGCGTCTTTATCCTGTTTATCCCTTTTTTAATAGTCGTTGTTTTTCCCCTGTTCGGCTCTCTAATATCGGGAAACTGGCACTCAGCCGCGATCATCTTTTTATCCGGATTAATTTATGCAAGCATATGCTATCTTTCTCCCATTGTCCTTTTTTACCTCACTCGAGCCGGAACAAAAGACCTTTTTAAATAAAAAAAGCGAGACGAGATTGGCTTAATAAAAATCATAAAAAAGTCGAAGATTATTTTAAGAGATACAGTTCCAGCGGCGGAATAAAAGGATACCGCAAGAAAAAACTTGAAATGATCGCCAGCCGGGTGTAAAATATATCACAAACAAAGGAGGAGTTTATGGCAAAGAAATTGCTTCTGTGCGCGGTG
>JBFZAG010000156.1:0-7836 GCA_041309145.1 Candidatus Omnitrophota bacterium | reverse complement strand
CAAGATACAAAGAGTTCCAGAATTGTTAATTAAATCAATAAACATTTTTTGTTTTATAGTAGACGTTTTACCTGAGCTTCTGATAAAAAATGAGTTATAAAGATAATCCGGGTAAGCGGTGAGGACGGATTAACCTTGTAACTAATTAATTCGTAAGATTTTGCATAAAGCGTCTGTATAATGTTAATTAGTTATAGTTGACTAAAATGAAAGTTCAGGCATATCAATTCTTTTCACGCTGTTCCATTCCAACGAATATTCTGGGAGTTCGAAGGATTTCTCCTAAACAACTTCCAGAAATAAAATATGAGCTTAATATTGGAATTGAAGATAAACCTTTTGAATTAAATTTTATTCAACTAGTTCCTTCTGCACCATCAATAGGAGCTGCGCAATACGTAGATCCAGAAGTTGATCTCTATATGAAACGCCGCTGGCCAAGATGTTTAAAAGTTGAAGGCGCTATAGATCTTCCTGTTGGTTCTGGAGGGCTATCTGCTGAAGTCATTAAACAACTTCTCACTTTCTTACGGGTTTGCTTATGGACTTCGGTAAATGTAACGAAAATATCGAATTCGATTCAAGACCAGTTTGCAAGGATGGAGGGATATCATAGAGAATATTTCATTAAACAAATATTTGATATATCGGGAAATCGGCGGCCTAATAGCAAAGAATGTTATGTTCCTACAGAAGTTGGGGAATTGATTGGTCCTGGTTTAGCCTCATTAGTTGATCTTAATCCTTTTGACAACTTTAACGAGCTTGTCTGGAGTTCAATAATACCATTTTCAAATCGATCGGGTCTCCCAGCTGATTTGCCCAGAATTCGTGAGATTGCAGTAGCTATTCGCAAGCATTATAACAGTTATAATGAATTAGCGGATGCTAATCGCCATCTTTCTCGTCCTGATCTGAAAGCTGCTGTACGATCAGCAGCCTCTGCTGTAGATGCAATTCTGCGTTACTACTGTAAACTTTGGAATGTATCCTTTCCAGGAGGAAGTAAGCCATTTGATGAAAAGATCGAAGATGTTCTTTTAAGTGCAGGGAAGCCTTCTTATCGCCATGTAGATCGTGCTAATCTTCAGAACATTCTCTATCTTTACCGTTGTAGAAACTCAATGCATGAAGGTGATTGTTACTATAAAGACGATAGTGGACAACAAATTGCGGTACAGAGCGAACACCAGGTTAAGAAATTAATTTTAGCAGTTGAAGATTTCATCCTCTGGATAGATTCGTTAGTATAGCTAACAATAAAAGGAACGGTTTTCTTGAACAAGGGGGTTTTATATGTCCGACGGCGGGTTCGTAGTGAAGTTTGACGGCAAAGTAGTGGATCGCTGTTTCGCTGTGGCGTTCGACTATGACGAGTGGCAGTATACGATCAATGAGAAAGAGAAGAAAGAGTTGCCGCCAGTAAAACGGATAACCATAGAAGTGGAAGATGGGTAGTTTGTGTTAATATGGAATTAAGTATAATATTATTCGAACAGAGCGATTGAAACGTAATAATCATAGCGGGGATAGATTATGAACGAAATAATTAAGAAAACCGAAGATACAAAAACTTCAGAGGCTACAAAAAAAGTAAAATTCCAGCTCCTAGAAGCTTTTGCGTTATTAGTTTGGTTGTATTTAATTGTGAAAATTTTTGTTTTTGATTTTGATAATTATTTAATCCAAAAATATTTCCCCTCTCTATTTTGGGTAATTCAGTTCAAATTTTTTGTTATTATAAGCACATTATCAATAAGTTGGCTTTTGTTAAGAACAAAAGGATTATTTAAAATTATTGGTTTTACGGTAATTTATCCATTTTTTCTAATATTCTGGCGAATCCCCAGAATATTATTTAAGAGTAAAAGCTGGGTTGGAATCTTTGCTCTCATAGAGATTCTAATATCGTTTTTTAAATCATTTAAGCTTAACTTTATTATTTTTACTGCAGTAGCTATATCATGTCTTTTTATTTTGACTTCGACGACTAAGTATTTTTTAATACCATCGATGGTCATTTTATTTGCGTATTTAATTAATCATTTTATTCGGCGTGTTAAATATGCCTTTAGGCCATTTAACATTTTTTCTAGTAATTTTGAGAAGCTTTTAGTTTACTGGCAAAAGATTCAGGCTAATTTAAGTGTTAAAGCTATTCAAAAGTATAATGATAAGCAAGAGATAAATTCTAAATGGGTAGATAATTTGCAGCAAACATTAATTCTGAATAAAATATGTTACTTTTTAATAACGAAACTTAGGAACTTTAAACAAAGTAGCTTTGCTATTATTTATTCTTTAGTTAGTTTAATTATTACTTTTTTCGTCACAATAATAGTTTTTAGTTTTCAAAATTTTGTCCTTTTTAAAATTAATCAAAATTCATTTTTCCAGATTCCCCAGGGAGGGCTTTGGGCCTTTTTCTATTACAGTTTTAATGCGATTTTTACTAATGCGATAAATGATTTTTATCCTATAAGCAATTGGGCTAGATTTTTTAATTCCCTTGAAATATTTTTTGGATTCCTGATCTTGGTAATACTATTGTTTCTTTTTACTACTATTATTAGAGAAAAGCAAAATGAACAGATTGATACGGCTATTGTTGTGATCCAGAAACAGGCAATAACTTTGGAGAATTTTATTAAAGAAGAGTTTCAATTTAGTGCGGAGGAGGCTTTAAAAGAGTTAGAAAAAATGAAAGGTTCGATGTTGAAGATTATCTATTTTTTTATGTCACAATAGTCAAAAAATCTAAATTCAACTTGAAAATAATATTTCACCTGGCTGGATATCTGCTATTACTGGGTTGAAAAGATTGCCAGTAAAGGAAAAGATGATTAAGTTCGTAAAGGTAGTGGGGATAGCAGCCCTTGGGGTCTTAGCATTGACCTCAAGGGTTTTTTGTTATGAAGCGCAGGTTGAGAATATCAGTGGCGCCAAGTATTTCCCGGCGGTCAAAGAGGCCATTGCCCAGGCCCGGAAATCGATCTCTGTGGTCATGTTTACCGTGGAATCGTCGGCTAGTAAAGAGTCCAAGCCCGGGGAGCTGGTGGGGCTGCTGATCGAGGCCAGGAAACGCGGGGTGGAGGTGCGGGTGGTGCTGGACCAGAATGTGGATTTTGTGTCCTGGGATCCCCGGATCAAAAGCACTAACGCTTACAAGCGGCTCAAAGAGGCCGGGGTGGATGTTCATTATGATGAGCCTCAGCGGTATACCCATGCCAAGGCTGTGGTCATAGACCAGAAGACGGTTATCCTGGGAAGCACGAACTGGACCGGGAATTCCTTTGACAACAGTATTGAGACTGATGTGAAGATCGAGTCGCAGGAGTTGGCCAGGGAGATCCTGGAATATTTCCAGACGATCAAAATAGACGACAGCGTGGATGATGTCCTGGAGCCGGAGAGCAGGTCTGTGGCGATGAGCCGGCAGTTCCTGGAAAATCCGGGGATCGGGGCGTTCCTTATTAAGAAGCAGGCGGAGCGGGCTTTTGACCTGTATTTGTACCTTTTGTGGAAGTTTGAGGGGGACGCGCAGGGGCGGGTGATGTTCTTCTATGATGACGCGGCAAAATATTTAGGGATTTACGAGGGGTGGACAGCTGAGGAGTACCGCAGGCAGGTGATCAAGGCGCTCAGGAAGCTGGATGTTCAATTCAAGCTGATCAGGTTCGAGCCGCGTTACGCCAAGGAGGCGGCTATAACTTTGCTGGATTATGAGGATCCGGAAAAGCCTTATCAGATCCCCAAAGAGGGGGAGTTTCGGATCCCCGGGGAATACTTTGAGCAGGGCTGGAGCCGGGAATTGTCGTTGCGGGCCAAGTTTTGTTATTTGATCAATCTGGCTTATACCGCGGCCAGCGATGTCAAGCCGTTCTGGTCGAAAAGTGTGCTGACGATTACCCGGCAATGCGGGGGGGTGGGCCAGGATGTGATCAATAAGGGGATGGGCGAGTTGCGGCGGCAACAGCTGCTTGAGGTGCGCTATGATGAGCTGGGGAACAAGCCTTATGACACGCGCAGGCCGAAGAAGTATAAGCTGCTCTCGCTTTACGACCCCAGCCAGCGCCGCGCCGACCTGGCCCAACTCGAAGCCAAGTACAGGCCTCAAGAGTACGCCCAAGCCCGCAAGTTTGCCGCAATTGTGTTTGAGGAGAATGATCCCCGGGTGATCGAGGAGATCATCATTCTCACCCGCGAGCGCGGCCTGAAGAAAGTCCGCCAGGCCTTCCAAGAAGTAGCCAAAAAAAACATCGACAACCCCAAGCGCACCTACCTCTACGCCCTAGGTATTATAGACGCTTTACCAAACTCCAGCCACTAGATACGGTTACAAACATAATTTTTCCCTAGGCGCCTAACCACCCCAGTAATTTTTTATTGAGGAACCGGTCGCAAATTACTACCAGTCTAAGGTGCCATTTTGGTACCTTAGAAGATGCCACGAAAAAAAATCCTGTTAGATTTTCCACTTTCTTTCGTCTATTGTAGTAGAGGATATCACAAACTGTGATAAGTTCGGGTAAGACGAGAAAGGAGAAAATATGCCGCGAGCATTGTCATTAGAAGTCATTGCCACTAAGATTCTGTTTATCAGAGGGCAGAGAGTAATGTTAGATCGGGATTTGGCCCGGTTGTATGGCGTTTCGATTAAGGCCTTGAACCAAGCTGTGAAAAGGAATATCCAGCGTTTCCCTAATGATTTTATGTATCAGCTTACATTGCAGGAGGTTACAAATTTGAGGTCACAAATTGTGACCTCAAATATCAAACCATTTACGGCACAAGAGGTTAGCAATTCAAGGTCACAATTTGTGACCTTGAATTCAGAACTACTTACACCAGAAAAGGTTGCAAACTTGATGTTCCAATCTGGAACATCAAGTAGAGGTGGAAGAAGATATTTACCCTACGCCTTCACCGAACAGGGCGTAGCCATGCTCTCCAGCGTCCTGAACAGCGAGCGGGCCATCCGGGTCAACATCATGATCATGCGCGCCTTCGTCAAACTCAAAGAACTACTCCTGACCCATAAAGACCTGGCCGAAAAGATCGCCGCTCTGGAGAAAAAGTATGACACCCACGATGACAAGATCCAGCTCATCTTCGAAGCGATCAAAAAACTTCTTGAGCCAATACCCGAGTCGCCCGCGCCGCCAGAGCCCAAAAAGCCGCCGATCGGCTTCTCTAAGGATTAAACTATGACGGTCGCCGTTTTTTGGTATAATAAAAATTAGAGGATGCTTTCGGGTGTTCTAACTATGGAGGATATATGGTCCCAGCGGGGTTCTTAATGACAGCAGTAGTATTTTTACTTTCTTCGGTTTGCGGAGTTCATGCTCAGGATCAAGGGGTTGATGTTCAGTTTAAAGAAGCATGGGATAAGGGGGTTGAGTATTCCAAAAAGCAGATGTATGATGAGTCGATCAGCGAGTTTACTAAAGCTTTAGAAATAAAACCCGCTGATCCCCGGAACGCCCTGATCTACTGTGATCGCGGCAGGGCTTATGGTTTGAAAGGGAATGATCAACAGGCTATTGTTGATTTTAATAAGGCAATAGAGATTAAGCCTGATCTCGCTGAGGCGTATTATGCCCGAGGGATCGTCTATAATAATATGGGGGATACTGAACGATCCCTGTCTGATTACGGTAAAGCTATAGAGATCAACCCCGGTCACGCCAATGCTTACTATAACCGCGGCTGTATTTATTTAAGGGCCCGGGATTTTGATCGGGCAATATCGGATTTTACCAGGACCATAGAGCTTACTCCCCAATCCGCGCAAGCCTATTATAAAAGAGGATATATATATACAATAAAAGACGACTATGAACCGGCAATAGCGGATTACTCAAAAGGGATCGAGTTTGATCCGGGATCTTCGGAGCTTTACTTTGGGAGATCTGTTTGCTATTTTCGCAAAAATGAATTTGATAAGAGCTGGGCAGATTTGCATAAAGCTGAAGAATTAGGTTATAAAGTTTCTCCGAAGTTTATCGCTGATTTGCAAAAGGCTTCGGGAAGATAAATAAAGGGAAAAATGAATAAAAAAACTTCCTGTTGTTTACTGGGATTATTGCTCATTTTAGCAATGTCCGGCGTTGCTCACGGCCAGCAAGGTCAGCCGCCAAAAAATACAACAGAGCAAGTTTTGGATCACATTTTTGGCGATAAAGGACATTCCGAAGGCAACCTGACCATACTTTCAGTACCGGTTAAGCCGGGCGGCCAAGTAAAGGAATGGACCGTCTCGCCGGGAGAAATGGCGGAATATAAGGCCAAAGCGAAAAAACACAATGTTCTTACCAAAGCCGCGGCTGAGGGCGATATAAATACCGTAGAGAAATTACTTTCCGGCGGATACGATGTCAACGGTAAAGATGAAGAAGGAATGACTGCTTTGATGCGGGCTGCAAAAGCAGGGAAGAAAGAAATGTGCGAGTTTCTGCTCTCCCAAAAAGCAGGGACCTTTATGGTTAAAGGAGGAGATAATTCAGCCTTGACGTTCGCGATAATGTCGGGCAATAAGGATATCGTTGATCTGATCCTCGCCGCAAGCCCGGAGAATATAGAAAAAGCCGTATCCGGGGCCAGGGGGATCGATCGTGCGCTCGGTGACGCGGTTAGATACGGAACATTGGAAATGGCGCGTTATTTGGTGGATAAGGGCGCTCTGGTAAATGCGGAATTTATCGATAGAAGTTGTATTTTATCCCGCGCTGTCGCTGCGAAAAATAGAGAGATGGTGGAGTTTTTGCTTTCCCGGAATGTCAACGTCAATCCGAAAGAAAACATCGACAATCCGCTCATGGCCGCAATAGGATCCCAACAGACTGAGATCGCGAAATCGCTTATTGCCGGCGGGGCTGACCCCAATACCGGGGCTGGGAATAAACACGCGGTTTTAATATCAGCAGCCCGGACCGGCAACACAGAGGTTTTGAACCTGCTCATCTCAAAGGGGGCAAGGCTCGATGAAAAAGACACCCATGGTTTCACCGCGCTGATGATCGCCGGATTATACGGCCACCGCGAAGCTGCCGGATCGCTGATCATGGCCGGCGCGGATCTCAATATTAAAAATAAAAACTGCGAGACATTTCTTATGATCGCAGTAAGGAAATTCTCTAAGGAAGTAATTGAACTGGCTCTTTCAAAAGGAGCGGATGTGAATGTCAAGTCCTGCGAAGAAGGGGTTAATGAAGGGGTGACGCCTCTGATCGCGGCGCTTTCAAGGCCGGACAATAGTATCAGTATAGCCGGGCTTTTGATACGAAAAGGCGCTGATGTGAACGCGAAAATAAGTTGGGGAACAGTTCTGACCCTGGCCAGTATGAACTCGTCTGAAGAAGGAATTAAATTGCTGTTGGAAAATGGCGCGGATGTGAATGGCCGCAGTGAAAACGGGATCACGGCATTGATGATGGCCGCGGCCTACGGCAGAAAAGATATGGTTGAACTGCTTCTTGCCAAAGGCGCCGACCCGGCTCTGAAAGACAAAGAAGGGAAAACCGCAGGGATGTGGTTAGAAGAAGGCACGGGTAAGATAACTGAATCCACGCAAAAAGAAATCGCGCATCTATTGAGTTCTCAGAAAGTGAAATAAATCAGATCCCCGGGGAATACTTTGAGCAAGGCTGGAGCCGGGAATTGTCGTTGCGGGCGAAGTTTTGTTATTTGATCAATCTGGCTTATACCGCGGCCAGCGATGTCAAGCCGTTCTGGTCGAAAAGTGTGCTGACGATCACCCGGCAATGCGGGGGGGTGGGCCAGGATGTGATCAATAAGGGGATGGGCGAGTTGCGGCGGCAACAGCTGCTTGAGGTG
>JBFZAG010000155.1:0-3432 GCA_041309145.1 Candidatus Omnitrophota bacterium | reverse complement strand
CCGAAGAAAAAACCGACTTGCTTATATTTGTCACCGCGCATATAATTAAAGACGGCGACGGCTCGACAATAGCCCCGGAGAACAACCCTATTTCCCGGGACCGTCCTTTTAAACTGCAGCTGCGAGGAAAAAATGCGCAATGAGAGGTTCATTTATCTTTTTCTGGTCCTGATATGCTCGTTCCTGCTTTTGTTTTATTTCTGGGGGCTGCGCAAAGAGCACCTTAAGGTCTGGGAGGATAAGAAAAGCGGCGAAACCGCTCTCGGCAAATTGCAAGCGCAGATCGGCCGGCTGTCGGAGATCCAGGATTCGCTGAGTAAGTCCGAGGCGACGCTTAAAGAAGAGCTGAAAAAAGAGCGGGAAAAGGTCCTGGAGCTGGATGAAAGGCTCAAGGTGTCGGTCTCCCAGAGCCGCTCGCTGGAGGCTAAGATCTTTCATGCCCGAACCGACCGGAAAGCCGTCGAAGATCTTCAGAAAAAAATGGAAGAGCTCTCTTTGAAAAACGAGGTCTTAAAAGAAGAGCTGGATGAGGCCAGGAAAAAATTCGAGATGGTCGAGCCGGTCAAGAACAAGCTTTCCGGAGTGGCCCAAGCGCTGGGGGCGCTGGAGCTGAAAAAAGGCAAAGATGAACTGCTGGGAGTGCAGCTGGATTCCATCTCTCAGGAATTGACCAGCGTCAATAATTATATGCTGCAGTTATTGGAGAACGATATTTCACCGATCAGGGGCAAGGTTTACTCGGCCGAGAAGGCCGCAAGCAAAAATTCGCAGGAGCCGGCAGGCGACATCTCAAGATATCTCCAGGAAATAGACCGGCTTAAGGCCAGCCTTGATGCCGCCGAGAAACAGCGGTCTTTGGCTATTCAGCAGTCCCAGGATGTCCGGCTGAAGTCAGAGCAGGATAATAAGGAGCTCAACGCCCGGGCGGAAAAGATATTCTCTTTGCAGGAAAAAGTCATGGCTATGGAAAACAGCCTTTTTGAGATGCGGACTCAGTATAAAGAAATGGAGAAAGATGCCGCGGTGCTGAGGGAGAAATATGTCGCTGTCGAATTGGAAAAAAGCAGCCTCCAGATAGCTTTGGACCAGACACGTCAGGAAATGGGCCAGTTGCAGAATAAATTCCTGTCTTTGCTGGGACGGATCGGGGGCATTTTTAATTCTTCCGAAGATATGCATAACTTGAAAGACCGGCAAGGTCCGAACAGGTCGAAAAACAGCAAGATCGGCGTCGAGCTTATCCCCCAGGATGTAAAGGAGCAAAGAGATTGAATATTGCGGTTTTAAAATTCAGCTTTCCGGTTTTAGCGGCGCTTACCCTGGTTTGGGCTGCCGGGGTCAAAGCCCAGGATAGTTCTATAATTTCGCGAAAGCAGAAACTGGAAAAAGCCAAAGATTATTTTTCCATCGGGCAGCTTTTCCTTAAAGATAGCAATTACTCCGCGGCTAACGCCGAATTCGCAAAGGCCGAATTAATGCTCCAGGAAGCAGCTATCGACTCGCCGCCAGAAGAGGTTTCCGAACGATCCCCGGACAGGGGAAAAGCCGCCAGCGAAAAAAAACAGGTGGAAAAGGCGATGTCTTATTACCTGGAAGAGATCAAGAAGGAGACTTCTAATCCCGATTATTATTTTAATCTGGGAATAGATTATTTGAATAAAGGGCAGTTTGTGCTTGCTGAGCAGTCTTTTACCCTGGTAGTCAATTTGAACCCGACGGATAAGGAGGCAAATTATAATTTGGGAGTGCTTTACGATAATTACCTGGGCAACAAAGAAAAAGCCCGCAAGTACTATCAGCAGTATCTTAATCTTGCTTCCGACGCCCCGGACGCCACTTTGGTTAAAGACTGGATAAAAGCGATAAAAGACGAAAGCGGAGAAAAATGAACGATAAAGAGCTGGAAAGTTTGGTTTTAACCCAGAATATGCTTTCCCAGGAAGATCTGAACAAGGCGCTCGATGAAATGCGCAAGTTAAAGCGGCCGCTGGAAAAGATAATCGTCGAGATGAAGCTTGTCTCCCGCAAGAACCTTTATGAGGCGATCGCCAAACATTTCGGGTTCAATTACGCTTCCCTGGAAAATGTTTCGCCCAACGAGCGGATGGTCAAGATCATGCCTGAACAGCTGGCTGTTCAGACTCAGTCCGCGCCTATCGAGATCGAGAACGGGGTATTGCATCTGGCTATGTCGGAGCCTTCGGACCTTTTTTCCATCGACCAGATCCAGATGCAGACCGGGCTGCATATTGAGCCGTATCTGGCCGCACCGGAAGATATCGAAGAAGCGCGAAGCCGGATCTACGCCAAACACTCGATGAACGAAGACATGATGACTACGGGTTTCAGCCCCGGGTCCGCGCAGAGCAAGGCAGCGATGAGCGACGGAGCTTCGATCATCCAGCTGGTAGATTTGATCATTTCCCAGGCGGTGCACGACCGCGCTTCGGATATTCATATTGAGCCGGAGCAGGAGTTGACCCGGATAAGGTTCCGCATAGACGGGATCTTGCACGAGGTCCCCTGTCCGCCTAAGGACTGGGAGCCGGCGATCATTTCCCGGATCAAGGTATTGTCCGGAATGGACATTGCCGAGAACAGGATCCCGCAGGACGGGCATTTTCAGTCCAAGGTCGACGATAAGATCATTGATTTCAGGATCTCTACCATGCCCACGATCTACGGAGAAAACGTGGTCATGAGGCTCCTGGATACCGCTTCGGTCACCATCGGCCTGGAAAAACTCGGGTTTTCCACCTCAGAACAGCTCACCAGGTACGAAGAGCTGATCTCCAAGCCATACGGCATAATCCTTTCCACCGGCCCTACCGGAAGCGGCAAGACTACGACTCTTTATTCGGCTTTGATGAGGATCAACACTATTGACCGCAACATTATCACTATCGAAGACCCGGTTGAATACCGCCTCGGACTTATTCGCCAGATCCAGGTCAACGCCAAGGCGGGGATAACTTTTTCCAACGGCTTAAGGGCGATGCTCCGTCAGGATCCCGACGTGATAATGGTGGGCGAGATCCGCGATCTGGATACCGCTGTTATCGCGATCCAGGCTGCCCTGACCGGCCACCTGGTATTTTCTACTCTGCACACCAATGATGCGCCTTCGGCAATCACCCGTTTGATCAACATGGGGGTCGAGCCGTTCCTGATCTCGGCATCGCTGATCGGAGTCATGGCTCAGCGTCTGGTGAGGATGGTTTGCGAGCACTGTAAAGAGCCCTATGAGCCTTCCAGGGCGCTGATCGATAAATGGGGGATCAAAGAGAAAAGAACCGCCCGGTTGTACCGCGGCAAAGGCTGCGATTACTGCAAGGGCACCGGTTTCCGCGGCCGTTCCGGGATCTTTGAATTGATGAGCGTTGATGACGAAATAAGGGAGATGATCATTTCCGGAGCTTCGACCGTAGCCTT
>JBFZAG010000154.1:0-2639 GCA_041309145.1 Candidatus Omnitrophota bacterium | reverse complement strand
GGCCTATGCCGAAAAACTCAAGCCCGAAGAGCCGCTGGTCACCAAGATGCGCTTTATCGATTCGTTGTTCCCGGTGGCGGCTGGTCAATTGCTGCAATACTGTTTTGCCCGCGCCGAAAGGACCGGGAATACAATAAGTCCCTCCCAGCGCCACCGGGAACAACGAATCGATAAGGCGCATCTTGGTGACCAGCGGCTCTTCGGGCTTGAGTTTTTCGGCATAGGCCTTGATCGCGATCTTTACCGGCCAGCTCTGTTTCAAATAAACATCGGCTTCTTTGCCGGACCGGTCGCGCAAGCGGGCAACCGGGGTTTTCAGGTCATACCTGCCCGGGCTGGCGATGCTGATCACTTCCCAGATCCCGTTAAAACCGAACGGAACCATAATAAAATGCCGGAATATCTTTTCCGGGACAGATCCCAGCTTTGAGCCTGCTTTCACCTTGTCGCCTGTCTTAACCATAGGCGTGAATTCCCAGACCGCCTCGTCCGCCAAAGCGCTCAGATACTCGCCGCGCTTTAAGAAAAATCCGTGCTGCCGGGCAAGGTCAGGCAGGGGGTTCTGCAGGCCGTCGAAGATCTGGCCTAAAAGCCCGGGACCGAGCTCCACCGAAAGAAGTTCTCCGGTGAATTCCGCGGTATCTCCGACCTCCAGGCCGATGGTGCTTTCGTAAACCTGGGTTTCGGCTTTATTGCCGCGAACCCGGATGACTTCGGCCTTAAGCGATTCTTTGCCGTGTTTTATATAAGCGACTTCATTCTGGATGATATTCGCGTCAACCTGCGCAGTGACCATGTTTCCGCTTATTTTGGTGACTTTACCTGTTCTTTTCGCTGGCATAATAATTCCTCACCTATATTGTTGCTTTCAACTTGCTGACAAAACTTTCTCTAAGATCTCCTGCTTATCGGCCCTGGCGATCTTCTCCCAGCGCCAGAGGATCACAAGTTTTAGCGCATAAACAACAAGAGCGTCCAGATCAAAATAGTGGCCGAGGCTTAACTCATCCAACCTGTGCCATCTGGCCTGATCCAGAAATCTCTCTGATTCGGTCAAAGACAATATTCGATGGCTGTTCATGGCAATGTGATAAAGCTCCGTGAGGTCTGAGCCGTCCTGGCGCAAATATCTGGCCGGCTCGATCTTCTTCCGGCTGGCCCGGATCTTGACCAGCTCATTGCGCAACCCCACCTCAAAAGAAATCCAGGACTTGAGCGTTCCTTGACTGACAGCCTGTTCCCAGAGAGCTTCGTTTGCGCAGACGCTGACAACTTCAAAGTCTTTATCCGGGATCAGATCTTTGCAGTCTCTTAAAAAATCTTCAAAAGCGAACGGCGGCTTAACGCCGAAATGGAGCATGGGAAGACTGGATATCAGATACGGATAGGACGAAGCCATATTATTTTGTCTCTTTGAACAATTCCGCTACTTTGGCCTTCAGCGAAAGCCCGATATACTCGACCAGCGCCTTATCGGAGAAATCAAAACTGGATTTGCCGGCGTCAAAACTGATGATAAACCCGGCGCGAATATCGTCCTGCGAACGCAGCTCTATTCCTTTTTTTAGCTCATCCTTAAGCCTATTCAGGAAAAGGCTTTCCAGTTTATTTTTATCCTCAGGGGACAAATAAATTATGGCGCCCTTATTTTCCCTGGCGCAGTATTCTTTGGCCAGGCTTTCGATAATCTTTGCCAGCTCTTGCGGATTCAGGGCCGCGGAAACTTCAGCGCTGATGATGTTCTGAAGGATCTGGTTGACCTGGCTTTTAAGCGCGAGCAGCACGTCCCGGCCTGACTGCTTGAGGCTGGCTTCCGAGCTTTCCTGCATGCGGCTAACTTTTTCCTGAGCTTCCTCGAGGATCTTCTTGGCCTGGCTATTGGCTTTTTGCAGGATCATTTCCGCCCGGGCCTTAGCCTGGCTTTCGATCTGCCCGGCTTTTTCCTCGGCGGCCAACACCCCCTCCTGATTTATCTTTTCGATTAATTCCTTGATCTGATCTGCCATAAAACACTCCTCTCAAATTTTTCAAAGCATATCTGTAGAAGAAAAATTTGATCCCGAGCGCAGATAGCGCGAGGGAAATAAATTTCTCTAAAGAATATTCTTAGCTGCGTCCAGAGGATCGGCCGCTTCCAGTATCGGCCTGCCCACAACAATATAATCCGCGCCCGCCGCAAAAGCATCTTTCGCGGTAGCCACCCTTTTCTGGTCGCCGGTATCCGCCCCCTTAGGCCTGATGCCGGGGGTGACTATAATAAAGTCCTTGCCGCAAACTTTCCTCACCGCAGCCGCTTCCTGAACGGAACAAACAACGCCGTCTAAGCCGCACACCTTGGCTAATTTTGCTCTTTCTAAAACCGTCTTCAAGGTGCCGGCCTTAGGCTTATCGCTGGTCAAAACCGTGATCCCCAATAAAATCGGTTTTTTGATTTTCAATTTAGCCGCTTCTTCTTTTGCTGCTTCCGCCGCACGCTTAAGCATCTCTTCTCCTCCGCAGATATGCAGGGTCAGCATTTTGACTTTAAGCCTTGCCGCCTGCTTGACTGCGCCGGCTACGGTATTAGGGATATCGTGAAATTTCAGGTCAAGGAAAACCCCCGCCCCTTTTTTGCGCGCCGCCTCGATCACTTTAGGGCC
>JBFZAG010000153.1:0-17611 GCA_041309145.1 Candidatus Omnitrophota bacterium | reverse complement strand
GGAGCTTTTTTGATGATCAGCTCCTTGATCGCGTCATCGATAACAATGATCTCGTAGATCGCGGTCCGGCCGAAAAATCCGGTAAAATTGCAGTTGGAACAGCCTTTACCGCGAAAAACCTTCACATCTTCGGAATGAAGCCCCAGGTCCCTGGCGATCAGCAGTTTAAGCTCTTGCGGCGCCTGTTTATCTTCATGTTTACAATCGGGACAGATGACCCTGACCAGCCGTTGGGCGATAAAAGCTTCCACGCTGGAAGCGACCAGGTACGGCTCGACCCCGATATCAATGAGCCGGGTTATCCCGCTGGCCGCGTCGTTAGTATGCAGAGTAGAAAACACCAGATGGCCGGTAAGAGCGACGCGGATGGCGATCTCCGCGGTCTCCAGGTCCCTGACCTCTCCGACCATGATCACGTCCGGGTCATGGCGCAGGATGCTGCGCAATCCCCGGGCGAAATCCAGCCCCACCTCGGGCATAACCTGGATCTGAGTTATCCCGGACATCTCGTATTCGATCGGGTCCTCTATGGTGATGATCTTGCGGTCGCGGGTATTGATCTTGCTCAGACAGGTATAAAGCGTGGTAGTTTTTCCGCTTCCCGTGGGACCGGTGACAAAGATTATCCCGTGAGGTTTTTCGATAAAAGACTCGAAAAGAGCCTGGTCTTTTTTGGCCAGCCCCAGCTTTTCCAGGTTAAAAAGCATCTTAGTCGGCAGGATCCTGATGACTATGCTTTCTCCGAACGGGGTAGGGATAGTCGAGATCCTCAGATCCAGGACCTGCTCGGCTACCTTGACCACCGCCCTGCCGTCCTGAGGGAGCCTGCGCTCCACGATATTGAGATTAGACATTATTTTGATCCGCGAGATGATCGCGCTGATAAAATTTTTTATTTCCAGAGGAACGTCTTCTTCATAAAGGATCCCGTCCACCCGGTAACGCAAGCTGACCCCCGCGCGGTAAGGTTCGATATGGATATCGGTGGAGCGCTTGCGCCAGGCTTCCAGGATTATCTGGTTGACCAGCTTGATTATCGAGGCGTCTCCGGCGAGCTTCTCGATATCCTCGACTTTTTCCTCAGCTCCGGACAAAGTAAGCGGAGCCTGCTGCGGCAAGCTCGAAGCGATCTTTTCCACGGTCGCGGTGGTGGGGTTATAATACTTGCCAAGCGCTTCCTGAATGTCCCGAGAAAAGGCCAGCACTATTTCCAGGTCCAATCCCAGCTGAGTGCGAATCTCATCCTGGGTTTTAGTATCTAAAGGGCAGGATACCGCCACAGTCAATGTCCGGCCGACTATCTTAAGCGGCAGAAATTTGTAATAATAGGCGATCTTGTCCGGGACCCTGCTGAAAAGCTCTTTTTCCACGACCAGGCCTTTAATATCGACTATCGGGATCTTGAATTCTTCGGACAATGTTTCCAAAATGATCTTTTCCGGGACCAGCCTATGTTTTAAAATTACTCCGGCTAAACCGATAAAGCCGCTTTCGGCTTCCCCGGCCAAAAGATCGAGAGCCGCCTTATCCAAGACAGCTTTTTTGATCAACGCCTGGTATAAAGTAGTGTCGATTTTATTCATAGATCTTCTTCCGAGTAACGCCTATCCGATCTGTTCCGGCGGTCTTTTCCTCAAGAGCCGCTGGATGCTTTGGCTGACATACTTGCGGTATTCTTCTATTACCTTATCGATCTCTGTCTCCACGGCCAGAACCAGCTTCAAACTCCGGGGATTGGCTTCTTCTTCCAATTTGGCCAAAGCTACCGCGTCAAGCGGATTAGTTATGGCAATGGTCACGCTCGACTCATCCTCGCTTAAAGGAACGCACTTATGGTCCAGGACCAGAGCCGAGGAGAATTTACGGACCAGCTCCATATCCACTTTTTCCTGGCTGATATCTATAAGGGGGATATCGAACTGCTCTCCTAAAGCTTCGCTTAGTTCCGTCTCGCAGATCAATCCCTTATCCACCAGGATCTTTCCCAGGAATTTTCCGCTCAACTTCTGCTCCATAAGCGCGTCCAGAACCTGAGACTCGGTGATCCTGCCCCGGCCGATCAATATCTCACCGATCCGCTTAGAAGATTTATTCATACGTGCCCCCTTATTTTTGAAGCCGCAAACTAAACCCCTTCTTGCGGCTTGCGTTTTAAGAGACGCTGAATACTCTCGCTAATATACTGACGGTAATTCTTAATCAACTGGTCAAGGTCGGTTTCATTGGCGACCACAAGATTTACCTTGCGCGGAAAAGCTTCTTCTTCGAACTTGCTTATGGCAACGGCGTTCAGCGGATTTACTACCGCCACGATCACCGTATATTCGTCTTGCCGGAGCGGAAAGCATTTATGGTCGATCACCACCGAAGTCGAATATTTGCGGGCTAATTCCAGGTCGATATGCTCGTTCTTAAGGTCCACCAGCGGCAAGCCGAACTGATCAGCCAGAGCTGCGGCGATCTCCTGTTCGCTGACCAGCCCTTTATCCTTAAGGATCGCTCCCAGGAATTTGTCGCTTAATCTCTGCTCGCTCAGAGCGTCGTGCAACTGAGCCTCGGTGATCAGGCCTTTGGCGATCAGTATCTCCCCGATTTTTTTGCTGGATTTAGCCATAATTTCTCCCTTTTGCGTATTCTTGACGAACTGCTCTTATGAGAGATCCTCTAAGCCTGAAAGATCAAAACTTTAAGGAGCGGTCCCGATCATATAAAAATCGCCTTCCGGCCGGCGGTCATAATGTCCGGCGATTATTTTTTCGCAGCCTTCGACGGTCTGAAGGATGGTCACGTACTCTCCGTGTTTAGAGGTGTATGCCTCGGCGACAAAGAACGGCTGGGTCAGAAAATTCTGCAGCTTCCTGGCCCGCTCGTAAATGATCCGGTCGGAGGCGGAAAGTTCATCAATACCGATAACCATGACTATACGCCTCAATTCTTCGTAACGCTGCAAGATCCGGATAACTTCCTGGGAAACCGCATAATGTTTGACCCCGACTATGTCCGGATCGAGATTAGCGCAGGAAGATAACAAAGGGTCAATGGCCGGATATAAACCCAGCTGGATCTTTTGCCGGGACAAAACCATGATCGAATCTAAAAAGCTAAAAATAGTCACAACTGCCGGATCGGTTAAGTCATCAGCCGGGATATAAACCGCTTCCACAGAAGTGATCGAAGATCCGGTTTCTTTAGAGGAACGGATCCGCTCGTGAAACTCGCTGGCCTCCGAAATTAGCGTCGGCTGGTAACCGGTTTCCGAAGGAAGCCGGCCTAACAAACTGGAGATCTCCTGACCGGCCTGAAGAAAACGGAAAATATTGTCTACGAACAATAACACATCCTGCTTTTTGCGCTGGATCGATTCCGCCAAGGTCACTCCGCTGAAAGCCACGTCAAAACGCGCTCCCGGAGGCTCATTCATCTGGCCGAAGATCAGAACGGTTTTAGCCAATATCTGCCGGCTTTCCAGCTCAAAATAGAGATCGTTGCCCTCGCGCATACGTTCTCCCGCGCCGACAAACACGCAAGCGCCGGAATGCCTTTTGACGATATTATGAATAATTTCCTGGGTCAGAATACTTTTACCCAGAGCAGCTCCCCCGAGAAGACCGTTCTTGGACCCTTTAACCAGAGGGAATAGCAGATCGATTATCTTGATCCCGGTTTCCAGGACTTCAAACTTCTCGGTCTTGGTTTTAGAGGAAACATTATGAAAAATCCTTTGCCCGCGGATAGGCAGCCTTTCTCCGGGAGGGATATCTCCTTTCTGGTCAATAGCGTCTCCCCAGATGTTGATTATCCGGCCGTAGATACTGTCTCCGGCCGGGATCTGAATGGTCGAGCCGGAACAAATTACCTGGGCGTTACGCTGCAGGTTCAAAGAAGAATTAATAGAGATGCACCGGGCAATATTGCCCTGCAAATGCTCCTCCACTTCCAGGACAACTCTATTGCCGTCTACAGTTTCAGTATTTAAGTTCTCATAGATCGCCGGCATATCTTTTTCCTGGTCAAACTTGACGTCGACAACCGGCCCCTGAACCGAGACTATGTAGCCTTTTTTTAAATCAGAGGGGACGTTTCCCATTTTTTGCTATCTCCATTAGGAGACGTTTCCTTTACTCGCATTCTAAAAAATGGAAAACGCCCCCTAGTTTTTATTTAAAAACAAGCCGCGCCGCGAACAACTCCCGCATGTTCTTATCGATCATTTCATGGCGCTGCCGGAAATATTGCAGCCTCAAATCCTTGTTCAACTGATCGATCTTGGTCTTGCTGCTTTCCAGGTGCGAGAAACGCGCGGAAAGTTCGGCCAGCCTGGACAATCCAAAGATCTGATAAAACTTTTGCCCCAGGTAAAGGTGTATCCAGTATTGCAAGATATCCTCGGGCGTCGACTCCAAGACCACGTCCAGCGGCTGGCTTTGCCCGGCCGGCTGGCGGAACTGCTCGGGTTTAGTAAAAGGAAAAAGCTGCAAAGTCTTGACCTGCTGAGAAACTATGGATAAAGCCACCGGATAAACGATCTTAAGATCGCCGAGGCGCAGGTTCAATTCTTCGTCAAGTATATAATTCCTCAACTCCTGGGCTTGAGCGAACCTGGTCTCATCCTTGACCCCTTTAAAAATCACAAAAGGCAAACCGGATTCCTGGGCATACATCTGCCCCTTTTCTCCGATAATGATCAGCTTGGCCCGGCTCTTCTCAGCTTCCTTGATAGCCTGGGTCATCACCCCCATATTCAATCCGCCCAAAAGTCCGGCGTCGGAAGTCAAAGCAATGACCCCGGGTTGCCGGCCAGCGGTACGCAGAAGCGGGTGGTCAACATTGCTGGACTGCATAAGCGCGAAGATATCCCCTAGAGCGGAAAACACATCCTCAAATGTCCGGATCTTTTTTTCCAGGATCTTGTACTGGGCAATGGCAATCTCTTTTAGAACCTCGATCAGATTGTAAAGGTTGAGGTTGAAATCAAGGTCCTTTTTTATCTGCGATAGCAGTTTCATATCTCAAAGTCACACGTCACACGTCACAGGTCACAGGTAAAATTTTCACTTGTGACATGTGACTTTGTGACTTGTGACATGTTTACACCGCCGCGAAATAATGGTTGAGCGCCTCATAAAGCATTTCGATACTGGTATCGTTTAAGATCATGGTAGTCCGGATCTCCTTGAAGAGGTCCGGGAATTCTTTTCTGACCAGGGTCACGAAAGTTTCTTTGAATTTCCTGACGTCTGAAGCCGACAAAGTATCCAAGAGCCCCATGCTCAAAGCGAACAGATACATGATCTCGGCTTCCATCGGCAAAGGTTTGTTCTTATCCTGGATCAAAAGCTGGGTAATCGCCTGTCCGCGTCTCATTCGGTCTTCGGCTTCTTTGGAAAGACCGGTAGTGCGCAGCTGGGTCATTTGTAAAAGCTCCTGATACTGGATATACTCCAAACGCAGCTGGCCGCTTAAAGCTTTCATCGCCGGCCACTGGGCTTTGTTGCCGATACGGGAAACCGAAAGCCCGAAATCAATAGCCGGGCGCGTGCCCTTATTGAATAACGAAGTAGAAAAGTAGATCTGACCGTCGGTCATGGAGATCAGGTTCGAAGCGACATATCCGGTCACATCGCCCTGAAGAATTTCTACGATCGGCAAAAAAGTCATCGAGCCGCCGCCGAGTTCCATGTTGAAATACCCGGCGCGCTCCATCATCTGGGAATGCACGTAAAAAATGTCTCCCGGATAAGCTTCTCTTCCCGGCGCCCGTTCCAGCAAAAGCGAGATCTGGCGGTAAACCCAGGCGTGTTTGGTCAGATCGTCGAAAACCACCAGCACGTCTTTTCCTTTTTTCATAAAATACTCTCCGAGCATCGTCGCGGTATAAGGAGCCAGATACTGCTCGCCCATCGGGGCCGATGCTACGGAGCCGACCACTATGGAATAAGGAAAAACTCCCTGCTCAAAGAATAAATTAAGGATCTTCTGAAGGCTGGAGTTGGGCTTTCCGATGCAGCAATAAATGCAGACGACATTCTGTTCTTTCTGGTTGATTATAGCGTCTACGGCGACCGTGGTCTTTCCGGTAAGCCGGTCTCCGATCAACAGCTGCCTCTGCCCCTTAGCTATAGGAATTACCGCGTCCAGAAGCATAGTCCCGGTTTCTAAAGTTTCTTTGACCGGCCTCCTGTCCATGACCCCGGGAGCCTCGCTAAAAACCGGGAATACCGCGGACGGCTTGATAAGGCCGCCGTCATCCATCGGCTCGCACAAACTGCTGACGACCCGGCCCAGAAAAGCGTCTCCTACAGGAAGCTTAAGGAATTCTCCGGTAGAGATGACCTTATCGCCGATGTGCAGCGAACTTTTGGAATTGAGCACCAGGACATGGACTTCCTTCTCGTTGAAGCCCATAACCATTCCCTTGCCTCCGTGCTCGAATTCTACGATCTGGCCGTTGATGACCGAAGGCATGCCTTTGACCCGAACAATGCATTCCCGGACCGACAGGATAATTCCGGCCTCATGCACCAAGAATGTTGCCGCCCCGCTTTTTTGCTCCGCGTTGACGCTAGACACGCGCTACCCCCTGGATCTTGAATTTAAGGCTTCCGTCTAGGATCAGGCTGCCGATATTAACCACTAATCCGCAAATAAGCGCAGGGTCGGTTTCCTCCAGGAGCTTGACTTCAAAGCCCAGTTTTTCTTTTAACTTCGTCTCCAGTTGGGCTTTTTCTGTTTCACTCAAGGCAAACGCGGAAACCACTTTGACTTCGGAAAGCCCCTGAGGCACTCGCAGGCGGTCAAGCTCCGCAAAACTATTGGAGATAACATCCTTCACCCAGCGCTGGTGCGCTTGTTTACGGAAATCTTCCGGCAGGATACTTTGCAGCAATTCCTGGGCCCGGCGGATCCCGCTCTCTTCTATTTTTTGCTCCAGCTCATTTAACAAAGCCAGCCTGGCATTATCCGCCTGCTTGATCACCTCATCGGCCTTAGCCTGGGCCTCGGAGAGAATATTGGCTTTTTCTTCGGAGGCGGATTTTAGAATACTTTCTTTTTGCGCCGCCGCATCCTTCTGGGCGTTGACGATGATCTCCTGGCTCTGACGTTTAGCGTCTTCCAGCTGTCTTTTTATCTCTTCCTTTTTCGCCTCAATCTCCGCCTCCTGGCTGGAAAGATGCGCCGTCGATTTGGTTAAGTCGTCGGAAAAGACTTTCCTCAAGATTTTGATTATCACGATGAAAGTAATGACTATTAAAAAAAACCCGGTAACAATAATTATCCCCATTCCCGAACTCCTTGTTTAGGATAAAATTTTCAAAATCTCATAAGAACAACTGAAACGCTACCAGTAGGGCGATGATCACCGCGGCTTCCGCAAAAACTAAAACAATAATCATCGATTGAAGTATTTTGGGAGCGGCGGAAGGATTCCTGCCTAATGCGGTAATGCTGGCTTTACCGCAGGAGGCAAACACCCAGCAAGGCAAAAACATGCATAATGCGAAGATCAAAAGTAATGCCAGGTTTCTGTCCATAATTTATTCTTCGATGACAATAGTGGCTTTATTGTGCTTGATCCCCACTATCCCGCAGCGGATTTTAAATGTTTTTTCGTCGACAAAAATGTTCCCGCCGATCAGCCGGCTCAAGAGCGGCTTGTGGTAGGAAAGGACTTCAAACACCCCTGCCTCTCCGGGAAAGACCACACTCTTGGCCTGGCCCTTAAAAACCAGCTGCTCAGGGCTGTAAATAATCACATCCAGCATTTTTCGGTTTAGATTTAACCTAACTCTTACTTAATAAATGAGTTTGGTATTATTATATCATGTTTTACAAAAAAAAGGGAAAAAATAGGGGACGGTTCCTATTTATTTTTAACAAAAAAAGCAAAAAAAGGGGACAGGTCCATTTTTTGGATTAGCTTTAAGCTTGCAAAAAATGGACCTGTCCCCTTTTTTTCTTCTAGCTACTTCGGCGGAGCGTTTCCCTTTTCTTCGGGTTTCTGGCCCGGGAAAGAACTCTTAGCCGCGTCCTTGATCGACTCCTGGCTGGACTTGATCTGCCCTTGCCAGACAAAGAAAAATATCCCGGCAAATACCCCGAGAAATATTATAACCACCAGGATTATCAGCCAGGTGGTGCTCTTGGCGGGAAGATTGATCTTGAATCTGCTTCTTTCCAGGATAT
Organism: Candidatus Omnitrophota bacterium; assembly: GCA_041309145.1. Taxonomy (GTDB): domain Bacteria; phylum Omnitrophota; class Gorgyraeia; order Gygaellales; family Profunditerraquicolaceae; genus JAPLLS01. Next base: position 9,427 of record JBFZAG010000153.1, on the reverse strand, counting down.
TCGGAGTAGGCCTTCCGTTTTCCGGCGAGAGCATTTTCTCCAATTCCGTTAACTTCTCCCGGATGGTCTTGATATTTTCCTGGTTCTGCCGGTAGAAGCCGATATGCTGCTCGCGGCTGACAGTATCGTCAAGCTGGACTTTGGGTATTTCTTCCAGCACCGGATAAATGGTGTCGGTGACCTCCTTGGCTTTATCGTATAAAGGAGATTTCTGGAATAAAGCCAGGATCTCGCCGGTGCGCTTCTTCAATTCCGAGAGCACGCTTTCCGGGATTATCCAGATATCCTCTACTTCGACTTCAAAAACATTGATCTGGTTAGGCTGCATTTCCAGATCGTTCTTATAGACGTAATAGATGCCTTTTTCCGAATCATATTCCAGCTCCAGCCCGCCCAGGTCCATTACATCCTTAGGCCTGACCTCTTCCGGAAGGTATTTCTTGACCGGCACCCTTTGGACTTTAGTCTTGGAGGGATTAATCACCATGATCCGGAACTTGACGCTTCCTGATTGCAGGGAAGTAGAAATGATCGGCGAATCTACTCCTCCCAGCTTGGATTCCATGATCTGCAGCAGAAGATCAACTATAGCGCTGATAGTGTCGGTCTTGTTGCGCAGCTGTTTTATCGAAGAATCACTTCCCAGCTTTTCATCAAGCAGTTCGCTGAAGTCCATCCCTTCCTGGCCCATGATCTTGGACAAACGTTCGGATATACCATTGATCGCGTTCATCATCGTCGTATTCGGCCCTTCTTTATTCAGGGTCTCGGGAAGAGCGTCCACAGACTCTTTGAGATTTTTCAAAGTCAGAGAGATATTGATATTCTCATTGGATACCAACACCGATTCCACGGCCTGAATAGCTTCCAGCGCTTTCTTGGCCGCGCGTTCCGCTTCCGGAGCGGCAGCGGCAAGCCCGGCTACAGTGGAAATACCCATGCTCTCCACCATCCCCGAGCCGGAGATCAACCCGCCGGTCACCTTGTCTTCGATGACCATGTAAGTATAAGCTTTTCCGGCTGTAAACCGGGCATCGGCCAGGAATTGATAAATGTAGAATCCCGGCCGGGTTTCGGTCATTATGACATTCGAAACAACGGTCTTATTATCCCAGGTGTAGATCGACAACATCGGCAATAATGACGGCGGGCCCTGGACCTGCAGGGTGATAGTATCGCCCTGCAAAGCCGGGTCAGGAGCGGCATTTCCGCCCCAGGAGAATTTCTTGGCGGTGGCCTCGAGGTCCTGGCCGGCTTTGACCGCCTGGTCCGCGCCTGATTGCAGCTTGTCGATAGCGACCGTTGATTTAGACTCGAAACTGATCAAAGAAGTTTCCAACATGCCGACCATACCTCCAGCGTCCATGATCTGGGCTTTGGTCTTATTAGGCCCGACTATCAAGCTGGTCTGATCATCGAGTTTGGTCTCCAGTATTCCTTTCATGCCTCCTTGAGCGATGAGCTGTTCCGCAGTGGTGCCGGTTCCGGTGATCATCTGGGATATCTTAGCCTCGACTTCGGTGATAGGCTTATCCAGGACCCGGTTAACCGTATCCTGAGTCTCCTGAAGCAGCTTTTCCTGAGTAATGGTAAACGATCCGGGTGTTTTAAAATGCGCGCCGCTGGCATTAGTAATGTCGGTTATGGTAGTATAGACTTTTCCTGACTTCAAACCGGTAGTGCTCCAGGTAGTATGGAAGAACCCGGCCTCGTCAGGATTTGTGCCGACCGCGTCTGCTCCGGGAGCCTGAAGATGCCTGATCTGCGTGCCGTCTTCATAAACATAAACATCCGCCTTTATACCTCCGGAAACCACAAACCCGTCGCGCTGCAACCAGGAACTCACGGTCAAGGTGTCCGGGATGCTCTTCAGAGGCACAGCCGGGTTATAGGAGTAATTGGATTTTGCTTCCCAGATATGGATAGCAGTGGTTTCCATAAACAGAAGACCGTTGCCGTCCGACTTCCAATCGTCACCGGCAGCCAAAGTCATATCCCTGTTCAAGTTGAAAATAGACTGCTTATCGCCGTAGCCGGACTTGGTCCAGAGTATTGACCAGAAGCCCGCGGGCAACTTCATAGTTACCGGCGATCCTAAAGGCACGGTCGGAAGATTAGGCATGGTGCTGGTCTTCCATTCGTCGGCGAGTCCCGTGTCCGGGTCCAGCTTATCCGAAGCTCCGGCGACGCTCAACTGAGTCAAGTGCTGGCCGCTGATCAGATCTTTGACCTCCCAGGTCACCGAATAATAATCGATAGTGAAAGGATTATTGGAATCGTCATAAGCATCAGGATCATTTACGTCGGAAACCCTGATTCTGACCGTAGTGGGATGGATCGGATTTCCGTCGGCATCCTTGATATCCGGAATATACCAGTTATAGGTATTCGCACCGGTATTGTTGACAACGTTGGCGGCAATAGTCTTTTTAGTTCCGGCGTAATCATTGTTCAGATAATATTCCAGTTTTACCCTGGGAATATTGCCGACTGACGTCCAGGTGATCGGTTTAGTTTCCCGGGTGATCCAGCGCTCAGTTCCGGCGTTAGGGGAAGTGACCGCGAACGCGCCTTGCACCGTGAAATCATTGTCCGAAATATCGGAAACATCGGGATCTCCGGGATCCTCGATCTTGAATCTTACCTGCTTGGATACAGCTTCCGGCTCAACGGTCCAGGCATAACTATGGGTGCCCGATCCTCCCGCTCCGTTAGCCACGATCGCCGCAGGGCTAATCGGATTGTAGGTTCCGTTAGCTCCGGTAGTGGAATAGCTTAATTTGACAGTGGCTTTCTCTCCTCCCCATTTCCAGGTTATATTCTTGACTTCTCCGACCTTCCAGACTTCTGTTCCAGCGTTAGGAGAGAGTATTTCAAAATAAACCCGGGTATGAAATTCATCAGAGTCATCGCTGACATCGGAATTTCCGGCGGAAGCGTCGGTTATCCGGATCTTAGCCGTAGGGGTAGCCGGATTAGGAACCCTCCAGAGACGTTTGCCTTTATCCACTCCGGTATTGGAAGCATTGGCAACGATGATCAAACCATCCGGAAAGCTTGACCCGTCCAGAGAATAACGCAGCTCGACGTTTTCGATGGAACCCACGGTATTCCACTGGATCAGGAAATCCTTATCCACCTCGCAGATGGAGCTGGAGACCGGCGCGGTGATTGTTAAGGCGCCTTTGATCCGGAAATCATTCGCTGAAGTATCTGAAGACGCGGGATGCCCGGCATCAGCGTCGGTAACCCGGACTCTGACCTGGGAAGAGATCGCGTCGCTGACCCCTCCCGGCCAGGCAAAACTGCCGCCTTTTGCGACATTGTCATTATCCACATTAGAAGCAATGACCCCCGGGACTCCGGCTTTGAGATATTCCAGGTTAACTTTATCCACCGTGCCCTGGCAGGTCCAGATGATGGTGCAAGGATCGCCCACGGTAAAAGTCTGGCCTGAGCCGCCGTTGGGATAAGTAAGGTTGAGGTCGGACCTGATGCTGAAATTGTTATCCGAAACATCAAAAGCGCTGGAATCCGTAGAATCAGCAACTTTTATTTTTGCTTCGGCAGTAATACTATTGGGGATGGGGTTCCAGTGGTAACTGCCGTCATTATCGGTAACTGTCACGCTGCCCGGAAAAGTAGATCCGCCGTCCTGGGAATAAGTTATCCTGACCTGCGGGACGTAAACGCTGCTGCTTGTGGATGTCCAGGTTATTTCGTGGCTGGAACCTACCGCCCAGGATTCAGTTCCGTTAGTAGGCGAGGTGACCGTAAATCCGGGAATGACCCTGAACTTATAATCGGAAACGTCGTTGGCTTCCGGATCATTAGGATCGGATATCCGCACCAGGACATTGTTCGAGGCATTGCCATCGGGAATGGTCCAGTCGTAATAACGGTTCCCGGAAACCGGATCGATATTATTATTGCTGACTATCCCCGCGCCGACCGGTTGTTTATCCACGTTAAAATCGTTATACCGGCTGAATTCCAGTTTTACCTGGTTCAGAGCGCCGATGCAGATCCATTTGATCCGGTTCGTCCGGCCGATGACCCAGTTCAATGGGTACTTGGGATCACTCTCGACATAACCATTGGGTTCGGTGAGAGTGAAAATCGCCCGGATAAAGAAATCATTTTTGGAAATACCGAAAGCATCGTTTCTGTCCGTAGTATCCGAGACCCTGATCCTGGCCTCTTTAGATACAGCCTCCGGAGGAATTCCTGTAGACCAAGCAAAACTTCCGTCATTGGCTGTAGAAGCGCTGATAACCTGGCTTTCCGGGAAAGTTTCCCCTCCGTCTATAGAATAATCGATCCTGACCGTATCTACGCGGGTGCTGGTCGAGGTCCAGGTGATGGTCGGGGTGGAATTAACCAAGAGCGACTCTCCGCCTTTAGGATAAGTCACTTCAAAACCGCCCATGACTTTAAAAACCACCTGAGGAGTTTCTACTACAGGATCCCCCACGCTTCTGATTATCAGCTTGGCCATATCCGTAAGCCGCATATCCGCCGGGATCGCCCAGTTAAAAGAACCGCTATTGGAGATCTCCGGGCTGTTTCCGTTATTGGGATCAAGAATGTTCTGCCAGGTCACTCCATCGTGATAGAGAAGGTTGATTTTGGCGATAGAGCCGTTTCTTGACCACATGATCGTCTTGGTGGTTCCGGCAGCTATTTTCTCGTTAGTCACGGGAGAATCAAGGCGCAGGTCTCCCCTGATGGTAAAAGCGGCAGACTCAGTAAAAGTCTGATCGTCATCTTTATCCTCGATCCGGATCTTGCAGGTCGTAGAAATGCTGTCCGGGACCGTCCATTGGAAAGACCCGCCGTTGCCGTTGTCGGTGATCGGGCCGCCTTCACCCGGAGTAGTGATCAAAGTCCAGGGAGCGGCGCCGGTTTTCGAGTAAAAAAGATTGACCTGGGAAATCACTCCCTGAGTAGCCCAGCTGATCGACTGTTTAGTATTGGCTATTTCACCGCTTGTGACCGGCCAGTTTGTAGTGATCACGGGAGAGTTAAAAGCAAAGCTTCCTACTATCTTAAAGATCGGAGAGATCACCGGGTCAGTGCCTGATTCAGCGATAACGTCGCTGATCCTGATCGCCGCAGTGGGAGTACAGTTGTTAGGAACTCTCCATTTCTTCAGTCCGGTAGATCCAACCGCAGCGTCGGCGATAACAGGAACTATCCAGGGCGCTGCCCCGGTAATGGAATATTCGATCTTCAGGTTAGCGATATCGCCGTCCGTATGCCATTTGATATCCTGATCTGTACCGACTCCCCACCTGACCAGAGTAGTAGGCGCATCAATATGAATAACCCCGGCTATTTTTATCACCGCAGAATCCTCTACCGCATCCGGATCAGTGGCGTCCCTGACCCGCAAAGTCACTGTTTTAGAGATATCATTAGGCACGCGCCAGTTAAAACTGCCGGTATTGGTTATTCCCGTGGCTTCCGAGCCATCGAGCTTAAGCATGGGCTTAAAAGTTGTGCCATTGACCGAATATTCCAGATTTATGCTGGTGATCGAAGTTCCCTTAGTCTGCCAACTTAAAGTTTCCGTACTTCCCACCTTGAATACCTGGCCGGCAGTTACAGGATAATCCCAGATAAAGCCTCCGCGAATGGTAAAGGTCGGAGTAATGGTCAGAACATTATCCGGATTAGCCAAATTAGTCACTTTTACCCTGGCCGCGTTAATAGATTTGGCGTCCGGGATCTTCCAGGCGAAAGAATTACCTGTTTCGCTGGTAGCCTGTTGATTGGCCGCATCGCGGCAATATTGGTAGGCTCCGCCAGTGGAATATTCAACTTTTACCGCGCTCATCGTGCCGTGTTTATGCCATTGGATATCGTGGATCTCTGTGATCTTCCATATTTCTCCGCCCACAGGAGAATCAATATCAATCCGGCCGCGGATCTCGAAATTCGCTTCGGAAGCGTCGCTGGGGCTGAAATTTCCCGCGTCGGCGTTGACTATTTTTACTCTTAGTTTATCGCCTATTTTATCCGGAGTAGGCCAGGAGTAAGGCGACTCATTCGCGGGTTTGGTGATAATAAAGTTGGGATAATCGTCGCTATTTCCGGCTATACCGTCAGCTCCTTTACCGCCGTTAATATCATAGTAGAATGATACATTATTTATAGTGCCGCTCGTGGTCCAGCTGATCAAGCACGGACTGTCCACTTCATAGAAGCTGCCTCCGTTAGGGCTGGTCAGGTTCACGCCCGGAGCGATCTTAAATAGCGGAGATTCGGAGAACACGTCCGCATCGGCATTGCTGACTACCCGAAGAAGAACGCTGTCATTGGTAGACGGAGGAACAGTCCAGGGATAACTGTACGGAGAAGCTCCGGTAACATCCAGAGAACCTGCTCCGGTTATAGTCGTGAAACCTCCTGCTCCCAGCTTTAACTGCATTTTCACCGTATTTATCGAACCGGTCTTGATCCACTTCAGGGTATTTACGCTGTCCACTGTGACCACTTCATTTACACTTGGACACTGGATAAAGGTTAAAGTAGGCTGAACCTCAAATTGCGGAGAAACTCCGGCCAGCGCCGGCTGATTGGTTTCATCAGCGCTGGATACGCGCACTTTGACATTATCGCTGACCGAGAAATCATTGGCCGGGGTCCACTCATAAGTTCCGGTGGCTCCGGTAGAAGCCAGGGATCCCGCTCCCGGGATAACCTGGTAAGCCGCGTTATTAACGGAATATTCCAATTTGACGTAATCGATGGATCCGACTTTACTCCAGGAAACAGGCTTCATCACCCCGATTTTTACCACCTCGTTGGCCGTAAAAGAGGTGATATTCAATACCCCTCTTATGGTATTCAAAGCGTCAGAATCATCGGAACAGGGATCGAGCGCGTTTTCGTTGGTAACTTTGACCCGGACTTTTGAGGAAAGCGCGTCCGGGATTTCCCATTCAAAACTGCAGTTATCGGTGCAGCCGCTGACATCAACGTTGGTAGCTATAGGATTATCCGGCAAAGCCGGCGAAGCGGGATAAGTTACCCCGTCCGTGGAATATTCCAGCTTAACGGTACTGATCGTCCCGTGTTTTTCCCAGAGAATGTTAGGTTTAGCTCCGACATTAAGATTTTCGCTTCCGTTAGGGAACTTAAGGACCAGACCCGCCCTTATTCTAAATGCGCCGGATTCAGCTTGGGCGTCTGGATCCCGGGTATCGGATACCCGGATCTTACAGGCGGTATTTATCCTGTTTAGAACTTTCCAGGACAAAGCTCCGCCTTCAGGAGGATTAATAGTGGACGGATATATCGGCTCCTCTTCCCAGGCGGTCCCGTTATACAACTCAATTTTGACCGACGGACAGGTCCCGTGTTCGGTAGCCCAGATCAGGTTCTGCTGGGAATCAACCGGCCAGACGTAGCCGGTGGCCGGAGAAGTGATCTTAAACTGGCACTGGATCTTGTTGACCGCGGAAAGCGCGGCTGCCGAAGGGTCCTTAACATCGGAAACCCTGACCACCACTGTCGGAGACGGAGTATTGGTGATCGGCCAGGTGTAACTGATCTCATCGCCGTTTCCTCCTGGAGTGGAATCTTTGATCAGCTCGTTAAACGGAGCGGCTCCGGTAGTGGAATAATCTATACGCACGTTGTCGATCTTTCCGGTCACTTTCCAGGTCACGGTCTGAGAGCTGTCCACAATATATTTTTGGCCGCCGACCGTAGGCGAAGGCGAGATCAAAGTGATCACACCTGCCAGCTTGAATGTCGGTGAAGGCAAAGAGATATTGGTCGCGTCTTCGGTATCCACAATACGCAATTGGGCCACTGCAGACAAGAATGTGGTAGTAGGAACCGGGGTCCAGGGACAGCTGCCAGTATTGGAAGCAGAAGACACGGCTGAATAATAGTTCAAGCCGTCCGGCGTATATTCGATCTTCACCGTAGGAATATTGCCGTGTTTAGTCCAGGTGATAGTATGCTGTTTGCCTACCTCCCATTTTTCGTTTAAAGCCGGGCTGTCGCCTTCAGCGAATTCAAACCAGCCTTTGATGGTAAAAGGATCAGATGCATCCAGGACCTCAGTGGGATGCGCGTGATCGCAGACTTTAATATAGGCGTGAGTAGTAACGTCGTTATCGTCCACCGGCGTCCAGGAACGGGTAGTATACTCCCCGGTATTGGTATAATTCATGGCGATGTTCGTCCACGGCCCGGTGGCGCTGCTTGTAGAATACCAGATATCCACCGCCGGAATAGTCCCTTTTCTCTGCCACTCCAGGGTAAACGGCTTATCGACCTCAAGCGCCGGAGAGGTTGCTGAGGGCTTAGTCACTACCAGAGCCCCCAGGATCCGGAAAGTTTGCTCGGATTTATCCGTGACCAGCGCGGCTTTATTCGGATCAGCATCGCTGACCCTGATCTTAACTGAATTGGAAATCTTGTCCGGCACATCATATTGGAAAGTATTATCCGCGCGGCTGGTGATCTGGTCAGCGGGGATAACCGCGAACTCCCATTTATTCTGCTCAGCAACAAAATCATCGGTAGAACCTTCGATCCGCACGGCAAATTGCCCGATCGGGAAGAATTTTATATTCTTTTTAGATCCGCCGATTATCCAGTCAGGTTCCAGGGTGTTAGGAACTTTAAGCTCTATCTTTCCGACTATCTTGACGTCAGTTTGGGTTATATTACTGACGCTGGGGTTATTCGCGTCCTCAACCTTGATCCGGAATTGATCGGTGTAAGCTTCCGGAACATTAAAAGTAGTGTAAGGCTGAGTAGCATCCCATGGGCCGGCGGTATTTATTTTAGTAAATGAACCCAGCGGGCCGCTGATCGAGTAATAGATATTCACCTGGGTTACCGCTCCGTGCAAAGTCCAGGTAATAGTCATCGGATCATCGATTTTCAAAGGCGTGTTGGTGATCTCATCGGGAGTCACGCCGCCGCGGATAGTAAGATCTCCGGTAGAGGTAGCGGTAGCTGAACTAATGCCGGTATCGGTGATCTTGATCTTTCCGGTGGTGGTCAGCGCGGTATCATCGGCGATGGTCCATTCCCAGGAACCTGCGCCGTTTGAACCGATAGACACGTCAGAGGCGCCGGGTATGGGGTTAAAAGTTGACCCGTCAGAAGCGTATTCTATTTTCAGTTTTACCGGCGTTACCGGATCGCCCGGGATCTGGTTCGGCCCCTCGTAATTCCACTGGATATTATTCTTTGACCCCACAGTCCAGGGAAGAGTCCCGATTTTGGGATAAGTTACCGCAAGCCTGTTTTTAATAGTGAAAACACTCTCGGATACGGCAAAATTATTTTCGTTAATGGAACTCATCACTTTTATTTTGCACAGAGTAGAACGCACATCAGCAGGCACATTCCAACCGGCAGTGGAGGTATTATCGGTTTCCTTGAGAAAATAATCGTA
>JBFZAG010000152.1:0-54923 GCA_041309145.1 Candidatus Omnitrophota bacterium | reverse complement strand
CTCTTGGGCGATTATTTTCATTGGCAAAGCGACTTTCCAGACTCCGGAAGTTATCTCCAGATTTCCTTCAAAGGGCAGCGCCAGGTCTTTGGGGATAATAAGGTAATATTCCGCTTTGCTGTGGGTGGCCCGCTTGACGCTAAGAGGCAAAACCAGCCCATACTCATTTACCAGCTTGACGCTGATCATCTCGAAAGGCACGACCCCGCGGCGGCCGATGCCGGAATAGACATCATCAAAAGTTTCCAGATTTATGGCTACTGATAATTCCAGATTTTCCCGCAATTCCTCAACCTTTCCCTTAATAAAGAATGTATTGCCCTCCTTCTCAATAGCCCGCTCTCCTTCTTCCAGATACGCGGTTAGGGCTATTGGCTCGGTATTGTAGACCTCTCCGGAAATTCTTGGGCGGGTGAAATTAGGCCTTTTATTATGGAAAGCGGCGTTCCAGAGCCGCAAATATTCTCCGGCGGTAAGAGAAGCTTCCAGGATCCGGCTGAATCTGATCGATTGGGCCTGATACTTGCTTAAACGGTTGGCTTTGAATTCATCGTTGGCCCAGAAAATGATATCCAGGTAAGACTGAGGAGCGGAAGTTGCCGGGATCAGGGTGTTTCCTTTCTGGAGCCGGCGGTTGATCACCGCTCCCTGGTGCTGGATGATCCCCTCCCAGAATGGCGCGCCCATCTGCAGCCCGGCATTGGCGGAAACATCCGCCTCGGTGTATTCGGAAGCTCCGGTGTAGCGGTCGGAATCCTGGATCTGGATATCGCTGGCGGCCAGCAAAGCGCGCTGCTCTTCGATATGGAATTTTGTTTTCAAAACGAATCTGCCCGGATAATTGCTGCGCTCCAGTCTTTGGGCTAATTGTTCCAGCCTGATAGCGATGCGCTGGCTGGCTTCATAGGGCTGGGCATTGCCGTAAATAATAACCTGGATGCCGGCCTTGACCATGGCCTCGATATTGGATTCAAAGAAAGCCCGCTCCTGTCCGGCTTTTTCCGGGACCAGCCTGCCGGAATAAGAAATGACCATCTGGCTCGGATTAAGCCCCAACGCTTCCTTGGAGATCCGCTTGGCCGCGGCGACCTGCTCGCCGGAAGCGTCTTCATAATCAACGCAGCCGGCCTGAGCGAGCGCCTGGCGGAAATATTCTGAGGAATATAAACGGTTATCTCCGTTCGTCAAGCCGAAAAGCCTGACCGAAGGATCGCGGGCATTCATCTCGTAAGCGTGGATGGCGCTTACCCCCTTGGCCACGTCAGCGCAGCGCAGCCCGGCGCTGGTAAAATCCCACAGCAGCGAGCCTTCAAGCTCTTTGCGCAAAAATATCCACAGCCATTCATCGGAAACTCCGGCGGCTTTCAAGAATGGCAAACCGAAAGCTTTGATATCTCCGCCGATCATGACCCGGTTGCGGTAAGTATGGGTTGTGCCGCAAAATACCGCGTCGCGCAATATCTCATAGGCGTCAGTAATATCTTCTTCTGAAGAATCCCCCCGCACAATTTTTTCTTTTTCTCCGTAAAAAATACGGCGCCAGGCCACCAGCGGCAGGGCCTGGCCGTCGTTAGCGTCAACCAGCGGCGCTTTATACGCGGAGCCCTGCTCGCGCTTTTCCCGGACTTCCAGATAGCGGATCAACTCCAGCGTTGCCTTGGTGAAAAATTCGGTGAACTCGAAATTAGAAGCCGGTGATTCCGGAGTGCTGTATTCGTAAAGAATATTCACATAATAGCCCGGGACATCTTTGATCATATATACCGGAACCCCCAGGCTGTTTATCCCGGTAGACACTTCGAACTCTACGGGTTTGCCGGCTACGAAGGTGCTAAAACGCTGATCAAGCTTCCTGATCCCGCGCACAGGTATAGCCAGTTTATCAAAATGCAGATCAATGACTTTACCTGTTTGATCGCGGGTAAAAGGATAATCCGGTTCGACATAGATGACTTTGGCTTTGCCCGCGCAAAGCTGGTGCATCGCGGTCCCGTGATACTGCATCACCCGGCCCAGTCCGCCGGCCAGCAAAGAGATCTCCGCGGCCACAAGATAAATGTTCCGGCCCAAAAGCTGGGGCGCGCGGTATGACAGCCAGTCTTTTCTGGCATTTTCAAAATCCAGCATGAGCAGGATCGCATCCACTAGGGAAGTACGGTTCGAAAAACCGCGGCTGGACAGCCAATCAACCAGAATTTTCTGCCCCGGCCGGCTCATCTGGACGATCGCGCGCAAAACCGGATATTTGGCCTCAACCGGGTATTCCGGCCATTGCGCGACTATCCCGCTGTAAGCGTCTATGGTGTTTAAAAGCTCGTTCCTTCCGGCGACGATCGCCCGCTCGATATCCGACTGGATATAATTAAAGTCATCCGCCCAGACCGCCACCACCCGCGGTTCGACATTCAGATAAACCGTGCTCTCCGGACGGATCGCCATATTATTATCGCTGTTCCGGATCAGTCCTCTGCGACGCAAGCCTTCCAGTCGCTGAACGATCTTTTCCCGGTCTGCGGCAAGACCGTGATCCGCGAACTCCCCGATTGCTGCTTCCGCGATCTGCTCCGCTGGAATGCCGGCGTTAACGTCATCCGCGACCTTGAGCAGCGCGCCCGCCACTAAATAAGCCTCCAGCCATTCCGGATCGTTCCAGCCGCGCTGGTTATCAAACAGGTTGGGGAAAGGAAATGGTATCTGGTTTCCGCCGTCTTTGAGATCGAACTTCTTCTCGAGAAGCCAACCTAATTCTTCGGGATTTTTGACTAAAATCAGTTTAGGTTTAAGATCTTCGGGGATCGCCTCAAAATTTTTGACAAATGCGCCAATCGCTCCTTCGAACACCAGATAAAGCATATCCAGGTCATTGCCGCTGTCTCCGGCTATAAATATGTTTTCTATCGCGATATTGGCTCTCCCGGCAAATTCCTTTAAAGCCAGCCCTTTGGCGGTCAAACCAATGTCGATGGCGACATTATTGTTGTTGAACACATAGACACTGTCGGCTTTCAGTTCCCTTTTGAGATAATCAAAGATCTCCGGGGCATAAGCTTCAAACTCTTTTCCTTCGAACTTCAGCGTGCGCGACGACTGCTTGCGGTCATTGAGGATGATTTTCCCGACAGTTCCCTGCATTACCAGATGGTCGATAAGCCCGAGCTCGGTCAATTTGTTTTTTATCTTCTCTAAGATCTTAGCTTTTAACTCTTCGGAAAGCTCCAGCGAATAATCCGAGTCTTTGACGAACTCGCAGCGGTCAGTGCAATAAGCGATATGGCCGCCCAGCTCTCCCAAAAACGCTACTTGTCCGGAGTATTTGAGCTCGCTCAATAACTGTGTCTTCTGGTTTAATTGATCATAAACAAAGTTGGGGGCTCTTCCCGATAATATCGCAATCCTGGCTCCCTTATTCCTCGCTCTGATCAAGGCATTCTCTAAAGCCGGAGGAACTTTCTCAAAATATTCGCTCTTTTTGTCAAGATCAGTCATGGTCCCGTCAAAATCAAACACTAACAGCCATTTCGACACGTCATTTTTTACTTTTCCTCCGTCCGGCTGCTTCGTGTTTTCGCCACTGGTAACCGCGTAATTAAAGAGGTTTTCGATGTCGACCATCGACCTGTCCCAGCGGTTGTCAGAGAACAAGGCGTTTTTGACCATGGTATTCCAGCTGTTGTCGGTTTTTCTTTCCTGCCATAATGAAAACAGCTTGTCGAACTCCGGCACGATCATTTCCCGGACAGTCCTGTGCTCGGATTCAAGGACGGAAAAACGGCTGCCGTTGAATCCAGAAATAACTGAAGACTTATGTCCGCCGACATCAGATACCAGGCAGACATTCCCTGCGGCAAGCGCTTCTTTGACTGCGATACCTCCTGGTTCCCATTTCGCGAAAGAAATGAAGAGGTCTCCGGAAAGCAAGACCGAATTCTTTGTTTCTTCTGTCACAAATGAATAGGAATACCTCACCCGTTCGGGGTAGTCTGCGGCTAACCCAAGAAGCCATTTCATATAATACCGGTCGCCTTCGCCCGCAAAAATAAACTTCACAGAGTTATATCTTCTGTCATTCAGGATGATCTTTGCAAAATCACATACCTGGGGAATATTTTTTTGTCCGGTTATCCGGCAGACCATAGTGACCACAAAATCACTTTCATCTGTGCGGCCGGAAACCCCGCTTAGAACAGACTCCATCCCTCTACTTATCCGGGCAGGCAAAGAATTGTATCTTTGATATACTTCTTCAGGAATGCCATAATAATGAGTGTGTCTCTCCACATAGGCCGGGAAGTATAACAATTGACCGTCAAAAATCTTTTTGCGGGCTAAGGCCTTCTGTTTATAGGCGGAATCTAAAAACGCGGCGGTATTCTGCGGGGCAATGTCAAAGGCCGATAACCCAAACCACTCTCTTTGCTTTTCTCTTTGGAATATCCCGTTTTCAATTGCAAATAACCTGCGCTCCCGCGACTTCTGGATTAACTGTTCATGGACCCCAAAAGGCTCTTCAAGGAATGCCTGCATCTGCCCCTTGCTTACAGTAACCGCGTAATCTGAATTCTGGATCATTGCCCCGAGAAAATTGATCATGTTCGGGTTATGAGGATCAACGAAAGATTTCAATTCTTGCTCAGGCAATCCCAGATCAAGCAACAAATCGTATTTGGTAGAAGGGTCAAAACGGCTGGCCAGGAATTGATATCCCGGGCCTGCGTTATGCACCCAGGCAATGCTGTGCGTATAGGCAAAATGAGGATCTCCGGCATACGGCCATCCGGAAGATTTAAGATACGCGGCCATAGGCCCGCACATCCAGTCATTGCCCACGATGATGCGCGGATAAATGCCGAGTGTCCTTATTGCCTCTAAGCTGGCCAGGGAAAATGCGATTGAGGAACGCGATACCCAGCGCGGCAAAAACTGGGCGGGATCCGGGACATATCCCATAAAAGAGCCGCCCTGAAGAGAGGCGATATCTTTATTTCTGAGCACGAGATATTCCACGCCGTCTATGTTTGTCCGGCCGACTTCCGCCGAAGAGACATCATTACCGCCGATTTTGAACCTGGCTTTCTCCTGGCCGGAGAAATCGATCTGATATCTTCTTATCAACTCCTCGGGAGGCACATAGCTTTGGGCATCAGTTAAATGCGCTATTCTTTCGATCCACTCATCTTTGTAGAGCGGGGTAATAATAATCACCTCGTGGCCTCGTTCCGCAAGCCTGACCGCAATATCTTTGACCACTCTATCCATTCCGCCTACGGAAGAAATAGGCTGCGCCGCCGGCGAAACAATCACGATCGGATCGATATCGCCGCCGTCTTTATTTTCCGGGCTTTCTTCGGGAAAAAATCTATTGTAAAATTCTTCGCTGCCGCTTACGGCGTATTTAAATAAGTTCTCGACATCCTTGACCGACTTTTCCCAGCTGTTATCCGAGAGCAGCGCGTTGATCGTCATTTCATTCCATTTTTTGTCGGTTTTTCTGTTCTTCCACATCCGGTAGAGGCGGTCAAAGCCGGACATTATATTATCCAGGGTATAATTAACATCCCACTCGTACACAGGAACCCGCGCTCCGTTAAAACCTTTTTCCTCCCGGTCAAGACCGGGGATATGGTTAAACTCCGGAATGGCTATGGTCTTAACCGTAGATTTAAGGCCTTGCTTGTCAGAGACAAAACAGGGCACGCCAAAGGCAAGAGCCTCCATGGGAGAGATCCCTCCCGGTTCCCATACTGAAAAAGCGATGAACAGGTCGCCGGCCAGGAAGGTGCGCTGATAGACCTTGAGCGGGTGCGGATCCGGCAAAAAGCCGTTGGAATAACCTACTTTGCCGGGGAATTCGTAAACCAGCTCATTCAAGCGGTCCATCCAGAAACGTTCGCCGTTGCCCCCGAATACAAAAACCACTTCGGGATATCTGCCGCTGGAGATCACCCGCCGGACAAACGGCGCGACTAAATTCATGCCTTTCTGCTCGGTGATCCGGGAAACCATATTGACCACCATATGCCGCTTGTTCAGGAAGCTCGATCTTCCTCCGGAAGCCGGCCAGAACAATCCGGCATCGGCAATGACCTCGCGGGCTTGCTGTTTAGCTTTTTTTGCGGCGGCTAACATTTTTCCCAGATCCCGCTGGGAATGTATGTCAAAGAGTGTTTTGCCGAACCACTCTCCCTGGATCTTATGGATATCTACGCCGTTAGTGATAGCGAACAACCTTTTCTGCTGCCATTTTTCCCGCAAAATATGGCTCAGGCCTTCTCCGCAGCCTTTATCGTCGCTGCGCAGATAATCCTGCATTTGACCCGGACTTACCGCCACTACGAAATGAGAATGCCGGATAAACGCCGCCATAAGATTTATTAATTCCGAACGGTGCGGGTCAATGAACCAGCCGAAATCTTCCGCGGGCAATCCCAGGTTGCTCAACAGGTCGATTCCATCCTGGAAACGCCCTACCTTGAATTGGTAATCCTGGCCGTTGTTATGCACCCAGCCGATCGTTGTTGTATTTATGAAATGCGGATCATGTTTATACGCGGAACGCGCTGAGTTCAAGTGGGCCATTAAAGGCGCGCACATCCAGTCATTGCCGATCACGATCTGCGGATATACGTGGCTGGCTTTTAATGCTTCCAGGGCCCCGAAACAAAGGAATATCGACCGCAGCAACTCGTGCTCTTTTGATACCCCTGAGCCGTATAGCGCGTCGGCAAAAGCAGGATGGTCCAATAATAAATATTCAACCCCGTTGATCTTGGTCCTGGCAAGTCCTGCGGGGAACTGGCCGTGCCTGCCCATATAGACCGACAAAGTCTTGCCCGTATATCGGATATTGTATTTTTGTATAGTTTCTTCCTTGGAATATACCCTCTGGCCCGGGCCTTTTTCAGTATCCTGATAAAGGTCGCTGACAATGTAGACCTTTAATCCTGATTTGGCCAGCTCCTGGGTCTTCTCTCCTACCACATTGGCCATGCCTCCTGCCTTGGAAACAGGCGCTGCTTCAGAAGATACAGAGACCACGACTCCTATGTCTATCCAGCGGATCACTTTTTCAATTACTGTTTTTGCTGTCGCGTCTTTAAAAGTTTGCGCGGCTTGGGACAAAAGGCCTTTGACCGTATCCTCTTTATCCGCGTGCTTGCCCAATAATTCATGCATCAGCAAAGTCAGGTCTCCGGCGTACAGATCGCCGAAGCGCTCTTCGCCTTCAACGAACTTGGCCAGCTGAATAAAACGCTCGTTAAACTTGCTTTGATCGTTTTCCAGGACCGCTTCCTCAAGCTGGACAAAAGCGTAGTTGGCCGACGTGCGTACAGCCCGCTCCTGGGATGCGTAACGATTTATAGCGTCCCGCAAAGCGATAATAACTAGATCCTCTTTGCCTCCGTCCTGCCGAGTGCCGCTGTTTTCTAAGGCCGGTTTGACGCTTACAATTGAAATTCCGTAAGAAGTGAGGGTGACTTCGATATTCTGCGCTCTTAATTCTTCTCCGGTGAATATTTCCTGAATTTTGTTTTCCAGGTCCGCGACTTGGTAAAATTCATTTCTTGAATCAACGACCCCTAAAGCCGGCCAGAGGCTTGAAAGATTTATGTGAACTTTGGTGGTTTCCCAACCCATATTTATTACAAATATGAAGTTTTCTTTTTCATCGTACCTGGCGATCGCGAATACCCGGTCGTTATCCGTTTCGAATATGTAATTCGCCCCCTGGCTGATAGCGGGATGATCTTTATACAATTTCAATGCCCGGCCGTAAAATTCCTGGATGGTTTCCTTGAATTTATTTTCAAATTCCAGCTGAGCGTAGTAGCGCTGTTGGTCGGCTTCTTGGTAATCATGCTTGGTGTAATTGTCGATCCGGATCCTGTGGACCTCGCCGATCTCCTGGCGGTTGTAGACCGAGATCGCTCCCCGGGTGGTCGCCAGCCAGGCCCAGATCGCTGCTTTTATTTTTTGCGCTCCGTAGCTTTGCCATTTATCCATGGCCCGGAAATAATCATGGGTTTCCAGGGCCGAAACCAGCTGGCTTCCTTGCGGCAGATCAGCGAACAGCCAGCGGAAGTGTCCGTTCAGGATTGCTTTGACCGAAGCCTGTTTCAGAATGACTTTTTCCAGATCATCATGGGTCCCGGAATCCATGGGGACCACTCCGGATTTGATCACCTGTACGTACTTGCCGTAGTTTTCTCCGATAAACAAGAATTCGGGATATTCCCGGTTGACCTGGGAAACCAGATACAGCAAGATCGGGTTAGCCTGATCATTATCCCAGGCGTTGACGATTTTAAACCCGCCGGACTCGTTCCTTTCCCAGGAAGTAACCAGGCCGAAAAGCTTTTGCTTGCTCTTCAAGCCATTATCCACCGGTAGCATTGATCCGAAGTTATGGGCGACATCGATCCTGACCCCCTGTATTCCCAGCTTGGCTAAACGCTTCAACAGCTCTGCGTAAGCCTGGGCTACCCGCTTGTCCCGCCAGTTCAGCATCACTGAATCATGCCACTCTACGGGCAGGCCGTTTTCATGGTTGATCGCTCCGTCAGTAGCCAGCCTGCGGATGATCTTATTGTCTGTGCCTCTGCGGACTTTAACCATGGCCCATTCAGGAAGATCGCGGAAATTCTGGTTCACATGAGGAATAATATCGACCAGTATGCCTATGCCGAATTGCTCCCTGGCTTTTTTGATCAATTTTTCCAACCCTTTTTCCCCGCCTAATTCTTTGCTCACCCTGAAGCTTAAAGGAGAGAACAATGAGGCGTCCGGACCGACCTGGCCGATAATATTCTCCGGCTTGTCCAATTGATAGATGCCCATCAGATAGATCTTGGTATAACCTCGGGCCTTCAGTTCCGGCAATATGTTCTCAACAGTCTGGAAATTTCCGGGAACAGCCCTTCCGGTTTCATCATAGCTTACCTGGCCCGATCGGTCATACACCCCCAGCTGCGCCGGCCAGACCTGATAGATCATTGTGCCTTTAATATCCGGCTGAAAGAATATCGTCGCATTGGCCCCATAGCCGGCAACATATTCCCAGCTGCGGCCGTTATTCCGGCTTATTCGCAAGGCCAGATTGACAATTCCCATATTGGCTTCGATCAAACTGCCGGCTTGCGCTACTGCCAGTTTCAGGGAATCATCGCTTTCCGGGGTTATAGCCAGGTCATAAAAAGTTATCTTTTTAGAGTAATTGCTGGAGCAAGCCAGCTGGGCTTTGAAACGCAGGAGCTTGTCTTTTTGTCTAAGAGGATTAAATCCGACCTTGATAACTATATTAGCTAAAGATAATTTTTCTCCTAATGCGGCGATCATGGTTTGTTGCGCCTTAGGAAACCTTGCCGGACGGCCGCTAAAAGCGTTATTCAGTATTTCCTGGGCCAGGCGCTGGACCTGATAATTATCTATCCCCAATGCGGCCACCAGAAGGCGCTGGGCTTCATCTTTAAGGACCGGCTTTGTCAGTAATGCCTCCAGGCTGCGGATTGCTTCCACCACAATGGCCGGGTCTGAAGAATTTAATTTATAAACTATCTGGTATAGCTGCGGATAGCTGCGGTATAAACGCAATTCTTTGAGCAGGGACTTCACTTCTTGGGGATCAGCAATTATATCCGCCCGTGTTCCCTGGCCGAAGAAAGAAATTATTTTAGCTGTATCAGTAAGGTGATCCGCGAAATTATCGGGAGCGATCCGGACTAAGACCTGTTTTTTGGAAAAGACATAGCTGAGGATGACCGTATTGTCTTCAAAGAAAACTTCTTTAAAGGCGCGAACTTCATCTGTTGGGCGGGATAAAACATTGGCTGCCCGGGCAAGAGCTAAACGCAAATATTCTTCCTTGTCCGGGACTGACTGCAAATGGCTGATCCCTAAAATATCTTTTAAACTGTTATTTTCGGCAAGAGCCTGCCAAAGCGAGAGAAAATTTTGGGGAACAATTGAACCGCCGTCTTTTTGGGCTAAAGCGTTCTTCTGCGGAGGAGCCAGAGAACGGTTCTTGCCGATAAGAAGTTCCCGCAAATGATTTATATCAGATTCCAGTTCAGCCTTGCGTAAAGCTGATCCCCCGTCCAGCTCGTTTCTCTTGATCGCCAAATTCGCGTTTTGGCTGGCGGCCTTAAGAGCGATCTTCAGCATTCGGGTCATTGGCAGGCTGGTTTTTTCTTTGAGCATAAGATAGATCTTGATCGCCTTTTTAGGACTTGAAGAAGTAGCCAGCTCAGAGGCAATATTCCTGCTTTCGCCTTGTTCCAGCAATTTAATGGCCTGGTACGCGCTTTCCACGGGTTCCGCGGCCGCGGCGATCGAAGCAGCCTGGGACTGGGTAAACGGTTCCCCTGAAGGATCTTTTTGTTTGCGCAGGTGCAGATAAACTTGGTTGCTTATCCTGAAATCCGAGGCCACAGCTACCTGCATGGCCGGGTTTGCTTCAACCCCTTTTTGCCGGAGCGCGTAGAATACCTGGAACCTCCGGCTCAATTCCGGGACCGGAACTCTCTTTAAAAATATCTTTTTTTCTAACTTCTCTTTTTCTTCCTTATTATATTGGCCGCCTTTGTACGATTGCTTGGCGACAGCCTTTTTGTATAACTCCAACATTTCCCCGAAGGTCGAAGCCGTGAACTGGTCGATCTTATATTTGGTGGTTATTTGGTTGTTCCGAGCCAGGAACAGGATATAGGCGGTCACAAATTGATGGTCAGGCTCAGCGATAACAGGCAACCCCGGTTTATTTTTCTCCACGTTCCGGTTGATCGCCCTGAACACATTTCTTTTGATCTCGCTTAAAGGATCGAAAATCTCATCCCAGCGCGTTTCCAGAGCCGTGGGATCCAGAAGAAGTTCCGCGTTCTTCTTGCTGATCCGGGCCTCTTTCTCGATCAATTCGTCGATCACCCTGCGCCTCATCTTGGCCGGAGGGATCGGGATATAAGAGATCAGCGGAATTTCGACTGCCTTATCCGCGGCCAGGACTGCCTGGGCGTATCCCCGGATCCTTTCCAGCGCTACCAGATATTTAGCCATCCTGATACTTCCCACCCGGCTGACGAACTCTTTGCGGGCGTCGTCTTTTTTACTGCCGCTCATCTGGTTTAACCAGAGCACCTTGGTTTTGATCGCCCGTTTTGTTGCGCCGGGATAATCCTTTTCCACGGCTCTCAGCCAATTCCCCATCCACTTCAACTCTGTTTGATCGTCATTGCCGCCGTCTTTGTTCAAAGAAGCGGGGGGAGAAACGGGATCACCTGCCACGGTAGATGTAACCGTTTCCTGACCCCCCAGATCTTCTTCGAATAATGAGCTTTTTATTTTTAATATTTTATATAATTCCGAAGGAATAATCCTGTAATGACGGGCAAATTTAAGCACGCCAAGAAAGCCCCGATAATGCAGAAAATCTTTTTCGAACAAAAGTATGATTATTTGCTTTTGCATATGGTTGAAATCTTCTTCCGATCTTAAAACGAATTCTTGGCGATTTTCTTCTTTTCCGCCGTCTTTCTCGGAAAGTTCTATCATCCGGAAGTCAATTTCTTTCCGGACATCATCCGGCAGCTGGAAAAACAGCGTCTTCTTGCGGAATATCTCCCAGCCCGGGGTCAAAATTAACCTGCGCACCTTTTCTCTTTGCCCCTCTGAAAGCCAGGTTTTGATGATTTTAAGCTGGCATTTTTCGGTCAATCCCCCGAATGCGGGTGCCGCCATTTGCAACATTTCATCCGAAATATCCCGGGAATCCCGATCCAGGACTCTTTCCATGAACCTGAAATCCCTGCGATGAGTCAAATAGAGATTGATAAACGGAGCAAATCGGGCTAAGCCATAACCTAATATTGCCCCGGTTAAAACACCCATGGACAACGGCAAGTCGAGCGCCCAGAAAATACCCCCTACCAGCATCATGCCAAAAATGTTACCTAATAGCATTGCGGTTGCCCATTCATCACTCAGCTCCCGGCTATTATCGTTACCCAGTAAGCTGAAAGACTTCCTTTGATTAAACACCATCTTAGAGGTAAATCGGTTGCGCAAAGGAGAAACATCCTTGATCTTGCCGGAAGAATATTGTTTTTCCAGATCCGTCAATATTGCCGGCACATTCTTGATAATATCTTCGCCGGCGCGACTGACCAAAATGGCATTAATGCCCATCCGTTGAGCGGCTTTGATGTCCTGCTCCAGCTCATCGCCGACCATAACCACCTGGTTTCGATCGACATCCAAATAATCCAGGACAGTCGTGAATGCCTCGGGATGCGGCTTCTCTTGGCCTAACCCGTATTGCTCCTGGCCGATAATCGCCGAGAAACAATCCTCGAGAGACAGGGCGCTTAATATCTTTTCGGCAACACATTTATAATTATTGGTAAGAACCGCCAGACTGTATTGATTCTTCAATTCCAAAAGCGTCCTGCGCAGGACATAATTTGGTTTCAGGTACTTCGCCGGATCGATATTGTCGTACAGATAAGTGCGCGCGGATTCTGCGTCCAGCCCGTAATGCGCGAGAGTGGCGATATAGCTTTTGTTCTCCCGGAGCAACGTTTTGACATCTTCTGCGGCAACGTCTTTTTTATTCGCAATAACATATTCGGCCAGAAGGTCAACAAAACGTCTCATCAAATCCGAGGAATAATACAATGTTTTATCCAGGTCGAAAATAATGACTTTGATCCTGCCCTTGGCGTGGGACAAACGCAACTCCAAAAGCGCTTTCTGCTGCAGATAGTACTCTTCCAATGAAGGCAACGGCTTGAGGGTGGCGCAGAAATCGCAAGTTCCGCAAGGTTCCAGGCCGTCCAGGTTATCGAGATTACGCAGGAATTCTCTGGCCGCTTGTTCATCCATCAGGAAGAAATTATTCTCGAAGGTATCTTCGGCAATATCCATTATGTCATCATCGAGGATCGCCTTGATTGCCTCGCGTTCGATAATCCGGGCCGCATGGGCGTTCCCGGTGACACGGGCCACGGCATATTGAGAAAGGAACAAGTGAACTCCTTTATATACCGTCAGTTTATTATGCCCGCCCTTAACCGCCTGCAAGATGCTGTATTTTTCATCAAGCACCGCTTTATTGCCGATAAGCAGATCCACTGCGATTTCGGCGGGTATAAACAGAATTCCCGACAATAAGCCCCCGATGGAAAGAATATACTCGTATATTTTGGAATAATTTCTGGAGAGTTCCCGCCAATCCAGCAGGGAATCCACAAACTTCAGAAAGCCCGGTACGCCCTGAAAAACCGGAATAAAATTGTTGGCCACCGTCATCCGGGCCTTAACTTCCCCGACGCCCAGGAGCATCCGCACAAAGAAGAAAACGCTCATCGCGTGATAAACAATAAAGGCCGGTAAAGCAAACTGCGGAGCCAAGAGCAGAACGCCCAGCCAAACAAACGTTGCGTCCGCATATATTATGCTGGCGGCAAACATCACTTTTCTCCTGCCGAACAAAGTCTTGGTCGAACTATCCCGCTCAAAAGAGGTCCGGGGCAGCAAAAAATCTGCGAATCTTGCCACGATCACGTTGGAAATAACCAGTGAGGCCGGAATAAATGCCAGATAGACAAAAGCCAGATAAACCGGAGCTATTGATCCCAGTAGCAACAAACAAGGTATGCCCATAAGGCTCAGCGGCCCGACAAAAATAAAGAAAGGTATCCATCTTTTTGCGCGCTCAATAGCGTTGATACCGGAGCTATCTCCCCCATCCGGCTGATGCGCTCCGAATACAATCTCTCGCAATATCCCGGGGAACTGTTTTTTGAAGAATGTTTTCGGTTTCCCCATGATGCTGAAACACCACAAAACCCCGTCTTTATCCAGACCTTGAAGCTGTTTCTCAGCCATAAAACGATTAAATCTGTCGGCGCTGGCTTCATACGCTTCATAAAACCTCTTCCACGCTTCCGGAAAATTCTTTCTCAGCCATAAATAACGCACAAAAGGATCGACCGGGCATTGCTGATGCATAATTGCGGCGCGCAATTGCGGGTATACTCCGGTTTCGACAGCAGCAGCTACCACCGCATTTGGCTGGCGGCCCAGATCCTGCGCAAAATCTTTCAAATCATCAGCCATCTGCATAAACTCCATCATGCCATTAAAATGTTTAATGCTATCCTCTACGCTCTGATCAACCGGATAATTCTGGCGTAAAACATAATCATAGAATACGTAGGCAGGAGAATTCTTTATGTAGTGATTACCGGCGACCCCATCAATACCAGTCCTGTCTTCTGCCTGAACTTTGCGTTGATCGTCAAAAACGGAAAGCATGGCTTCATAGAGCATGGTATTAAGGGCCCGGAGCATCGGGGTTGAACCTACTGAATCGGCAATTACGTAAGTTCGAAGCGTGACTTCTCCGGCTAATCCTGATAGACGCTCAAGCTGCTCCCTAGTTACTGTTTGTCCCTGTGATTCCATCTGGATAAACTCGTCTTTCAGCTTCTTATCCAGAAGATTATCGCCTATTTTCACCATAAAAGAATTCAAATACAACAATGCCAGCACATCCGGCTTGCCGATCAAAACAGTTTCACTAATACCCAGGAAGATAGCAATTCTATTGATCATACCGGAGAAGGTCCGGCCGTAGGCAAATCCGTATTTTTCCTGTAAAGGACGAAGTTCTTGGCTGGTGATGAAAGCTTGGCGGCGTATTGTATCCGGAGAATAGCGGGAACGGGACTCCCTTCCCCCGAACAATCTGCCGGCTAGCCTAAGCATTTCAGGAAGGGCAATGATAAGATCGAAAAAATTGACAGGCTTGATATCGGCGGCTTGTATCCGGAATACCCTTTCCTCCTGGGACATAACCGCGGACAACCGTTTCAGGAAAGCAAAAGCTATTTCCGCCTGGGTCCGCGGGTCAAAATTTGCTAACCCTTGATACTCGTTTAAAGCCAATTTTTTTCCTAAAGCCTCTAACTCCTGCGCCGTGGATCTGTTGATTTCTTCAATGAGAAGATCTTTGCCTCCGTCTTTTTCGTTTTCCCGGGCGATATCCATCAGCCAGGATCCGAAAGCCGGGTTAGTCTCCAGGATCTTTCCTGACGGATCGACTCTTACCAGCCACCAATAATCCCGGTTGATCTTGTCGTAACGGCTGATGAAGTCTTTAAGTATCTCTGAGGGTATGAAAAGTCGGTGCCAGATAACCTGCTCAAAACCGCGGGAATCGGTTTCGCGGTATGTTTCCTTGCTTTTCCAAACCCCGGGATTAAAAATCGCTTTCCATTCGAGCCGCGATAACTCCTTCATTCCGATAAAACCCTGTTTAGCCAGCATGATGATCTCAAGCAACAGATAAAGATTGATATACCCCGGCTCGTACTCGGCCATCGGATAAGCGCTCTGGACAATTTTATCTTGCGCATCGATCTCCGCAAATTTTCCGTTTATCGCGTATTTAATTTTCCCTTCTCTCAACCAGGCAAAAGCATCTGCTTTTTTATAATTTTGAGAGAGCTTTCCGGCTATCAGCCTGTAAAAATCTGTTTTTGTCAGTCTCTTCTTAATGCCGGCATCTTCCTGGTAAGAAAATAAGCCCGGAGTAATTTCCCGCAATTCAATGAACACAATACCTTCGTAATTATACTTTTGGCGGTCGGTTCTTATCCTGGGATTCGTAATAGACACGGCTTTTACCTGGGCCGCGAAACGCTCAAATTCATCAAGGAGCATCAGTTCAGCGACTCCCAAGTTTTCTTTAATAGCTAAACGGGAATTAGCAATTGTCATATTAAGTGAAAAATCCGCCAGTTCTGTCTGGCGCTCCCCGCCGTCTTTAAGGAAACCGCTTTCATCCGAGCCAAAATTTTTATTTCTGAAGATCAAGCTTGCTCCGGTCATCTCCCGCGGTTTTTCCAGCCCCATGATCTCCAGCACTGTCGGAGCGACATCGCACAAAGCCCCTTTTTCGCGCAACTTGATCTTGCCTAATCTGTTCGCGGAGTCTACCAGCATAAAGAAAACAGGGTTAAGGGTATGGGATGTCTGATGCTCTCCGGCCATCTCTTCGGCATTTCCGTGGTCAGCCATGATCAGGGCGATCCCGTTATGTTTTGCCAGTTCTGCCAGGACCTTGCCCAGGCATTCGTCGACCACCTCTATGGCCCGAATGGTCGGAACCATTTTCCCGGTATGGCCGACCATATCCGGATTAGCGTAATTCAAAACGATAAAATCATCGACTTCGCTTTGTATTCTTTTGAGTAATTGCTCTGTAACCAAATAAGCGGACATTTCCGGTTTTAGATCATACGTAGCCACCTCTTTAGGGGAAGGGATCAATATCCGGTCTTCGTTCTCGAACGGTTTTTCCCTTCCGCCGTTAAAGAAGAAGGTCACGTGGGCGA
This sequence comes from Candidatus Omnitrophota bacterium, assembly GCA_041309145.1. GTDB lineage: Bacteria > Omnitrophota > Gorgyraeia > Gygaellales > Profunditerraquicolaceae > JAPLLS01. Next base: position 38,535 of record JBFZAG010000152.1, on the reverse strand, counting down.
ATTTCTCGGTTTCCGCTATATGCAGCTGTTTTAAACCCTGTGCTGATATATATTCGCCTAAATTATTTTTGACGTATTCCGGGCCGAAGATTACCGAGAGATCATTAAACTTATAAAATTCTTTATCGTATTCGGTCATGCACAGCCATTTGACATTGGGTCTTAGGTTACGCTTAAAACCCGCGAAATCGTCTTCCATGAATGCCCGGGTGATCTCCCTGGCCCGGTCAGCCCGGAAATTGAAAAATACAACCACGTCATTATTCTTGATCGTTGACACCGGCTTATCATCATCTCTAGTGATAACGATAGGCTTGATAAATTCGTCAGTCAGCCCTTCCCGGTATGAATTTTCTATTGCGGCTAAAGCATCCTTAGCCGGATTACCCTGGCCTTCGGTGAACAATTCGTAGGCCAGCTTTACCCTGTCCCAGCGGTTGTCCCTGTCCATGGCGTAATATCTGCCGACTACCGAAGCAAACTCGCCATTGCCTTCCTCTTTAATCTTTTCCTTAAGGTTAGCCATCCAGGTCGCTCCGCTTTGAGCCGGGGAATCCCGTCCGTCAGTCAAAGCGTGAATATATGCGTTGGTAATTGCTTCCCGTTTGGCGAATTCCAATAAGGCATGCAAATGCTTGATATCGGAATGGACTACCGCGTTGGAGATCAGCCCCATAAAGTGGATGCTGTTATCCGGATGGGCCTTAAGAAATTCGCTGGCAGCCTTCAAAGCGGGATTAGCAAAGAATGTGCCTCTGGAAATATCTTCGTTGATCCGCACCACTCCCTGTTTAACCACTCTTCCGGCGCCGATATTCAAATGGCCGACTTCGGAATTGCCCATTTCCGCGTCCGGCAAACCTACGGCTAATCCCGACGATTCCAGGAAAGTATACGGGTGTTTGGCGATCAATTTATCCCAGGTCGGCTTTCTGGCCCGAAAGATCGCGTTATCGGAACCATCTTCTTTATATCCCCAGCCGTCCAGGATTATCAGCGCAACCGGCCGGATCATTCCGCCGTCTTTACTCTTAAACTCGGCCAGAGCCTTGAAAACAGCCAGTTTTAGATCGGCGGTGGTGCCGTTATTGTTGATATGGCGTATGCCGGGTTTCCGGTTTAATTCTTCTAAGGCGTCTTTCTGCAAGCCTTCGAACTTTAAGATCCAATCCAAACTTTTTCCTCTTTTCAATAACCTCTGACGCCTTAATGAATCTTGCGCTTCAACCAGCCAGACTTCATCGCATAAGGAATACAAGCTCTTCAAATTCGGCAATACCGCCGCTTCGATGACTACGAACTTCTTTTGCTCTGACCGCGCCTCTTCGATACGCGTCATGGCGATCTCTTCCATCCGCGAAAAAAGGATCTTATTGAGGATCTTGATCTGTTTTAGGTCTCCTAAGATCAGCATCCTCAACATTTCCTTATCCACTTCTTTTCCCGAGCCGCTGATCACTCCCCGGCCGAATGCTCCGGCAATATCGTATTTCCTGTCTTCCCGGGCTTGATCTCCCACCTTATCCATCTCGATTATTTCCGCCTCATCGCCCAGCAATTCCGTCAGCCTGGCAGCGACCTCGGTTTTCCCGCTTCCCACAATGCCGGCCAAACCGATGATCTTTATCCCGCCATCCTGATCAGCCTTGGCCAACCAACCCAGAATACTTTGCTTTAACTTGGGATCAATGCTGTCTGCCAGCCTCTTTCCCCGGCCTGACACCTTATACTCTTCGCGCCACCCCCCCTGGTTATCCTGATACCTGGACAACATGATCAGGCCGGCTTCCCTGTCCAAGAAGCGCAGATATTCTTTTTTTAGCGCAGACTGTTCCATGCCCAGCTTTTGAGCGATATTGGCTATTGCCACTTTCTCTGCGAGCAGCGCCAGCACTCTTAAAAGCTTCAGCGCATCCAGATTCCTGGCTTTAGCCTGAGCGAACATGTTTTTGTTTTGAGCGCTGACAAATATTTTATCCGCTATTAACCTTTGCCCTTCAAGAGTGACTTTGTAAAAACCTGGCTTCTTATGCTCGATCAGCCCGGCTTTGGCCAAAATCAGGAAATAATTATTGGTTACCCGTTTGATCGGCGCTTCCTGAGCCGCAGCGATTTCCCTGGCATTCTTTCCCTCAGCTTTCAGTAAAAATGCCAGATAGACTTTGGCGGATTCGCGCCTGGCATCAATGATCTTGCGGGTAAAGAGAAACTCTTCGACTTTTTCCGCCAATATATACTGGCTCCGGCTGATCGGCTCAAGAAGGCCGGCATTTTCCAGGCTCCCCAGAGTCTTATCTTCAGCGAACCGGCTGTCAATAATAAACTCCCGGGAATCCGCGGCCTGCAAAAGCAATCTCCTGGCCGCGATCCTTTCTTCCGGGCTCAAAGGATATTGATCTAAAAATGCCCCAAGCTCCTTTAGCCCTTTCCAGATATTGGAATTGCGGGTAACGGTTTTCTGTTCCCGGTTCAAGATATTGGCGGCGCTAAACGGCTTGCCCATTCCCTGGACCAAGCCGCGGTCTAAATCCGCAAGAGCGGTTTGGCGATGATAGGCTGACCTGGATCCGAGGTTCTTTTCGTTGATTATCCGCGAGATAGTGTTCCTGTCGATTATTTTACCTTTCTCCTTGAAGGCCTGAGCCGTCTTGGAATAACTTTTAGCTTTAAGATACTCCTCCCGGATCTCCTGGACGGAAATCTCATCCTCCAGGAATACATCCGCGAATAAGCGGCCGATCGACCTTCTGTTTCTGTTGATCTTATTCTCATCTCTGAGCATCCGGGCAACTTCCGCCCTGGAGATCTTTCCCCCTTTTTCGGCCTTAAACTCCCGGACTATTTCCCTTAGGTCATCTTCCAGGACAATAAAACCTTTCTTTTGAAGCAGCTCTATGCGGTCTTTTCCCCTGGCTGATTTGCTCAGACCGTATTGAAAATCCCTACCTTTTTTATCCTGCGCCACGATCCCAGCCTTGCGCAATCTCCGCAATTCCTTTTTGACCACTCCGGTCTTAAGGCCGGTGGCTTTTTCGATCTCCAAGCGGGTCAGCTTCTTTCCGGGAAGAGCCTCCAACACCTTGTAAATCCCCATTTTAACCACATCGCTTTTCACGATGATCGGGATGATCCGGCCGCCGTCTTGTTGCGGCTGGTCGCCACTCGTTTTAAAATTTACGGTTCCGGCTGCCCTTAGGTAATTTGCCCACCACCAGCCACGGAAGGTTGAGCAAATCAGGGCAATGCCGGAACCGATGCTTCTGATCTTAGGTAAAGCGGCTTTGTTGTCTGTGTCGCTTTTTTGAGAAGATAAATTCAGCCTGGCTTTTAACTTCTTCCAGAAACCGTTGCTGTTTCTTTCGGCCATCTCTAGATCGTGATCAAACAATGCGCTCCAGAAATCGGAATATAGCTCGGTGGCGTTCCGCTGGATCAGCTCTTCGGCGGTGATCTTAAGCCCGGTTTCTTCCAGGTAGCGCCGGACAAAATATAAGCGGCTCAGCTTCCGGAAGGGAAAATCCAACCGGTCGATTATGACCGGGATAGCTCCCAGCTCGGAAAAAGAAGTGATGAATTTCTTGTAGGCGATACTTTCGGTCTCTCCGATCCTGGCCATGAAATCCATGGTCTTTTGGGCTAATATCCCTTCCAGGATCTCGCGATGGCTCCAGCCGAAAAGTTCGATGTTCACCGGCTTATGGCAGGCCTGGATGTAAGTTATAAATTCTTTTCCGAAAGTTTCCGGGTCTTTTTCCTTAAGATAAGCTATGGTCGGGGAATTAAAACCCAGCAGCCAGAAGATCGCCATGCTCGCTTCATAGGTAAGGTCGAACAATGACTTATCTTTTCCGGTGGTCAATAAAATTATCGCTCCGGCTACCCGGTCAACGATGACATTTTTGTCTTTTAATTCTTCCTGCACCTGGGCGGGCAATCTCGACCGATCAACCGCCAGCAATAAGACTTCCTCTTCAGCCACGTCTTCTGCGCCCAGGTTTTGCTGCCACCACTCTGCCCGGCGGTTTTTCTTTCCTCCGAACAAAGAAGCCATGGCCAGGCGGGTCCGGTAAACCTGGTCTGTTTTGGCGCGTCCTATTCTTTCATAGACCGTCAGATGTTCCTTTATAAACCGGTTGATCTCCTCCGGCCGGTCTTCTTCCCTGTCGACATCAAGCTTGCGGACAAGAGCTTTTTCGCTGATCGTATTGATCTTAAGCGGGATCCCCTGCTTGACAAATTGATTAGCTAATTTCTCCCGGAATTTCATCAGCCCGTCGATATTAGCGGTGCTTACCATAAGGGGCGGCTGTCCGTCTTTGGCCTTTTTGCTTTGCAAGAACGACCTGCGGATCTCGGCCAGCATAGCGTCAAGATCCGCGTCTTTTGACAGATCTTTGCCTTTATACTCCTTTTTCATCCGCTCCACCAAAGAGCCCATCCCGACTAGCATATCGTCAGCCAGATCTTTAGCCAGGCGGGAAGCGTTGATCACTTTGGTCTTGATCACGATCCCTCCGGGAGTTTCTACGGCATTATGGAACTCTTTATAGTTAAAAGGAATATAGAGTTTGATGTTGCCGAGTTTTCTCCTGATCACCAGCTTCGGATAACGGTAATCGATGGTCATGCTCCAGGTTTGGCTGATAGCCTTGCGGATAACCTGGTATATACCGTTTACCCCTTGAGTATCCATCGGTAAAAAGGTAAAAAGGTAATTGTAAAATATCTGCATAAAGAACGCCGATCCGATGTTCAAGGTCACGTCTTTGAACACTTCATTTGACTGAGCTTCTTTGCCGAAACCTTGCCGGATGCGGTTGAACTTTGAGTAAAAAGCGCCTAAGATCACGTTGGCCGGCAATTGGATCGCCCAGATGGTGAAGTCGTTGGCCAGGTGGGCGTAGTCCAGGCAAGTCCACAAAATTAAGCCGTTGATCAAAGTAAAGATAAACAGCCCCTCTAAGTTGTTGTATAAGAATTGCCCGAGTTTTGGCCAATCGATTATCTTGAGGTTCCATTTTCCCAATTCCTGGCTGTACCAGTGGATCTCGTCGGTCACTGCCGCTCTGGCAAAAACAGATCCCACATAGGCCAGCGCTACTAAAAACGCCGGAACATACCCTATGCTTTTGCCGAGGGTCACCAGTAAAATAGCGGTTATTCCTATCGGGCATAAGATGATCTCGGCAAGGTCCCGCCGGCGCATTTTCCTTTGGTCCGCGATATGCTGCTCGCGCAGATCCTTTTCTTGAGCGGCAACAGCAATTGTTTTCTTTGCCTTTTCTTTCCCCCCGTCTTTCTGAGAGCTTAAGGAGGGGGTGGGACCACCTGCCACGGTAGGTCTACCCACCCCGTATCCCCTTAATATCATGGCTACCAAAGCGCCCAGGCTGTTTCTAGATTTAGCGCTCGCGCCTATTTGACCGCCGTCTTTTTTAGGATCTTTCAGCCCTAATTTATCTTTTAAATCCGGGCGCTGAGCCAGCGCTTCTTCTAAAGCCTCATCGATCAATTTATCGGATATGGAGAACAAGTCCTGGCTTATTTCGTTTTTTTCGATCAGGCTCTTGATGCTCGCTCTTCTCTCCAGGCCATGGAAGCCTTTCAGCTTATTTTTAAATTCCTCCAGGTTAATTCTCGATAACCGGGGCTGTCCGGGGTCAACATCGGAAATGTCTCCGATCTTCGGGCCATCTTGGGTAAAAATAATATTGATCAAAGACATATCCGCGCAAACCAGCCCGGTTTTGGTATTGTAAGATTCGGCGAATAAAACAATATACGGCTTCATCGCCAGCTTTACAGCTTGTTCGGCTTCCGGAGTCAACTGTTGGTAAGCTTGTGTTCTGGCCTTGAACGCGGAAATACCGTCATCTCCGCTCAAGAACTCAACGCTCATTACCGGACGAACGATCTCCATTTCATCTCCGAGAACTCCCAGCCCGCTCATTTGCTCATAACCGGAAATTGCCGCGGCGATCCCCGGCCGGGCGCAGAAAGCCGGAATAATGGAATTGACCATTCCCAGATCCCGCAGTATCTCCTGATAATACCTGATCCCTTTTTCGCTGCAGGTTAAAAGTTGCCTGCTGTTAAAGTCATGGTAAGACTTTACCCCCGCGAACAAGGTTCTTTCCCACGATCCTGTTTTATAGGTAACTTTATAGTAAGCGGCCGCGCCGACATGGAGAGCGAATTCGATGATGATCTTCTCGGCCTGGCCAGCTGACACATCCGGATAGACTTTAGCCAGGGCCTTATCCATGATCTTTCCGGCGATCAGATTTTTAATACCCCGGAAATCCTCTTCGGCCTTTTCCGGAGTAAAATCAAAAATCCGGTATTTTTGCCAGACATCATCCGCTGGCTTGACCGCGACCACTTCTGCTCCGCCGTCCTTTGAACCTGGCTCCGTTACCGGATCGTTTTTTCTTTTTTCCCTGGAAAGATCAGCGAGTATTTGCTCTAATGAGATGAACTGGGAAAGAATATTGCTGTCTTCTGCCGGGCGGGACCGGTCGACTATCAGGACTATGGCCGTCTCTCCGGAAATAATATTTGTAAACTCAAAGTCCTCCAGCAATCTTCCGCGCTTTTCGATCTTTCCGATCTTCTTGGTCGGCATCCATAATTGTATGAAAAGATTTTTCTGAACAGACACCGGAGCATTTCTGCCGGCTTCAATGATCCTTTGTTTTATGCTTTGGGCGTCGAAGGTAGCGTAAAACGGCCAGGAGATGACCAGAAACGGCGGCCGGGCTATTTTTTTCACTGACCCGGCTAAAACAACGAATGAGGCGATCGCCAGGGCGGCTATCCCGGAAACAAAAAAGTCAAAGAAGGCAAAAGACGGCCCGAATACCGTTCCGGCCAGAAACGAGATGATAAATGCGCTGACATATATTTCAGCGGAAAGAATAAGGATATTGACCAGCGTTATTATCGCATTCAGGATCTTTCCCGCTTTACCCTGAATAACGACTTTGGTATAGCCCGGTCCGATTATTTCCTGGGCCAGCTCAAACAATTGCGCCTGCTTTGATTCCAGCGGCCGCTCGCGCTCGGCATCGCCGCCGTCGCGGGCCAATGCGGTTTCAAGCCGGACCAGCCAGGCTTCGTCAACAACCAGCCAGCCGGAATTTTTCAGGAAATCAATATGGCTGGCTAAAAGATTGTGTTCGATAAGATAAGCGATGGTGAATTCTTGGATCTCGGCTTCGGATTTTTCGGGATCAAGCAAATGGAAGAGTTCGTGGCGCAGGATGACTTTCCTCTGCTCCGGAGGAGCCCGGCAAATATTGGGATTAACGAATAAAGTCAATTCTCCCCGTGCCACTCCGGATATAGCCTGCAAACCCGGGCTCATGAATATATTCAAACGACATAAATCAATTCCCAGATCAGCCAAATTACTGCTACCACCCAGATCTTCAATTATAGCCTTATACTGCTGAGCATTGGGCAGTGTTCTTCTGGCATAGGGCTTGAATGAAGTCAAAGCCGGGTATTCCAGCGGCCACTGGACGTGGCTCTCGACTTTGCCCATTTGCGAGATAAATACATCGGTCAATATCAATGCCTTAGCCCAGAACAGCATGGTGCTGGGCTTGAACGGCTTTTTCATTCCCCGGACCATTACCTGAGCGAAATCTAGCCCCGGAGGAATGCGCCTGGTCCCGTTAACAAAGAAGGCGACATTGACTTTGGCTTCTAATTCCGGATCGTATTTGCCGGCAATAATGATCGTCTTGGCTCCTACTGCCAAAGCGGTTTCCAGCACGTGCCGGAATCTGTCTTCCCTGGTATAGGCGCCGATAATGATCGCCACATCGTCCTTGCGCAATTCCGTCTGGACATGGCGGGCTCCGGCCACTTCCACGGCAACGCCGAGATGGCGCAAACGGGTCATGAACATAAGCGCTATCTTATGGCTGATCCCGTCCCCGGAAATATACACTTTCGCCGGGTGGCTGTCCCTGACTTCTTTTAAAGAGGTGATCGCCAGGTCAAATTCTTTTCGGGAATAAGCTCCTGCGAACCTGGCCTTTTCCAGGACATCCAGGGCTTTGTTGATCTTATCCTTGTTCCTGTTCTTTACTTCGTTGATCAAACTGACCGCCTGGGCGATCTTGTCTTCCGAACAGCACTCCTTGAAAGCTTCCCCTTGAAGGCTGTCCAGCAGCTTTGCGAAATAACCGCGAATGATAAATTCTAACTTATCCGCTGTTTTGATCTTGGTGCCCAAACATTCCACCATGCTCAATAAATATAGCGCGGCCGGAAGCTCAAAACTGGTGCCCATCGGAGCGGCCTTATTAAAACGCTCGATTTCTTCTTTAAGCTCGACCGAGGCGGCCTGACTGTCAGCTTTTGTCACCCCTTTTATTTCTATGACGGCTTTGGGGTTTAATTTTTGCCAGATCTCCGCCTGGGGCTTGGCGGTAATCGCTACGATATCCGCCTTTTGCCCTTTGGCGTCCTGGGCATACAAATTGACTGACGGGGTCGATCCGGAGCCGCTGATCACGATCACCAGATCCCCTTTTCTGACCGGAGGATAATCATCTTCTGTGTCGATCCGGTAAATTGACTTGGTCAGGCGCTCTTCGTTAAGCTCCTGGAAAGCATACTGCATAATATCGGTGAGGATCTCGAAAATAGTGCCGGCCTGGCCGCTCCTGCCCGCGGCGATAAAATAAATATTCTTTTGGTTCAAAAGCGCGTTCAGCAAAAACTTGTAAAATCTGTAGGAAGACTCGAAGTCCAGCCCTGGCAATACAGTTTCCGCAATGTGTTTGCGCAGTATTTCTGTCGCCTCATGAGGAGAAAGTTTAACCTCGGTCTTAGCTATATCACCGCCGTCTTTCTTCTTCTCTGCGACCTCAACATGAACGCCTTCTTTGACAACCATATTCCCGCCGACCAGCGCCCCGAATTTCTTGCCGCCGTCCTGGCTGAAAGCTATCAATTCCCTTTTATAATCCAGCCGGGAACGCCTGATGCCTCTGGCTAATCTGTCCGCTTTTAGTTTTTCCACTCCCCGGCTGGCCAATTCGGTTGAAACCGCTTTCCTGACAGTTAAAATAAAAAGGTCTTTCCCGGATTCATCTTTTAACCCTTTAGCGAACTTTTCTCCCACCGAAGATACCAAGACTATCTTCCGCACGAAATCTTCGTTGAGATAAGCATGGATGAACGCGGCCAGCGCCAGGCCCAGATCGCTGGCGTAAGCCTGAATAAGCTCGATCGCTTTCTTGTCGCCCTTAATGGCTTTTTCGGTGATCTCCAGATGAGAATAACCTTGAGCCTTTAATCTGCGTTCCAGGCCGCGGCCGGAAAGCAGCTCATCGAGATCATTCCGGACCGGCTGGCCATTCTCATCTAGAGGATGCCTGCCTTTGGTGGCAAACCCGGTATAAATGTATTTTTCTTCGGAAGTCAAAACAATATTATGGCCCAGCTCCTGGATCTCATTGAAATTTCCTAAGTGTACTTTTCCGTTCTTAGCCGCGGCTCCGTTTACTCCGGTGCCGATAATAAATACCATGCCCGTTCCGCTTTTATACAACGCCCCTTTCGGGGAAAGCTCACCCAATAAAGCGGAAATGCAATCGTTTGTGATCTGCACGTTGATCTTTCTTCTCAATTCCCTCCTCAAAAGGAATTCCAGATTTTTCTTGAGAGGATAATGGTCGAACGGCAGATTCGGAGCGGCAAAAGGCGTACCGACTATTCCTTGTTCCATATCCACCGGTCCGGCAAAAGCAATACCTGCTTTTCCTATCTGGCGCGGGTTAAGCGGCAAGGAATGAACAAGCTGTAAGATCTCCTGGATCATCACATCTTCGACTTTATGCGCTGAAACCGTCTTAACCGGCTTTCCGAACTTTTCCTGCCACTTCAGTTCCGACAAATAATGAATATTCGCCATCCGGTCTACAGCCGCGATAGCCAACTTCGTCCCGCCCATGCTGAAAACAATATTGATCTTTTCCCCGCCGTCTTTTCCGTGGTTCTTTTTAATTATTTCGAACAGCTGGGCTTCGAGCTCTTCCTCAGTTGTGCACGCGCGCAAAGCGCTTAGCTGATCTTCGCTGAAAACCGAGCCCTGCGGCGAATGGCCGCGCAATTTATATTCGCCGTATTCGGCCTTCGAGAAAACGAAAGTCGATTCTTCGTATATTTGAAGTTCAAAGTACCGTTTCGAATACGGCATTGACGGATCGAGCGGATAAATTTCCGGAAGGCGGAAGAAACAGTTTGCCCGGATAATGCCGTTCTGGAGAGTCTCGCGTTTTTCTTTAAGCGGGAACCCCGCTGCTTCTACTTTCGCGCAGATATCGTCTATCTTGATCCCCTGTTTCAGGATCCTCAGGCCGATATAATCATTGGCGATCTCAGCGCCATTTTGGAGCAACCCGAGAACATACGCGTAACACTTGTTGTAGTCCTTTATTTCTTCCGGGTCCAAAGGTATTCCGTATTTTTTGTTCAGCCGCAGGTAAATACTGAGGGCTTCTTTTATTCTGCTGTCAAATCTGGAAATCGCGGCTCCCTCAAGAGCTTGTTTGATATTAAAACTTACGCTGGCGCAAATTCCTTGAGGTTCGATATAATATTCAGCGAAGGCATCTTCAATGGCCTTTGATAAAACGGGTGAAGTGAGGGTAAAACAGCTGTTGCGCAGTTTCGAAGCCAGAGAATCGAAACCAAGGCGATAAGCCAGCGGGATATAGACAAAGTTTATCTCTGCCAGAATTTCTTTTTGGGCGGCGGTCAATTCGCGGCCGCGGAACGTCTCGACCAGAGAAAGCTTTTGCTCTAAAGCTGCCTTTGCCGCTTTCACATCGACTAATCCGAAGATCAGCTCCTGCGTCTTTTGCACATAACCTGCGCGCGCCGTTTTAAACGCCTCGTATCGGCCGAGGATCTCCCGCATCTGCTTGTCCAGTTGGGCGTAACGCGCTCCCTGGCTTTGGATGTAGCCTGCCAGAGGGATGAAAACTTCGGCCATCTCATTTTCCGTCTCAATTTGTTCTTCGCTCGGCAACAACAAAAGCGCAGTTATTTTATCCGAAAGCTGCCTTAATAAAACGCCTGTATCAAGCCCTGCGCCCCTGGATTCCCCGATATACAGAGCCGCGCGCTTCTGCAGCCTGAAGGCTAGCGCCGTCAGCCCGAGAGTTGCGGCGAACGGAGCATAAAGATCGTGAACCCGCCGGGCAAAGAAACGCTGTTCGAATAAAGTATTCTTAGAAGGGCTTTCCGGCAGTTGATCTTCCAATGAATCCAGTATAAATGACTCTCTAAATGCCGCTTTCCCGGCACTGTAACCTTTCAAAAATTCTTTTTCTTCGCTGAAAGGCGCCTGGCCTGCCTCGCGGACTTTTAAACTGCTGGCCGTATCAAGATACATGGCGATAAACGCCAGGTCAATATTATCCCGGTCTCCCTTGAGCGCGGCGTAGACATTATCATAAGCCTGGCGCAGAAGCGCGACATTGCCGTGAGCTTTGCGGAAGACGTCGTTGAGCCCGTGCAGCTTGATCATCTGAGCCAGGAGCTCAGAAACCCGGCCGTTAACCATCCTGTAAGCGAGCTCTTCGTGGCCGGAGAAGGTAATGCGCGTGCGCGCCGGATCTTTTCTTACATCGTTGTCTGCGGATTCATATTCCGCGCGCTTTTTCTCCTGGTCATTAATGAATATTTTTATAACCTGGGCTTTTGCCGAGTCATGAAGGAAAATATAATCTTTCAACAGATTCTGGTTGCGAATAGCCGCCCTCTGCCATCCTTCGGGCACGCCCGCGTCGCTGCCGTTGACAAGCGATTCCAGCCTGCGCAGCATCAACCTGAGATGATCGTCAAGCATGGGCCCTTCGGCATGCGATCCGTAAGCCTGGGGAATATTAAGGAAACAAGGATCAACTCCGTATTTTTCCAAGATATGATCGCGCAAACTTTCATACTGCCAGTAAGTCAAGCCGCTTCCCAGCGGAAATAACCCCGGAATGGCTACCGGCAGACGGCCTGAAGGCTGTATCCGACCATAGATCGCTTTCCCTGCGGCGGCCAGCGATACCGGCGAAGGGCTGTAAACCGCGAGAAACGCGGCAACCCCGGGGAACTCCATAACATCGTACGGAGCGCCGGTGGATACCACAACCACCTTCTTCTGCCCTGCGTATTGCCGCAACAAGGCGTTGACGATCTCAAGCTGGTCGCGGGATCCCGTGATCACGTCCGGAAGATAGGCATTATAGGTCTGGACGATGATAATGTCCGCTTCCTCGGCAGCCCGCAAGACTTTTTCGAGTTCGGCCTTGATATCGGGGGATGTTTTAGTTTCCTTATCATAGAGCAAATTGACCGGCAGATCGCGGGCATTCGGTTCAAACTCCCGGATGAACGGGAACAAAGAACAGGGGGTATACCAGGTCTTATCGGTGAGCGCGGTCATCCCGGGAATAATGCTCACTACCAGGATCCGGCCTGTTCCGGGATCCAACGGCAGGACAGAATAATCATTTTTTACCAGCGTCGCGGAAAGTTCGGCGATCCGTTCCATAACAAGAGCGGATTCCGGAGTTTTCAGTAACTTTCGGTTCTCAGGCAAAAGCGGTTCCGATATCCCATAGCGGATCATAAGGCTGATAAGCCGGCGGAATGACGCATTTATCCTTTCTTCGCTGAACTTCGCAGCTGCCGCTCTGACCGCATCGCGGATCCTTCTGAAATCCGCCATCTTGCGGTCGTCTCCCTGAGCCTGCTCTTCTTTTGTCCTCTTATGGGTAAAATCCTGGACATAAAGAAGAATATCGGCGCCCGCAGCGAAAGCGTCGACCGCGGCCTGGGTTGAATCGCTCCCCTTTTGTTTATAATATTCCTCTAAAGCTCCCATGCTCAAACCGTCGGTGACGATTGTTCCCGCGAATCCGAGATCCTCCCTGATCATTCGAATGGCTTCCGGGGAAACGCTGACCGGGCGCTGGGCATCCCAATTTTTCACGATTACGTGGCCGAGCATGATAGATTCAACTCCGGCCTGTATTGCCGCCTTGTAAGGCTCGAGGTCCAACGGGTCCGAAGAAATAGTGCATAAACCGGCATGGGCGTCGGTTTCGATCCTGCCATAAGTGGGAAAATGTTTCGCGGTAGCTATAACCCCGTTATCCTGCATTCCTCTTACGTATTCTGCGGTAAGAGCTGAGGTGCGAACGGGATCGCTGCCGAACGAACGAGTCCCGACGTCCCTGTTTCTATAAGCCGCAATGAGATCAGCGTCCGGCGCGAAATTCCACGCTACTCCCGATGCCCGAAGCTCTCCGGCAATGATTGACGCGGCAAGATAGGTATACCTTTTCGCTTCTTCAAGATCACTGATCGCGGCCAAACCCATATTCCCGGCAGTAAGGGTATGATGAGTGTTGAACTCATTCAGGCGGCCGCCTTCCTGGTTGATCGTAAACAGCAAGGGAAGTTCCAGATGATCGATGATCGAATTGATATGGCGCAGGACATCGTCGAATGTCTGCATCTCCCGCTCGCAGACCTGGCACAAGTCTTCCCCGAATTTTTCCCTGACCCTGCGATGCTCGGGCAGATCCAAAGGTTTCGGGGTGTTGGGAAAAAGGAGCATGACTAATTTCTCTTCTTTTGATAATCCGCTCATCAGCCTGTTTTCCAGGCTCTTGGCAGCCTCTTTTCTGACCACTTCCGCGTTATCGTTCAAAAGACGGGTAATGGTCTTCATGGGCGTCCGGCTGTTCCTGGCAACCATGAGCCTGACGTCGCGTTCCTCATAAGATCTGTCGAGCGCCAGGCTGGAGAGAATTTTCGGGGTCGCGCGGGGATTCTGAGCCAAGGCGTGGCGGACAGACCAGTTGGCCCCCTGAGAAAGAAAGCCAAGGACTTCCTCATGGATGCAATGAAGAGCAATAGCGTATCTCAGCGCTGTCGAACCTCCGGCATATTCCAGGTATTCCTGAACAGATAGATTATGATTAAATATTCCCTGAGCGTCAAAAAGGCAATTAAAACCGGATTTGACCTCTGCCGGAAGAGCCTCAATAATTGTTTTTATTATCCGTTCTTTGATCGCCCTGATGTCGTTTGTATGTATTATGAACCTGTCTTTGATTTCCTTGGGCGAGCTGGCCCACGGCGAATTTCCGGCTAAATGCTCGCAGGCCTGATCATCAAGAATGCCGCGGGACAAAGAAGCGCGATCCAGCTCATCGCGGACTTCCAGGAGAAAATCGAGGGCGTTCGAAATCCGCTCCCGTTCAGCCAGACTGAAGATCTCTGATGAAACCAACGGATCCTGGACAAACCTGCCTTTGGTGATCAATAAATAAATCTGCCCCAGCCAGATCAAGCGGCTGATATCTCTCAAAGCCCCCGGGCTCTTTTTGATATGCCGCGTCATTTTCTCATTCACTGCCAGGCTATTAAATGCGAATTGCTCTGCCAGATCGCGGAACAAAGACTGTTTAGCCGCGTCAACTTTAAGCGCGAGTTCGGGAGAACCGGCGAACAGCATCAATTCGTTGAAACGGTTATGGTCCATTTTACTTGAAAGCGTGCCGGCTAATCCGGAGAATGGGAAAGTCTGTATGGCAGGAGAAACCTTGCCGAAACCTAAGCAAGCGATAATATCTCTGAGGAAATGATACAATTCATCGCGTTCCGAAATTAACATATCTTCGTCAGTAACTAGTGCGAAATCAAAATCAGAGCCGTTGACCGCCCAACCTTTGGAATTGCTGCCGTAGACAAAAAGCCCTGCTTTCCATTCCAGATCCGGGCGGTTATGCCAGCGCAGATAATATTGAAAAGCGGCGGAAACAGCGAACTTATTGAGGCGGCTGATAACGCGGGATAAAGCCATGCCGTTCGGCCCGTCGCGTATTCTGAGATTGATTTCTGCTTTCTCCCTGAGAACGAAACTGCCGAGAAGCGCGATAAAATCATTTTTCTCAAGCTCCCACAAGACTGATTCGCCTTCAACATTCTTCTGCTGATCCTTACCGGCAGCCGTATTCGCGAAACGCAGGAGCGCCTCCATTAATTTCCGCTCATTTGCCTGCTGCTGCGCCTTCAAAAGAAAACCCTTCAGCACAAACTCGGTGGCAGACGCAAAAACCAACCCCGTAGCGGAAGGCACGCTCACCTGCTCGTCGGTTCCCGCTGATCGAAGCACGCTAAACCCTCCCCGGCGGTTAGTTATCCGGAAATCATTCCCTTCCGTTGTCCCGGAATCGCCTACTGCGGCGATGCGGTGCTCGGGGATCCCCAGCGCGGTTGCCAGGTATTCGATGGCCATGTATTTGTCCGCGTCTTTCGCGACGATGTCAAAGGTATACCTGCTCTCCAATATATGGAAGCGGCCGGGAAAATATTGTCCGGCGATCTCCTCAAGAGCGGCCCGAAGAGCGGCGCGCTCTTCTTTAGAACAATCCTTATGCAATTTAATGGCGAACATTATCTTTTCCTGGCCGTGTTCGATCAGGCGCACCTTGCCGCCTTTCGGAGACGCTTTCAGCGCGTCATAGATCTCTTGCTGCTGTTCAAGCGTAAAGATCGGCTCGCCGCGCATCCATTCCCTGGATGAAAGATCCGTTGCCCGCACCACGTACGTACCGTTGCCGCAGACAAAAAAGATCCGCGGAAGTATTTCAGCCAACGCCCCGCGGGTAAGGGCAACGCGGGTAAGCGCATCAAAAACTTCCTTCATATCGTGTTTACCCTCATTCCGCTCTTCCTCGTTGGCAACGAAAGGCCGGCCGGAACACAATACCACATATTTCCCGGCCGCCGCGAGACTAACAAGCATCTCGATTATCTGCGGAGAAAACAGGTCGTTCTTCAAAGTTACAGTCGCATCGACATCGAACAGATACGCGTCGTATTCCCGCGCGAGAGCCTCTTTCAGCTTGCTGCGCTGGCGAAGATGATAATACCGCGCCTGGGCAACCCTGGCTGCGCCGAGCGAGCTGACCCCGGAAGATTCCTCGGGATAGCGGATCACCCTGAGCGGAGACGCCGGATCGTCCTTAAAGATGCTTGCCTGGGCTGCGCGGGTCATGGTCAGTCCAAACTCGCCCGTTGTCAACCCGCCGCCAACGACCACCGTTTCTACGGGCCATGCCCGGCTAAGCTCCAAGATCCCTTCCCCGAGATAACCCCCCATGATCTTTGCAAGCTCCATGGCATCGGCATTACCGCTGTTTGCCAAAGAAATAACCTTGAACACCTCCGAGGACATCTGCTCGAAAGTCAGCGTGTTGGCAGGAATAAGGCCGAGCTCCTGAGCGATCCGCACAAATCCGGCCTGTCCGACATAATAAGAAAGCGCTCCCGGCGTCCCAAATTCCGCGACCTGATCTTCGCCGAGAACTATCCGGGCAAAATGCGCTTCCCCGTATCCGCGCGCAGTCCGCCCCGCTTCATCGATCTGGCCGAATGCCACTCCCGACCCAAGACCTAAATAAGTCACATTGTTGATCTTTCCGGCCGCAAATACAGCCTGCGCCGCCCCGCAATCACCGTCGTTGCGGATGGTGACCTGGACATCTTTCCCGAAAACTTCTTCGGCGATCGCGCGTATGGTCATCCCGAGATCGAACGGACCGTTATTACGGCCTGTCTTTAATTTGTCGGCCTGTTTACCTCCCAATACCGGCTCATCGCCCCGGGTTGACGTATTCCAGGAAACGCCGATCCCGTCAACTTTTCCGGTCTTCGCCTGAATCTGTAAAGCCTGCTTTCCCTCTTCAAAAGCTTTCCGGATAAAACCGACATAATCATCGGCGTCCTTGAACGAGTAAACCCCGGGGGTGATCTTCCCTATATATTTCTCTTGGCCCTGGGCCAAGAAAGCCATTTTAATGCCGGTGCCGCCAAAATCAAACCCCAGGAAGACTCCGCTTGATCCGCCGTGAAGCAGCGAAAACCCTGCCGCTGAATGCTTGATCGCCTCTATTTTCGGGGCTTTGTCGAAGCCCTCGATCCTCAAAGAGAAAGTTCCATAATACCCGGCCAGGCTTTTCCCGGCTTTCCGGAAATAGAACGACCTATCCCGGGTAGCGGCAAGAATTTTCTGCCAGCCGTCCGGCGCGGAAATGACTGCTTCGGGGCCGGCGTTAACGAGCATAACATTCAGGACTCGCGCCAGAATAAACTCCGCGATCAGGAGCCGGTCTGCCTCCGTGCACGCAACAGGCACCCTGATTTCCAAGTCGCTCCTGTTATCTTCCCGCTCGTTGAACGGGAATGCTACAAAGATCTTCTCCGAGGCGCCGGTAGCGCACAAAGAAGCTATCCTGGCAGCGGCTTCAGATATTAGAATAGATCCCTTCGCGCGACCGGAAATACCGCCGTCAGCTCCGGTCATCGATAAAAGTTTCCGAGCATCATCTTCGTCTACCAACCCCTGTTTGCGGATGACGGAAACAAGCTGCTCCAGCCGGAAAATCCGCTCCTGCCCGGTCTTGTTCTCGAGCCTGATTTTTTCTTCCAGCCATTCCCGTAGCGCTCCTGTCGTATCTAAAGGCGATCCTTCGGCTTTTTCGATCAAGATCTGATGAATATCATTTGCATTATGGGATGATCGAGCGCCCAGCTTGAATTCAACGCTTGCGGCGATCCGGTTAAGGCTCCGATGAGCATAATGCGCCAGCAGGAAACGGGTAACTTCAACTTCGGCAAACCAGTCTTTGCCGGCTGCGCGCCCGGAAAGCATGGCTTCAACCCGGCTTTTGAACAATTCCAGATCAGCCTGCCGCGGCATTGCCTTAAAATATCCTATTGCAACATGCGCCCGGTTTCCGCGGTTATGCGACCGTATATCGAAATGCGCCTTTTCAGACAGCCCGACCCGTATTTCCGACATAACGGAAGACGAACCCGGATCAAAACCCTGACCTAATATCAGGATCTCGCCCTGTGAAGCAATGATAACGCTTTCAAGCTTGATCTTAAAAAAACTGCCCGATTCCAACACTTTTTGCATCGAATCAATATCCGCCGGATCAAGCGAGGTAAGAATTTTGCCGGGATTTTTGTAATCTCCCCCCCTGATGGCTCCTATCGTGCAATGCATATGGTTAGTCTCGTACACAGACACCTGGTCGCCGAAAATATCCTTTAATGCTTTCGTAATACTTTGCGCGGTATCCAGGAACTCTTCGCCTCCCTTTTCTTTATTGAACGGACATCCCGCAACCATGGTTGGGCCATAAACAAACAACGCGGGGTTATTTTTAAGGGAAGATTCATCGAGCTTATTCTGATTCAGCGTATCGATCGCAACCCAATTCTTTCCCCCGTCTTTCTTCTTGTCAGCGACCTCTACATGAATTCCTTCCCTGATAACCATATTCCCGCCGACCAGCGCGCCCACATCATTGCTACCTTTCCGGTCAGCCAATTCTTTTGAAACCGCTTTCCCTGCAATTAAAATAAAAAATCCTTTTTCAAAAGCGGTATCGATCTTTTCACCGCCGTCTCTGCCCATAATTACTGAGACTTTGACATTCTTTTTGCCATTCTGGAAAGTGATCTTCTTGCCGGAAATTTTTCTATTATCGACAAGAATTGATTTCACCCCCTTGGTTACGCCTTTGTCTTTCTTTATCGATATCTCATAGGTAACTTCTCGGAATTTTCTTAATATTATTACTGGTTTTTTACTTAAATCCCATTTCGACGGCAAACAGGGATCGATCACTAAACCATCGTATTCCGGCCTTATTCCTAAAATATACTGGCATTCCCCCCAATAGCTCCAACTGGCAGTTCCAGTAAGCCTCGAGCCTTTTGTCATTCCGCTGATCTTGTATTCGGGCCCGGTACGTAACTGGGCATGCGTATTCGGAGGAGCTAAATATCTATTCACCCCCAGCTTCTTACAGGCTTCTGGAGGCAATAACGCTTTATACCATTTATAAACCATGTCGCCTTCATCCGTCTTTAGCGCAAAAGCTGCGATCGCCATGGCGTTAGCATGGCAGAAGTTTGCCGCGTTCTCTTTCATTCCAGCAGGGTAATAAGTAATATTAAAACCTTCGGGGCATTTAGTTTTGTACGCCGGGCTGAACAAAAGCAACCCGTAATTTTTTCCAAAAAGATATCGGTCCACAGATTTAATTATTTTTCTAGCCTGCTTCTTATCTGCAACTCCGGAAAGCAATGCCCAGACTTGCGGCAGTAGCCAGATATTGACTTCATCTTTGGCAGGAGTTCCGAAAAATTCTCCGTTAAAATCTGTGCCCATGGCATACCAACCTTCGTCCGCCCCGTTTTTGAACCAGGCGCGCTTGTTTATATTCTGGCTCATTTTGCTGATAACATTATCTAAATATTTTTTTCCGGACCGCTTATTAGACCTGTCCGCTATTTCTCTTAATTCTTTGGCCATGAAAACCAGCATCATTGCGACCATGGCAGAGGTAGCCTTGGAATCCTTCATTACGATCTTGACCGCTTCGTCGCGCGTATAACCTTTCTTCTCAAGCTTACCGACTTTCTTTCTATAGGCCGCGGCCAGATGCCCTTTGTAAAGAGGATTAAAAGCGTCGCACCAATCAGCCCTGAGCATCCAGGGTAAGCCTGTTTCGGGATCGCAGTTCCCCATCGTGTACTCAATTGCCCTGAACATGTGCTTATAAACGGTTTCTTTTTTATTCTTGTTATCGGCATAACCGATCTCTTTATCTAAAATTCCGAAGTCGCCGGTTTCTTTTATATAAACTACTACCGCCAATATGATCCAGAGATGATCATCGGAAAAGTCAGTTTCCCCTTCACCCTTTTTATCTATGACATTAAACTGATGGAAACAATTGCCCTTTTCCAGCTGAGCATACTTGAATAGATCCAGGATCCTCTTACGGGCTTTTTTCGGGTCTAATTGGACCAGTCCGTAAATATCCTGCGCAGAATCTCTGGTCCCCATATTAGGCCGGCTCAGGCCGGAGGCATAATCCGCGATGGAACGGGAAAATAGATGATTGATCAAGACATCATAAGCATCCCAGACATTGATCATGTGCTCCATGGCGATTTCGCTTTTCGGCAACCGGCACTTAAAAACCGATAATTTATCGTTAAAATGGTCTTTTATGGCATTTATTTCCTGGGCGGTCTTATTTTCCGTATTTTTCCGCCAATCGTTAAGCAATGAACTTGCCAGTGACTGTGTCAATTTATCAGGTTTGATATTATCGACCTTATCTTGATCAATCTTTTGTTCTATTGCTCCTAGAATGAAGGCGAGCGATTTCTTATCTTTTCCTTCCAACTCAAGGTTTACCTGTAAAACGCCTACAACAGAATCCGTATCAGCGACAGAATTCTTACATTTTCCGTTTTTAACTGCTTCCGGATTGTGCAAATCAGAATCTTCTCCCGTAAATGTGACTAGATTAGTGTCAAATCCGACCGCTTTTTCAGTCGAAGCGAAGAAATATAAAGGCTTATTAGGATTATTCCGAGTTCTGCCGGTTAAGCACCAAATGATCTTATTCCCTTTTTGAACAAACTCATCAGTAATATAAGCGGTGTTCTGGATTTGGGTAATTTCTTCTAAGGCGGAATCATTAACAAATTCCCGGTAAGAGAAAACAGATAGATCTCTTTTCCTGCCGCTTAAATCCTCAATAATAACTGATTGCACTTCAATATTCCCCTTGATTCCTTTTTTCTTAGGGATAAAATACGTTATCGTGCAACGGAGATCCAGATATTCTCCTGTAATTATGGTATAACCCAAACCGTGTCGGCACTCATAGAAATCAAGCGTTATGCCCGTAGTCGGCCTTATAGTCGGGGAGAAAAACTTTCCGGTTTCATTATCGCGAATATAAAGCCATCTTCCGATAGAATCCTTGGCGCTCCCTAAAATGATTTCTCTGGTCAGACGATTCTTTAGAGCCTCTTTGAACCACGTTGTGCCTGCGGCGGTATGGGTGATCTTCCCAAACAGCTGATTGGGAAAAATACCAAAATAATTTATCCACGGATCGCGAAGACGTCTCCTTATCACAAGCTCATTTTTTTCCACATCAAGCCAGACGTTTTTATCAATCTCTATCTTTTGCCCCCCATCCTTATTCATAAGATCTCCGGACACTTTCATGAAGCTCTCGAACAGTCCCGGGGCCAGCTCTTTATTTATCTCTTTTAGATTGCCGCCCTTGCCGGTGGCCATTTCGACGCCTTTTTCATCAGGCTCATTATTGTTATAGTGGCTGTCGCTGCCAAGAATGAAGATAATGCTCTCTCCGAAAATATCTTTGATAAGCGCTTCAAAAACATTCATGTCGGACCGGGCCGGGAATTTAGAACTGTATATTTCCACGCCTTTAAGCGTATGCGCGAATTCAGGATAGCTGGCGATTATTGTTTGCAACACCTCTTTGAGCATCTCTACCTTTTTCGCGGTTGTCGCTTCCTTATAATCACGTTTTTTGCCTTCCCAATAATTCCTGTCTTCTATGGGATGGGCTAAGACAGCTAGGGCATTCCATTTATTCACAAGCGCACAAAATTCTCCAAGATCAAGCCCGAACCCTCCTTTCTTCCAGAAATCAGCGGGTCTGCGCAGCTCCTCTTTGCCAAACTTATTTTCTTCGAAATAGAATCCGCGGACATGTTTCGGTTCGAATTTTCCAGCGACAATCTCAGCGGAAATCTTTTCCGCCTCTTCCTTTATCTGATCTGCGGATTTTCTCTTAGCTGCATCTTTCTTTTTCTCTTCCGCTTTCGTTAAATCCCTAACTAAATATTCCCTTACCATATTCTGCGGGACATTCGAAAAGAGCCCGCTTTTGTACGTTTCATTTTCAGAGAGCAGCCCAGCCAGTTGGAACCAGCTCGCGTGGTCTGGAGAATGCCGAAAAATATCCGACAATGCGACAGGCTTCAAATCTTTGTAATATATGCTCCCATTCAACCGCTGGCGGATCATTTCCTGCTTCTTATTGTTCATCCGCCTGCGCAGTTCCGCCGCCTTCCAGAAATCGCTCCCCCTGAATCCTTCTAGCCAGTCAAGAAATTCTTTTTCATCACTTCTTCCTATGATGCCTGAGCCGTAAGGAAAATAAGCAATAATGTGGACGAACTCCAGGAAGTTCTTACCGTCATTCGGCTTGGTGGAAATATCCATTTCTATACCGGGAATAACCGTGATGCCCCCGAGTATCTGCGCTGCTTTGACAGCTTCCTCGAAATGGCGGGCAGTATTATGGTCGACCACTCCGATCGCTTTCAGTCCTTTTTTCCAGGCAAGATAAACTATAAAGGCGGGCGAATATAATCCGTCGCTAAAGAAAGTGTGAACATGAAAATCGACAAAATCAAGCATCTCTTCAGCCCCGGAATGCTCCAAAACAGACTTTTTACCCATATCTTTGAGCCGTCGTAACGCTTCTAGGCGCTGTTCCATATCGTCCTTAAACAAGCTTTCCTTAACTTCTTCTATTCCGCTGAGAATTTCCTCAAGAGTTGCCATTTGTTGAGGATTATTTGCCTCCTTTTTACCCAGTTCGTCTATCTTGAGCACAACTGTCTCAGTCAATCCGAAGAAACGCCTGTTCAATATTGCCTCGTTATCCTTTATTCTTTCAGCTAACGTTTTTTCGCCGCCGTCCTTGAGCTTAAACATGGTGTAGTCGCTGTCTGCCCATTTTAGATAAACATCTGAATGGGCGAATCGAATTGAGTCGACGCTAAACCGGCCGAACTCCGTATACTTTCTACCCTTAATCTTGGACTTAAGATTTTTGAACTTTTTAGGATCAATTTTGCCGACTATCCGAGCCAGGCTCATATGGACAAAAGG
This sequence comes from Candidatus Omnitrophota bacterium, assembly GCA_041309145.1. GTDB lineage: Bacteria > Omnitrophota > Gorgyraeia > Gygaellales > Profunditerraquicolaceae > JAPLLS01. Next base: position 15,692 of record JBFZAG010000152.1, on the reverse strand, counting down.
CAGAGTCGGCTGAGCGGCGAAAGCCGGATCAATGGGCGCGCTGAACTGTTTAAGCACTCTCTTAATTTTGAAAAGATTGCCGTTGGTGACAATGCCTTTGGCTAAGAGGGTCCCGTTGTCGGTCAGCATCAACCCTTCAACGAACACTGTGAAAGACGGTATACCCGCAAGCGCTGCAGTCAAATCACTCTTTTTAGCGGCGACCTTTTGATATAAAACATTGGCCTTATCCTCGGCGATCGTCCCTCTTATCGCAAAAACCGTGATGTGGTAAGTACTGGGGGCCTGATACCAGGCTGACATAGCCGGAATATTATCGAAAGTGGCGTCGCCCAGCTTGTCTAAGCTTATTTCGGGCATCAGGGACTTAAAACTTCTTGCCGTATCGTAAAGCCTATCGGCCATATCTTTGTCGGGATGGATAACATAAGAGATGAACTCCTTACTCTCGCGATTAAACCAGTTGTTTCCGATCAAAGTCTTGGCAACAATATTTTTTGCTTTTGTCTGGAGTGTTTTCTTCCATTCCCGCTTGTAGGCAGCGCGAAGAGTTCTCTTGAAATCGAACTTCCAACCCGCGTCGATATATTGCCGGGCGGTTTGTTCGTCCAGCACGGCTGACCCGCCGTCAAGCAAACCATTGATCCGCCCGTGGATATAATCATTGAACTGCATCTCGCCCCTGGTGCATTCCGGGCACAGGCTGACGTCTATATCCGGCCATTTATTCTGATTACTCCAGAACCCCCAGAAATCAAAATTATCATCGTTGATGTTGCCCAGCCCGAATGATCCGATATGGCGTCCTTCCGCGGTAGCGGTGCAGGGAGTAAAGATCCCCCGGGAGCTGAGGATCGCGCCCATCTTCCAATAATGGCAGGCAGGGAATTGTCTTTCCGGAGGAATGGATTCTTTCAGGCTGAAGACGATCTCTATATCATCCCCGTATTTTTTGGCGATCGTCAACATCTGCCGCTGGACTCTTTTCATGTCCTGCTCGGTTAAGGGATAAAACTCCTCATTATGCTCGGTAGGAGCGAGAGGCCGGATGAAACCGATAGAGTCAACCCCGTGGCGTGCGGCCCATCTGACGATATATTCCAGGTCTTTCCTGGCGGTATTCAGCTGTGTCATCAGAAAACCGATCATGCATTCAAACTTACCGGCATTATCGTCTCGGGCCTCAAGTAAGTTTTCAGCGTGGTTCAGAATCCGGCTAAAGGCCGTGCGGTCATGGTTTAAGGGACGATGCGTCGCGTAATAAGCTTGGTCACTTCCCGCGTCAAGGCTGATCTTGATCAGATCCCGGTCATCCAGGTAAGACGCCACCTCTACCAGCTTGTCGCCGTAATAAAAATTGCTGTAAAGCCTCAGAGATGAACCGGAATCCTTGATCCTTCTGATCACTTCGTCGATCCGCGGATATAAAAGGGGTTCAGTGCTGTTGCCGGCGATCACAAATTCATGGACCCGCTTGCCGTTGAATTCCGGGATCAAAGCCAGCATCTTTTCCGGAATGGTGCCGATACATCCGGACTTGTGCAGAGCGAACTTATCCATACGCCTGGTGCAATGGCGGCAATCGTTATTGCAGGGGAAATTCGCTTCGTTCTGGTAATAGTAGGGATGGAGCTCTACATACGCGGGAACTGTCAACGGCAATCCGGCGACCACGCGTTGGATCTCTTCTTCTGTCATCTGTTTGATCAACCAGGGAATACGGCTGAACTTGCTGTTAACATTATGGCGCCTCGAAATTACTCCGGATGATCCGCCGTCCCGGGCCGCAAATACCACCTTATCCTTTTCCGGCCCAGGGAACGGCCCCTGCTTGATCTCCAGGATAGTCGCATCCTCCATAAACTCGATATTGTGGGCCTGGGTGAACTGGATAGCTTCTCCTTTGTTGACCAGGACTTCCTTTATAAAGGCGCCGTTCAAATCATAGATCAGACCCTTGATCTTTCCTTCCAGAACGATCAGGATCTCCTGGCGGGGCGCGCTCTGTCCGGGAGCGGGAGTATGATAATGGATTGCTTTGCCTTTTTCCCCTTTTTTGCCCTGATTGATGGCCAGCTGGAACGCCAGGCTGGTATCCTGGGTTAAAGGAACGAATTTGCCATCGATCTTAGCTGCGGTATTAACGATAAAAGCTGCCAGTTTGCCGTCTTTATCCCGGATTTCTTCGTATAAACCGCCGTCTTTGCTGATCGTCTTTTGAGAGATCACGGTAATATTATTAATCACTCTATCTTTTGAGGCTTTAAAAATACCGGTAGCATTTACAGCCTGCACTTCGAATCCGACCTTATTTAAAAGCAACGTTAAGGTTTTTTCCGAGAAATGGCTTATATGATCGATAAGGTGCAGTTGCGGTCCGCTTTCAGGCGTATTAGGCATTCTGATGATCACTATTCCACCCGGCTTTAAAATACGCCGGACTTCTTCCATATATCCTTTGGGATCGGGAACATGTTCCAGAAGGTCGTAAAGCAACACGGCGTCAAAATTCTCGGCGGGATAATGTAAATCCTGCAGACTGCCCAATCTGACATGCTCACCCAGGCCTTTTTCTTGCGCGATCTTGATCTGATATTCGGATATTTCATTGCCCTCGAAATCCCAACCCCTCCTGTTAAGCTCTTCCAATACATAACCGCTGGCAAACCCGATCTCCAATACCTTTCCTTTCCTGCCGAGAGCAGCTTCCAACTCATCAACCCTGGCTTTTGCGTCGTTTTTGCGCCTGACTATTATTTCCGGATTGGTATCCTCTAGAATACCCACCTGCTCTGATAATTCTTCGGTTTTACTGTTCTTTTCAAAATATTCTTTCGAATATAAAGAATCGTAAAATTCGCTTTGCGGTTGCGGGTTCAGCCACATGAAACCGTCAGCAGCACATTTGACGATATACAATGTTTTTCCGTTTATCCTGATCTTGCCTATCGCCGCAAAGTCCCTGTTCCCGCAAATCGCGCAAGAAGCTTCTTTTGTCCCGAATTTTTTGATCCAATCGATTCTGCCTTCCCATAAAAGCGGCACAGCAACAGCTTTAATATTTTTGATCGTTTCGGTAATTCTTTCGATGAAATTGCCCAGGGCTTTCATAATTCGAGGGGTTATGGGGATTATGGAGCAGATAAAATAATCGTCCTCATTCCTGGGATTGCGCTCGACGTATTCCTCGGCGATCCTTTTGAACTTTTCAAGATTTTCCCCTGATTTTTCTTTTTCCAGGGCGGCTAAAACAATGTTTAATTCATGGCAGGCGCAGATCGGCGGGCATCGCTTATGGAGAGCTCCGGCATTGACCAGATCAAGCACTTCTCTCCTTCTCTCGCTCTGCCAGATTTCTTGCAGATCCTGATCCTGTAAATTACCCATGATAAAATCCTCAGTCCCGCCCCATTCCGAACAGATCGTCACCGCAGCTTGAGGCGGAGTAATGAACGCGACCCAGGAGCAGGCTAAACATTTATCGTAAGATTTCATGCTGATCTTAGGCATATCCTTGAATTTCTGAACGGGAACGCTTAATTGGATCGCGGTATCCTTAATGAATAATCTGCCGTCTCTTTCTTCCTGGATATTCTCGATCTCCTTAAAAGCCTCTTCCCAGACTGATTCGGGGAATTGCTTGCCGTTGAACATGAACTCTCGCCATAATTCGACTTCCTCCGGGAATTGTTGCTGAAGCTTGCTCATTCTTTCTTCCAGATCTTTGGGATACTGTTTGCCGCGCTCATAATTTACCGTAGGGCGGATCTGGAAATAATTGATCCCGCCGCGAATATCTTTCTGATAAATCGCTTTTAATTTTCCGGCTAATATCTCTACTTCCTTGGCGTTTAAAGGATTGACAATAAAACCTACGCTCACGTTAGTGACATTGTGGGTTATAAAAGCATCGATCTCCTCTTCGTTGCGACCTTCTGCTTTAAGCCTGCTTATGATCTCCGCTTCCCTTTTTGCCTTTTCTTTAGCTAAGAATTCCAGGTTGCCGAGCACCGTGTCAAGCGTTCCGCTATCCTCAGGCAACCCATGAATGGCATTATAAGTTTGAGCTGTGCCGGCATTGATGCTTATCCTGATAAACCTGGGATTGAGATTTAAAAGCCGGATAATTTTTTCTTTGGTCAAAAGGCTTCCGTTGGTGAACAGCCCCACTCTCAAGCCCTTCTTTCTGGCGTATTCCATAATATCGATCAGCTGAGGATGCATGGTCGGTTCTCCGCCGCCGGTAAAGATTATCGCCTCGACCCCATCCCTGCGAAGCTTATCGATCGCTTCTTTCATCAAACTGTAATCCATCAATTTTTCTTGGGAAGAAAGTTTTCTCGTCAATCCGGAATTATGATTCCTCGGATCTTCTTTAAGGTCAGCGTAAGTGCAGCCCCAGCATACGAAATTACAAAGTAAAGAAGGCACAAACTGTATCGTTACCGGGATCACTCCGTAGAAATCACCGTTGTAAACCTGCTCCACTCTGCTCTGGTGCTTAAGCCATTTATCCGTCCTGAGAATGCCGTAATCTTTCTTATTATCTACTACTTGATCTTCTCCGCCGTCCTGCTTTTCATTTTTCTTTTTTCCTGACGGATAAATAAAGATCATCGCGGTAAAAGCTTTCCTCTTGTTCCATGTCGGCAAGACTACTTTATTGTTATGTTCCATACTCACATCGCTGCCGTTACATAAGATCATTGCATCTTTTATCCCTTGCGCCTTCAGATACTCCTGGATCTGGCCCAATGTCAAACCTTCTCTGCTGGATTTTCCGGAGAAAGCGTAAAAGACGAGCTGATTCCCCTGGTCCAAAGCCATGATCATTTGAGGATATTGAGAGAATTTAATTATAATAACCATCTTATTGGATGCCTTATCCAGATAAACTTGGCCGCGCGAGCGGACATCTCCCGGATTTTCAACCAAGCTGTAACCGGCATCAGATAAAGCCTCTTCTATTTGTTCCCAGGTCAGGTCATACCTGTCTAAGGACACCTCTATGGCTTCTCCCTTAAACGCGCGTGATCTTGCCAGGCTGTCGGAATAAAGTAATTCTCTGCCTAAATAAATATCACTTCCGTACCATTTATCCTGACCCTCCAATATCTTGGGACATCTGAAAACGTGCCTTATGTCTTCAAAATGAACTCCTTCGAGGTCAAGTATTTTGCTGTCTTTTATTATCGTCGGAGCGCTTATAACGGTCCGGATGCGAGCTTTGTTATTATTCCACCAGCCGTTTTTTTGATTAAAATTAATTGCTTTAAATCCCACAGTACCGTTTTTATAAAAAACAAGGCTCGGGTATTCATATCCTTTGGCGATATTTCTTTTCTCGCCTTTTCGATAAAACAGCTTTCCGGAGCGGTAAACAACATAGTGAGGATGCCAGAAAAGATTGCCAAAAGGAATAACCGCTGCAAATCCCTGCTCCGCCAGTTTTTTATGGGTGGCAACCGGCCTGAATTTAGCTTGCGGCGCTTTTTTGCCGTTGATCCTGACAATGCCGTCTTTGCCCGACCAGGACATTATGTTGCTGAATTTTTTCTGCAGAGAAACAATCAGCTCGATTTCTTTGGGATTTAATCTAAGTTTGAATACGGCGACGTCAAAAACTTTATCGGTTGTCAGAACTCCTCTTTCTTCCTCCCGGTAACCGGCAAAGACGAGAATAGCTCTGGCCATTGTCGGAACATCTTCCAGATTCTTCTCGGTCACATTGATCACCAGGTCATAATTCAGGGTATCGAAAATATCAAAGACGTTGCCAGTTAGCTGCAAAAGATTTTTCCGGTCAAAAGCGTCTCTTTCGATCAACTCCCGCTCTTTTTTCTCCACCGTCATCATTTCATCTTGAGAACGGGTTCCGTTCAAAATGCCCCGCACTGAACGCTCTGCCCTGGCCCGGGAATCAGCTACCAGCAGGATCCTGGTTACCTTCACATTCCGCCCAGCCAGATCAGCCTTGTGTTTCGCGGCGTAATATGCGCCCAGGCTGCTTTCGGTAATAATATTGCCGTTGTGTATGGCAAATTCCTGAGCCCGGTCAATGGCATTATTGATCTTTTTATTCTCTTCGGCGTTTTCCGGCAGGATCAGGAACTTTTCCGTATAAGCTTTAACGCTCATCCCCCTCTTTTCGGCATATCCGCGCATGATCGCTCCGCCGCTGAAAATCGGCAGGCCGGTGATCTTTGCCAATTCTTTAGCCAGAGTGCTTTTGCCCGCGCCGTGCTCTCCGTTTATGGCCAACACATGACCGCCGTCTATATTTTTCGCTCCGGAATTATCCACTTCTGCAATGATCGCATTTCCCGCGCTGGTGCCGATCCTGGACGCTCCGGAGTTGAGCATGGAAAACATATCTTTAAGATTTCTAATCCCCGCGGCGGCCTTGACCTGCATAGCCGGATCAATATTCTTTTTCATTAGAGATACGTCTTGGGCTGTTGCTCCGGCCAGGCCGAACCCGGTAGAGGTTTTTACGAAATCCGCCCCGTATTTCCCAGCCCAGGCGCATACTGTTTGTTTCTGTTCGTCGCTTAAATAGCAATTCTCAAAAATGACTTTAACAATAATATGCTCTCCCGGCCTTTCCAGGCTGCGCACAGACTCAATAAGAATCTTGATCTCTGCTTCAACATGATCGCTATTATTCTCAACCAGCATTTTGTACAGATTGATCACAAAATCGATCTCAAAACCGAGATCATGTCTCCTTATAACTGAGATCGAATCCCGGATTTCTTCGAACTTTTCTTCTATTGAGATATCGTATCTTTTTAAAGCTTTTTCCTGATCCGCAGCATTGTCAGCCGCAGTAATAAGATTCTTGAACCCTATTGCCGGCCCGACTTTAACTTGAGAGCCCTCGAGTTCACTGGCAGTAATTCCGCTCATCTGAGGCCGGATCGCTACCAAGGCAAACCCGTGATCTTTTGCTTCCTGGCAGGTCCTGGTAATCTCCTGTTCAGTGGCGTCCGCTTTTAAATTGGTATGGTCGATCCGGGAAGCTAATCTGATCTTGAGCAATCGTCTGATATGCTCCGGAAACTCCGATAGATCAAAATCATAGAAATGAAGGCCCAAATTTCCGTACAGGGCTATCTTTTCGATCTCATTGATGATCTCAGTCCAGAGCACTCTGCGTTTAGCGGGATCGATCATGCCGTATTCATCCGGTATGCCCCAGGCGTAATGGATCACTTCTGTATTCGCGAAGAAAAAGGTTTTAAACCCGAACGCCGCCCGGCGCTGCTGCAGCGGGGTCTGCATGACGATCACCGTGTCATGCTTGAGGTTTTCCCGCTCGATCAGCTCCCTGGTATACTGCACATTTTCATTGGTGTTCCTGGATCTTGCTTCCAGCTTGATCTTCTCTTCCGGAACACCTTTGGCTATTAAGATCTTAGCCATAACCTCTGCCTCGCTTATAGCCGATTCATCTTTTCCGGATAATAAATCTTTGCCGTACCGGGCTTGCGCGTTCTCGATCAAGTCCTCGGTCAGCCTTCCCCTGAAGCCCGAAACAATAACCTGGTCGGCCCAAGCGGCCACTTCGGCGGCTTTTTCTAATACTTCCAGATTTTCGTTTCCCAGGAGGATCAAAATATCCGCTTGGCGCAACTCTTGCCTCGGGGCTAAATATTCCAGGGCTTCATATATCTGGAATAAGCGCTCGAGATCCTCGGCTTTAAAAGAAATGTCAACAAGCGCGTCTCTGATCTTTTGTCCCAGGCTATCATCCACATAACTGCCCATCGGATCTAATGATTCCGGCCGGATAATATTAATACCGGCTTTTTTTACGTTGACGAAAATATCCCGCACCTGGATTTCTATTGCGTCGAAACCGCTTTTGTTCAGAACGCCTTCATAAAGCTCTTTTTTGTAGAAGTTAAGCAGTATATTATGCAGGGTGGCCGGTTTAGGCTCTTGCAGTTTTTGGGCCAGGGTTTTCTTTTCGTCCGACTTAATGGCGTTCAACACTTCAAATACCGCCGCCTTGATCTTTTCCTCTGTCCGGTAATAATCGACCCAGAAAGGCAGGATCATTTCGCTGCACATTTCCAGCGTCCCGAACCTGACCCGCGGAAAGTTTGCCGGCACTTCTTTGTTCCTCAGGAACAAATAGAGCTTGCCCTTGATGAATAAAACATTATGCGGCTTGCCGGTCTTAAGCAGGATATCGCTTAGCCGGTGAACCAGCTCAGCCAGTTCTTTGGTATTTTGGGATTCAAATACCAGGCACATGGCCGGATAATCTTTGAGCAGGCTGATCTTTACGCCGTTGACGGTCCTGAAATATTCCTGGTTGTATCTTTCCGGGACCAGCTCCCGGTTAAAGATTCCCTGGCCGTGAAAATGCCCCTGGGTAGCTCCGGCGCCGTAGCTGTTAAAGAAGATCCTCATCAGCGGGTATTTATTGCTGATATATAGCAGGTCTTCAATGTAGGCCGGGATAAGCCGCTGGGGAGTTTTTTCTACTTCATGGCCTTCTTTAAGCGGCAATAACAGCACGTGGTTATTAAAAATCGGGAACTGGTTCGGCCTGATCCACCATTGTTTGTTTATCGCCTGGATCGTGGCCATATGAGCTATTTCTTCGATCTTGATCTTGAGGTTATTGCAGAGATCGCAGAATCCGGCCGGATGTTCGGAACGTTCAAAAATACTTTCCAGGTCCTGGGTTTGCGGATTATTGAAACTGACTGTTGCCGCGGGCCGGTCAGCCCTGACCGCCATAAACCAGGCATAAAGCGGGTTGCCATTAACCAGGTACTCTTTCTTTTCAGCCGAGCTTTCAGGATTATAAGCGATAACGCGCAGGCGAATGAGATAATTGAACAGCCCGGTTAACTCCGCGGGATTATCAAGAAGCTCAGGCCGGCGCAGGGCCATGATCCGGTTTAATTCATCTAATTGCCCGAGCCAGGAACTCGCTTGAGCGTCTTGATTTGATCGAAGGTAGGCAATAAGGTAATTACGGGTCTGCACAAAGATAGAATCAGAAGGATCTTTGCTGTAGGCGGCTTGCCGGTAGACCTCGCGGACGACCGCCGCGTCTACTTCATCGGGTTTGGCAGGATAGGTAAGTTTGTAGGCGTTTAAGAGGACTATAAAAGCGATCACCTGGGGCGGCCCGGTCTCAAATATTGCCGTGTTGATGAACACGCTTTTGGATTTTTCATCAAACCCTCCCAGAAATTCCGCGTCATCCTTGATGACGATCTTAAAATCATACGGCAAGGCTTTGCTCTTAAGGTCAAAGATCTGTAAAGCCGGCGCAAGCCCTTCGATGAACTTATTGGAATCAAACAGGGTATCAAGGGCCAAGCGCAATTTGCCCCGGGCGCCGGACAGCGCTTCCGGCCTGGCTATCAGGTTCCGCTCGATGTTAAAAATATCTATTTCGCCGCAGTCGAGATCCCGGCGCCGGCTAACAAATCTGGCCAGCCGATCCGCGAAGTATTTAATCTCATTCTCTTTCATCAGGCTGAATTCGATGTCAAGCTCCTCCCCGCTGGAAGCGCAATGCACCGCGTTAAAGAATTTTCCGAACTTGTCAACGGAGAAACCGTTAGCTTTGACCATATCCTCGAAATTGGCCAGGCGGCCGGCATATTGATACCGGTCTTTGACCACCTGCCTAAGGCTTCGCTGATGCGCCGCAAAGATATCGGTTGCGCCGACCACCGCGGCCTTGAGAAAATCCTGCTCATCCACGACAAAAGGATTTCTCCCTTTTAGTAATACTGTTGCTTTTTCGGCATCCAGTTTGAATTCTTTTAATACTTCCTGGCGCGAGACCTTGCGGATAAGCATCAGATTCTGGGACCCTTTTAAACTGTATTGCAGCCAAAGGTCAAATTCTTTCAAGAAAGGATTTTGCGGATAGCGGGCTTTGAGCTCTTTAAACCAGGCCGCGAATTCCCGGCCATCTTTCTGGCTCACCAGGAACTTTCCCCATTCAATATCTTCTCTGTCAAAATCGCCGGAATCTTCCAGATCCCTAAGCGCATAGGTAAATGAGGTGTGCCCCCAACGCCTAATGACCTCATCAATGGTCTCATAGTTTATCGGCCCTTCGAATATGGCGTAAGCGCGCATCAGCCGCTGTTGGATCTTGTAGCGGGTAAAAGGTTCGATCCCGCCCCAGAGCCCTCCCTTGAGCATGACAAAAGAAACCGAGCCTAAGGTCCTGACCAGCGCTCCGAAACCAGGTTTCGGTTCGACAGCCTGAGCAAGGTATTGCCCGCCGTCCCGATCAGCTTTATCCTGGGCGGCAGTGCGCATATCAAAAACTTTTTGGTCTTTAGAATCTTCCAAGCGGGTTAAATGAAGTCCGGATTTAATTTGTTTTAATCCGTGTCTGGAGGCCCGGCCCAGGCTTTTTACCAGGATCGGATTCATCAGGTTCTGCCAGACAAAATAATTTCCCAATGCCCAAATTGTCAGGGCGATAAACTGAATATCCGCCCCCAAAATGCGGAACCCGGAAATAACTACCAGCGCCAGGAAAAGCCCGCTTTCCGTGAGGCTTCTGGCTAAATATCTTGACTGGGCGATCGCTTCCCGGAGAGAATAGTCAGGCAAATTTTCGCCCGCTGCGGAGCTGCGGAATTTAGGTTTTCTGTCTAAGGCGAAATCCAGGAAACCCTTAAAACCGTACCAGGAGTGGGAAGAAACCGAGAACCCGTAAGGAAGAGCGTATTTCAGATGAAAAAATATTTCTCCCATGATTCCCCTCTCGGTCCGGCTTACATCTCTGGCCCTGTTGACCATGACCGACGCCCAGGTTCCCATGACAAAGTAAAAGATGATCGGCCCGGCAGCGGATAAAGGATGCGGGGGCAGGAAAGGAAAAACCAGGAATAAAAATATCCAGATACTGGGGTGGGAGAAAAGATTTACTATATAGATAAGAAGGTCGACCTTAATATACCAGGGCATATGAGGCGAATTGAGGAACTCCTTCACCTGCGAGCTCATAATTCCTTTTTTGTGCCACTGAGTGATCGGATTAAAAACGAATTGCAGAGCTCCGTACACATACCTGTGGGTATGCATCGCTTCTTCTTCAAAATTATTGGCCACATATTCCGTGAAGGACATCTCGGGAGGCAGATCCATATATTTCCCGTAAAACCCTTTGGTGACCAGGCGCATGGCAAGGTCCAGATCCTCGCTGACCCTGTTCTCGCTCCAGTCAAAGAATTTAGCTCTCAGGTACACCGCGTGGCCGACCAAAGGAACAAGCGACCCTAAATAGCTGGTTGCCGGAAAAGCCAGATCATAATACTGGGTAGTCATATATCCGACAATTTTTGTGTAATAATTTTCACTTAAGTTATAAGGTTCGCAGCGGCACTGGATATACGCCAATCTTTGGGCATCCTGAAACTCTTTCATTATGAACTTGCTGACTCCCGGAGCAATATAGGTATCCTTGTCCAGAAGAAGTACGATAGCGTCTTCTTCCAATTTCGCCCCGCCTTCGACATAGCCTCCACGCAGGTTATTGCTCTTCAATGCTTCCCGCATGTAATTCATGGCGATAGGCTTGCCGAACTTGCCTTTTCTATCGATGTCTCTGGGGCTAACCACGATAGCGATATTGTTTGCGCGGTAGAAATTGATCCTTTCCAGTTCTTTTTGGGTACTCGAACCCAACCTATTCGCCTCTTCCACTGAAAGGTCGTCATCGATCGCCACAATACAGCATTTGCCTCCCGCCTGTTTATAATCCGCTCTTTCCAGGACCGCTCTTCTCAGGGTCTCCAGAACAATGCGGTTCGAAACGTCCTTTATAGGAACGACAATTGCAAGAGAAGGTAATTTTTCAAATGTTTTCGGAAGAACATTCGTGCAGAATTTTTCATTATAGGGGGTCTTATTCAGGACCGGTTTGGCCGCCAGCAAGGTCAGAATAGTCGAGAAGAAGAATTTGGCGCCGCCCAGGCTCAAGATAAAACAAAACGGGCTGAACAAAATTGACGCAAGGGTAAAATGCGACAGGATTACTGCTGAGGACGTTAAGAAAGAAGCGGTGAAAATACTTAAGATCACCGTCCATTTCAAATAATTGTTCCGGAATAATTCATTTGCTTCGGAAGATCGGGGCGGCCCGCGGGAATCAGGCTGTTTGATCTGCCCGCTGTTGAACAGAGATTCCTGTTTAGCGGCAAAAGCGAGATTCTTGAGATCTATGATCTTATTGTAAGTTTTGTGCGCACCGATAAATTTACCGTCAAACTGTTTTTTCACCAAATTCACGGTTATATCGATAATACTCTTGCGCTGTTTTCCGTTAGTGTTCACTGTCGCTCCGACAGCCTTGCCGCCGTCTTTGATCTCTCTAAGGACAACCCGGTCCCTCTTCTTATCCCCGGGGTAAGGCCCCTGTTTGATCTCCAGCATCCTGGTATCTTCCAGGTACTCAATATAATAAGCCTGGGTAAACATGATCAAATTGCCGGACTCAACAATCCTCTCGGCGACAAACTCGTCTAAAACGGTATACGCCCGGGCTTTGATCTTACCCTCCAGAACTAACATAAGCACTATGCGCGGCCTATGCTGCCCGGGAGCCGGGCGCTGATAATGGATATCTTCTGCCTTCTGGCCTTTTCTGCCGAAAGTCAACGCCGGCTGGAATGCTATATTATTATCCGTTAAAAATGGCGTGAATCTCTCTACCGATCTCTTCGTATCCGCAAAAATAGCCGCCAGGCTTCCGTCTTCCGCAAAAATCTCCTCAGCCGGCTTTTTAACTTCTCCCCCGTCTCTTTTCTTATCCGCGGCCTCAACATGAATGCCTTCCTTAACAGCCATATTCCCGCCGACCAGCGCGCCCGCATCCTTGTCGCCGTCTTTTTTGGTTTGCGGCAATTCCAGGACGCCGAGTTTCAATTTACCCAGAACCGGCGGCGTATATACTAACCGATACCCTCGCTTGCCCATTTCCAGCGCCTTATCCGAAAGCCCGTGTTCAACGCGCTTTCTCCCTCCATCCTTCTGCTCTCTCACCACAGGTGAAATTGTCCCCCCCTGCGCCTTGTATAACCAGACCCCCGCCGCCTGTCCGCACCATAATGACAGAATAAAACAGACCATCCCGGATATGAAGGTGACATGCTCCAGGGGCAGGAAAGTGATTACTGCCAAAGAAACCGCGGAGCGTATTGAAAAACTGATCAGAGGATGGTTGAATAGCCCCTCTGCGATGCGATGGTTGAGATATGGCTGTTTGGCTTGATCGTTTAAACCGGGATGTTTAACCATTCCGTCCCGGTAATGATAGCGCATGGCAAACAACAGGGTCGACGCGACAATGGCCCAGCTGAAAAATACATAATCCTGCCAAAGAGGAGTGCCGACCAGATCGCCGAATATGGGGCGGGCCAGTTCGTCTATCTTTGCGTAAAACGCTCTTCGGAAATTATCGATAGGCGCAAACGGCTCAAAGATCCCGCCGTCAAGGCTGATCAAAGAGACTTCTTGTACGGCAAAATACTGATTGATAATTTCTTGCCGCGCCTTTTGATAGTTTTTATTCTTGAGCATGGCAAAAAGGTCATGATTCTCCTCGACCATATTAACACCCCATAGCTGCCTGTCTTTCTCCAGGAACTGCTGCTGAGATGAGCCTGAAGTATGGATAAAGGTGTAAATTTTTGCTCTGGTGCCGGCCGGATCGATAACGATATCCGGGATGCTCTGCAGCGGAAGCAAGGCGGGATGCAATAAGCTTTCGTTCCTGAGCGGGTGAGAATGATACCGCGCGACCGGCGCATACTTATTGCGCCTGGCATCTTCCATCAGTTTGTCAAAAGGATGCCTTTCCATAAAGATCGCTCCGGGCTTATTGACGATACCCGACAGCGATTCAAATATTTCCTGGCGAATATACCTTCCTTCACTCAGCCACATCTCGATCGGCCGGCCTTCCCAGTCGATCAGGATATGCTGTTCCGTAAACGGAACCGGCAGCGCCTGGAATCTTCCGCTGGCATCCTTAACGATCAGCCCCGCGATCTCTTTGGTTAAAGGCGCGACAAATTCTTCTGTCGGATTATCCCGCATCGGGAATCCCGCTTCTTCCATCACCGTAGACAAACGGAAGGCCGGACTGCCGTAACCTCCGGGGATCGGAGATTTGCTGATCCCCATTCTCTTGAAATCAACCTGTTTTTCTGCCAGATGTACTCCAAGAACAGAAGATTCGGCGATCAAGCTGTAAACTGTCGGCATACGTGAACCGGGTTTGGCGAACCAGTTCACAAAAGGACGCATCAACAGCCCTCTTTCAAAATATGCCATTAATCCAACCTGTCTTTGTATATTCTGCCGGTTTTTGTCGATCCCGTCCAGAATGCTTATTCCCCATCTGTCATTGAGATACAGCGTGTTTTTCTTGGCCATCTCCTGAATTACAAAATCTTTGACCGGACCGGCGGATAACAATTCCGCTAATTCGTTATTTAAATTCTGGGCTTGCAACCTTGTCTGAACCGGTTTTCCCCCATCCTTCTGGAAGCCGCGCACTTTCCGATATGGCTCAAGCATAGGAGGACGGCCGCCGAACCATTTGTAAATCAACAGCCCCAGATATATTCCGGTAATACCGGCCATTGCTATCGCTACCGCAAATTGTATAATTCCGGCGGGAGCAAAATTTACGGCTAAAATCGAAATAGCTCCGAACATCAAAACAACCCGGCCTATTGCCTGGTAAAGCTCCGGAGTTACGGCTTGATCAAGCTGTCCGGTCATGGCGCTGAACTTGACCACCCGCCAGCTCAGCAATCCCATCGCCGCGGTAAGCACAGCCCACAGCCCAAAAGGATTGCCGACGAGATATTCTACGATATTTCCGCCGTCCAGGTAGGGATTGCGCGTTATCATATAGGGATAAGTCCCTTCTCCGGTTTTTCTGGCGATCGCGTTTATCAGGCTCAGGTACTCATTTCCGTAACCCATAGCCGCCAACTCCATCGCGTTGAATCTCCTGAATTCCGTGCCCATGAGCACATCATCAACCATAGGGTCGCCCAAGCTCAGCATTTGTTTCATCTCGGTCTCAATGGGCATCTCAAAGAACATCTTGGCCGTCAATACGGCCTCGGGGACATTTCCTTCTTTCAAATTGCCGAAACTGCGTTCAAAAGCGCGCCCCACGGCGACGTAATTACTCGGCCGGGAACCGAGGTTCAATCCCTCAAGGATATCATGCTCTTTAGCTGAAACGATGCAGGCGAACAAGCTAAAACCTGCCACTCCGCCGATAAACACCGCCACCAGCAAGCCGCTCAACAACATATCCAGGCTTACCGCGGGAACAAAGCCCGCGAATAAAACCATTCCCACCAATAATACTCCCGTCATAAGCGGATGGGGGCGCTGCGGGTGATGGGCGTATAATTGAGAGGAATATCTTTTCCACAAGATAAACGCGGTCGCATAGGCGGGAATAAGGAATAAAACCCCCAGCGGCGAGATCCCAAACAAGGACAGAATAAACAAAGCCGCCAGGCCGATCTGGTATTTCTTCACATGGCCCCCATCCTTCTGGTCGTTCAATGTCCGATACATCCAGGCGCCCAAAGAGCCGCCGGTCCACCTGCCAAGCAGAACAGCTCCGATCTGGACTACAATGCCTTCCCTGAAGAAATAAAGCGCTC